>JBARHR010000337.1:0-2977 GCA_049799335.1 Gallionella sp. | reverse complement strand
GTCATCCTCTACGAAGCGCACATCATTCTGCTTCAGGTCAAAGCCCAAAGTTTCCAGCGAACCGAGATAGAGCTCAAGAATATTTGCGGGCGCAGGCTTCAATACCACCTGAAACTGGTAGTAATGCTGCAGACGGTTGGGATTCTCTCCGTAGCGACCGTCTTTGGGACGCCGCGATGGCTGCACATACGCGGCCTTCCATGGCTCCGGCCCGAGAGACCGCAGGAATGTTGCGGTATGCGAAGTTCCCGCACCAACTTCCATGTCGTACGGTTGCAGCAATACGCACCCCTGCTTGTACCAATAGTTTTGCAGTGTCAGGATAATTTGTTGAAAGGTAGGCATCGGAAGATATAAGCAGTTGCAAAGTCTGGCATTTTACTGGCTTTCGGCATTTTTCGTCAGTACATCCTGCGATTTCAAGTGGTTAAAATCTTGGCAAGTGTTGGTGGTATACAACTCCGGTCTCTCGTATATTTCAACGCACCCTGGTTTCAGCCTTGCTCTGATCAGCATTTCCATTGCAATCCAGCTTGCACTTCAACCAACAATTCCTGAAGCGTCAGATGAAATTGCGTGCCACTTTGGCATTGATCTTTTCCATGACCGCCACTCAAGCGGCCCGGGCGGTCGTCGGGGTCGTCATCAAGTTGGTCATACTGCAACGCCGAATACGCCGAAGAGCCTCGCAGTTGAAGGCTCTGGCAACTTGCCTAGTTGCACACTTGCGGCCGGGTCAGTGTGGAAATTTGCCCCGACAGCAAACTTTAATACCGCAAGTGACGAGATCGAAGCACTCCAGCAGGGCGACGGCCGGATGCTGGTTGCTTCGCTTTCTGAATTCGGCGAGTGGGGATTGCATGCAGTTGAACCATTCGACTTGCCATTCATCTTTCCCGGCCGTGACATTTCCTATCGCATTACGGACGGTAATAGCGGAAATTTTGACGATGGGATGGACAGATACCCGATACAGAGCGTGGCCACTAATGCATCGAGAGTCATGCAGGAAAAGAAGCTTGCCCAATCCAGAGCGAGAAGTGTCTGCAAGAAGTCTCCACTGACAAGTCTGGAGTAGTGCCAGGATCGCGCGGGATCCGGATTGAACAACCCGCGTTCGCGTGGGCACCTGCAGATTATCGTTTGCCCTTTTCAATATTCAGAAATGAACAAAGCCCGTTGACCGAAGTCGGCTGAAATTTTCACGATTCCAGACACCCCAGCACGCCAGATTACCTGTTCTGCATTTGCTTATCTATCGGCTTCTTCAGCGCATGCGAGTAAATACGCTGGGCAAAATTTCGCGGATATAACATGACCAGGACGGCGGTCAAAGAAATGCTTAGCAACACGACCATATATGCTACGTCGCGGATCAGTTCACCGCTATCCACTCCATACTTAAGCGGTAGTGTAGCCAGAACCGCGGACGCCAAGCCTTTGGGTCCCATCATCGAGGTTATAGCTGTATCACGCAAACTGTAGCTCGCGTCACTGAATATCAAGCGGGTTAGTGACAATCGCATCGCATAGATCACCAACACCATCGAAAAAGCCACCAGCGTCATGCTGATTTCGCCAAACTGGATAGAAATTCCCAGATAGATAAAGAAGTAGGTTTTGAGCAGAAAGACTGCTTCACTATAGAACGCCTTGTCAATTTCGTTCAGCGGAACAATATTGCGGTCTATGCTCGGAATGCTGTGCAAATGAAATTTCTCGAAATTGGTTAGCGTAATCCCCAACGCCAATGCGGCAATCGCGCCGGAAAATCCGAGGAACTCGGTGAGTCCGTAAACGATAAAAACATAGGCCAGCGTCGACGAGATGGTGTTGGGGAAGTCGCGAACCTTCCCCAGCACCAGCAACCAACCCAAGCCGCCCAACACCCCGATCACAGCGGCGAATATCATCGCCGACATCACTTCGCCGATCAGCTTTCCCGGCGCCACTTCTCCGTGCAGATGAATCTGTATCAGCGCAAAGACGCCGATGATGGAAAGCACGTCAGTCAACGCGGATTCCAGCACCAGCACTGTCGCGGGTTTTTCCGAAAGGCGCAGACTGTTCACGATCGGTATGACCACCGCCGGAGAGGTGCTTCCCAGCGTAAGTCCGAGCAACGTGGCAGGTAGCAGATTCAACCCAAGCAGATACATGCCGATGAGCGTAACGATTGCAGTCGTCAATACAAAGCCGCCCAGCGCCAACTTGCCTGTGGTAGCCAAAGATCTGCTGAGTACATCCAGATCAAGCGTCGTGCCGCCTTCGAAAAGAATCACCACCAGGGCGATGGTCGCAAACAACGACCCAACTTGACCGAAGTCTCCTTGAGAAACGAACCCCAGCACAGGTCCCAGAAAGATTCCCAGCAGCACCAATACCAACACGTCGGGAATATTGGTTTTTTTGAATTGTAGTGAAAGGAAGTGCGCAAGGAAAACCAGCAAGCCTATTATTAATATTGTGGTAGACATACCTAACTCCAAATTTTGCTGTTTGGATTGTACCGCACCAACCAGGTTGCACTTTCCGCTCTTCAAGCCCTGGCGACAGAACCGGTTGCAGGATGCGATTGATTCCGGTGTGATTGATCTGGATGAAACTACGCATCGTCTTTCACGGCAGATCTGGACCGCGCGTGACGCGCTGTTGATCCAAATTGGTGAAGCGCGGCTTACTGCCCTGCCCCCTGCAATAGAGTTTCTAAAACCGAGTCAGGTCGACTTGTTTGGCTTGTCGTTGCGTCGCTCGTTGCAGACCAAGGATTCAAGTCTGCTGAGGAGCTACGTTCAACTGCTCATTGATGAGGTGATCCTGAATGACGATGATGCACTCATGCACTGGAGTTATGCAGCGTTGGCAAATGTGCTGCAACAGATGAAAACGGCTACAAATCAGTTGCCCACATTCATGCAAGACTGGTGCGCCCGGCGGGATTCGAACCCACCACCCTTGGCTTCGGAAACCAATACTC
>JBARHR010000336.1:0-2241 GCA_049799335.1 Gallionella sp. | reverse complement strand
GATATCAAGATGGCCAGGGAATACTGGAAAGATTGGAAGAGGAGACAAATATGAGCAAGAAACTTAAAGGTGCGGTATCTCACTATGATCGCGAAGTGGCAGAGCTGCGTGCAGATCGTGAGTTGGCCGTCGAATACCTGAAAGCTGCCATGGAATCACTCGACAATCCTGATGACCGCGCAGCCGGTCTTCTTGCGCTACGCACTGTGGCGGAAGCTTATGGTGGTCTTGGGGCGGTAGCCGCGGAAGCCGGGATTAGTCGTGAATCGTTGTATCGGACACTTTCTGCCAAAGGGAACCCGACGCTTAGAACCCTGCTTGCCGTGTTGAAAGCTGTTGGAATGAAACTCTCTGTTGAACCGCAACATCACGCTACAGCATAGGCTGTCAGCAGAAGCTCGCTCGCAAGAGTACATTGTTGTTGGCGCCGAAAGAAATGTGACCACCTGTACCGATTGAAATCTGACCAAGCAACAGATTGCGTAGCGTACTACGCGGCTGTGGATAAGTCGACCAGACTGTGATTGGTGTTACCCTCCGCTTGATTTGTTTGAAGGAAGGCAGGCCGACTTCGAAACGACAGTCGGTCTGTCTGAATTAGAACGGTCCAACCTCTTCTGTAGTCGTGGAAGAACGTTTCACATTCTCGCGTGACCTGATGCGCTCCTTTGCTGATTCACTACTTTGCTTGAAGCGGAAATTAGCTCCTCAAAGGACGGAAATATCCACCCGCATGAATACTTGATTTATGTTCGACTGGTCTATAAACTGGTCTGAAGTAAATTCCATATTGCAGGAGAAAGCCGTGAAAATTGAAATTGGTTCCTATGAAGCGAAAACAAGGCTTCCAGAATTGCTTCGGCAGGTTAGAGCCGGCAAAAGTTTTACCATCACCAATCGCGGGGAAGCTGTCGCAGATTTAGTCCCTAGCTTGCGGGTGATTCCGAAGGATAAAGTTGCGGTAGTAGAAAAACTTAAGGCATTCATGCTTGCCGCTCCAGTGCGTAGTGTAAATATTAAGGAACTCATCGAGGAAGGGCGTGCATGAGCTTTGTCCTTGATAACTCGGTGACCATGCGTTGGTTTTTTGGCGACGGCAAGCCACAAGAACTTGCCTATGCCAGCAAAGTGCTTGATGCAATGAAACTAGACAACGCTCTCGTACCTGTGACATGGGGGCTTGAGGTGGCAAACGTCATCGCCAAGGCGGAAGCAAAAGGCTTAGTGACAGAAGCTCGAAGCGGCGCCTTTCTTGAGATGCTGGAAGGTGTGGACATTGACGTAGACATCGCCACATTCGCACAAGCTCTGTCTGATACCCTTCACCTAGCGAGGCGATACAAGCTTTCCGCATACGATGCATCTTATCTAGAGCTGGCCTTAAGGCTGGGCATGCCGCTGGCAACTCTTGACGAAGATCTGCAGAAGGCTGCAAGAAAAGCAGGAGTGAAAAAATTTGGTTGAAATTACTAGTGGGATCGAATAGCTTGAACAGAACACAATGTTCTGATGGACTGCTTTCTGGCTGGCAAAAATGCCACACCTTGTTCGGCTCAGTGCGTGAAGCGGAACTACATCTTGATCTTCCAATCGGTATTGAGGATGCAACGATGATACTTTTTCTCCATCATTTTTGGGCTACATGCGCTCTTACACGCCTACACGGGTCCTAATTCAGCTAGTTGCTGCTTTGACCTTTGCTCACTTCTCGACTGCAGTCGGGTCGAGACAATTCGGGTAGGAGCTAATTCTTTTTTGCGTTCCCAAAGAAAATCTGATTGATCCGACCGGTTGGTTGCGCGATGTAACACAGCACATGCCACAAGCTGGTTTTGCATTTGTACTGCCGAGCGATGTACTCGCGACAAGTATTCAGTATCAGCCAGCACCGAACATAAAAGGCGAACCAATGGCAATTTCAGGTACGCTTGAGCCTGCCAGAAATGACGAGTGGCTTTCGCAGCCCGCAGGGTAAAGAATAGCCGGTTTCGGGCAGTCAATTTAAAACTATTGAAAATGGTTGAAAATTGCTACGGAAGGACGAACCTATCGCTAAATCCTATTTTTGCACGTATGTCGGCCGTACCCGATTTATACCACTGGCAGATTGGTTCTTCGCGGTAAATCCGTTGCAACACATTGAAATGCTCGTCATGCACGTTCTTAGATTGGACTGATTGACAACAGAACGAACGTTCTGTATTGTGACTGTGAAACTTTTTCACTGGCAAACAATGTCTA
>JBARHR010000335.1:0-9135 GCA_049799335.1 Gallionella sp. | reverse complement strand
CGTTACGACCAAGGACGCCTACAAACGCTACGTAAAAGCCATCAATAAGGGCCTGATGAAAGTCATGTCCAAGATGGGTATTTCCACATACCAATCATATTGCGGAGCGCAGATTTTCGAAGCGATCGGATTAAACCGAGCATTCGTCGAAGAATATTTCACCGGGACAGCAACACAGATCGAAGGTGTCGGGCTGAGTGTGGTAGCAGAAGAAGCGGTGCGCAATCACGATGCTGCATTTGGTTCTGACCCGATACTGGCCAACGCGCTCGATGCGGGTGGCGAATACTCATGGCGAGTGCGTGGCGAAGAACATATGTGGAGCCCGGACTCCATCGCCAAATTACAGCTTGCCACGCGCACCAACAATGTTTCGACGTATAAAGACTACGCACGCACCATCAATGAACAAAGTACAAAATTAAAGACTTTGCGCGGCTTGTTTGAAATTAAACCTGCAGGCGCGCCTGTGCCGCTCGATGAGGTCGAATCTGCCGCGGAAGTCGTCAAGCGGTTTGCTACCGGAGCGATGTCATTGGGTTCGATTTCCACTGAAGCACATACCACGCTTGCCATAGCCATGAACCGCATCGGTGGCAAATCGAACACCGGCGAAGGCGGCGAAGACCCTGCCCGCTTTAAGAAGCTGCTGGGCGGGGAATTGCTATCGGAAATAATCGGCGAAAAGCGTATCGAGCGGGATATAACGATGCAGAAAGGCGACTCGCTGCGATCCCGAATCAAGCAGGTGGCTTCGGGGCGCTTTGGTGTTACCGCAGAATATCTCAGTAGTGCCGACCAGATACAGATCAAAATGGCGCAAGGTGCCAAGCCCGGTGAGGGCGGCCAATTGCCGGGCCATAAAGTTTCCGAATATATTGCCCAACTTCGCTACTCGGTGCCAGGCGTTGGGCTGATCTCGCCGCCTCCACATCACGATATTTACTCAATTGAAGATTTGGCGCAACTGATACACGATCTGAAAAATGCCAACCCGACCGCGTCGGTCTCAGTCAAACTGGTTTCCGAAGTGGGTGTTGGCACGGTCGCTGCGGGTGTAACCAAAGCGAAGGCAGACCATATTACGATATCCGGATTCGACGGTGGTACTGGCGCCTCGCCGCTTTCATCGATCAAGCATGCAGGTACACCCTGGGAACTCGGTTTGGCCGAGACGCAACAAACGCTGGTGATGAACAAATTGCGTGGCCGTGTGGTGCTGCAAGTTGACGGGCAGATCAAGACGGGACGCGATGTGTTGATCGGGGCCTTGCTGGGCGCCGACGAGTTCGGGTTTGCCACCGCGCCACTGGTTGTGGAAGGCTGCATCATGATGCGCAAATGTCATCTGAATACCTGTCCGGTCGGCGTGGCAACACAGGATCCCGAATTGCGCAAGAAATTCACCGGACAGCCGGAGCACGTCGTGAACTTCTTCTTCTTTATTGCCGAAGAAGTCCGTGAATACATGGCGCAACTAGGTGTTCGCAAACTGGACGAGTTGATTGGCCGCAGTGATCTTCTGGCAATGAAGCGTGGTGTCGAACATTGGAAAGCACAGGGGCTGGATTTCACCAAAGTGTTTTATCAGCCGGACGTCGATGCAAAGGTGGCGCGAAAAAACGTAACGCGCCAGGAACACGGATTGGAACATGCGTTGGACAATACCTTGATCGCGCAGGCGCGGGACGCGCTCGACAATCAGGTGCCCGCGGCCATTTCAAGCAACATCTGCAACGCAAACCGTACTGTTGGAACAATGCTTTCCCACGAGGTTGCCAAACGTTACGGTCAGGCCGGCCTGCCTGATGACACTATCAGGGTAAAATTTACCGGAACCGCCGGTCAAAGTTTTGCGGCGTTCTTGGCGCATGGTGTTACTTTCGAACTGCATGGCGAAGGAAACGACTACGTAGGCAAGGGGCTGTGCGGCGGACGTGTGATCATCGTCCCGCCGCCTGAATCCAGGCTGGTTTCACATGAAAATATCATTGTTGGCAACACCGTATTGTATGGCGCGACTTCCGGTGAGTGCTATTTCAGCGGCGTGGCAGGTGAGCGTTTTGCGGTACGGAATTCCGGTGCGACAGCAGTCGTAGAGGGATTGGGAGATCACGGTTGCGAATACATGACCGGCGGTCTGGTGATCGTGATCGGTCAAACCGGGCGCAATTTTGCTGCCGGGATGTCCGGGGGTATCGCATTCGTGCTGGATGAGGAAGGCGGATTCACACAGCGCTGCAATTTATCCATGGTTCAATTGGAGCCGGTACCGGAGGACTTGGCTGCGTTGGACAGTACTGACGACTTGCCGGAAAGCCACGGACGCGTGCATTTCAACCATCTCAACAAGGCTGACGAATTGGTATTGCGCGAGCAGATCGAGCGCCATTTTAAGTTTACCGGGAGTACGCGCGCCAGCGAGATTTTGCAAAACTGGTCGGCATATCTGCCGAAGTTCATCAAGGTGATGCCTACAGAATACCGTCGTGCCCTGCAGGAACTTGCCGTGCAAAAAGCCAATGAATTGGAGCTCGCATAATGGGAAAGCCTACCGGTTTTATCGAATTCCAGCGCTTGAGCGAGGAATACCTGCCGGCTGCAAAGCGGGTTAAGAACTATCAGGAGTTTGTTCTGCATCTTAATGATGAGCAAGCCAAGATACAGGGTGCGCGTTGTATGGACTGCGGCATACCATTTTGCACGTCGGGGTGTCCCGTCAATAACATCATTCCTGATTGGAACGATCTGGTGTTTCGCGGAAGCTGGCGCGAGGCACTGGACGTTTTGCATTCAACCAACAACTTCCCCGAATTTACCGGAAGGATTTGTCCTGCGCCGTGTGAAGCATCGTGCACACTTAACATCAATGATGACGCGGTGGGTATCAAGTCTATCGAGCATGCGATCATCGATAAGGGTGGGGAAAACGGATGGGTAGTACCTCAGCCATCGACGAAAAAAACCGGCAAGAAAATCGCCGTTGTTGGCTCCGGACCCGCGGGACTGGCCGCCGCCCAGCAATTGGCCCGAGTCGGACACGGCGTAACAGTGTTTGAGAAGAATAGCCGCATCGGCGGGTTGCTGCGTTACGGAATTCCCGACTTCAAACTGGACAAACGCCTGATCGATTGGCGTATGGAGCAATTGTCTGCGGAAGGTGTGGAATTCCGCACCAGCGTCTTCGTTGGCAAAGAATCGCCTGGGACGGGAACCGCCAACGATGCGACGACAACGATAAGCCCGGAGGAATTGCTGAAGAAGTTTGACGCAGTCGTCCTTTCAGGGGGTGCGGAGCAACCCCGGGATTTGCCGATACCCGGTCGTGAATTGGCTGGAGTTCATCTCGCGCTTGAATTCCTGATTCCGCAGAACAAGGAAGTGGCTGATGGGAAACGCAATCCCATTCGTGCCGAAGGAAAGCATGTGGTAGTGATCGGTGGTGGCGACACCGGTTCGGACTGCGTCGGAACCGCGAACAGGCATGGGGCTACATCGGTTACCCAGTTTGAGCTGATGCCGCGACCACCGGAGCAGGAAAACAAGTTTCTGGTATGGCCCAATTGGCCGATGAAGATGCGCACCTCCAGCTCGCATGAAGAAGGTGCGCAACGGGATTGGTCGGTTGTCACCAAGGAATTCTTCGGTAGTAGCGGCAAAATCGAGAAGCTGCGGGCGGTAAGAGTCGAATGGAAAGACGGCAAAATGGGCGAAATCGCCGGTAGTGAATTCGAGCTCAAGGCCGATCTGGTGTTGCTGGCGATGGGCTTTGTCAGTCCGGAACAGAAAGTACTCGCTGCATTTGGCGTAGACAAGGACGCTCGCGGAAATATCAAGGCCGATACGGAAAACTATCGAACCAGCAAAGACAAGGTTTTCGCTGCAGGCGACATGCGTCGCGGGCAATCTCTGGTTGTTTGGGCAATACGCGAAGGCCGTCAGTGCGCTCGGGCGGTAGACGAGTATTTGATGGGTGCTAGTGTGTTACCCAGGTAATGCATGTCCAGATATCGACCGCAAACAACTAAGCGCTTGCAACAGAAAGTTTAAAAATTAACCAAAAAAGAGAGAAACATGAACTTCAAGCTTAAGAACGACACCTTTCTACGTGCCTTGTTGCGCCAGCCGACCGAATACACACCATTGTGGATGATGCGCCAGGCCGGTCGTTATCTGCCGGAATATCGTGATTCTCGGAAACGCGCGGGCAGTTTTCTTGGTCTTTGCAAAAGCCCTGACTTTGCGACAGAGGTGACTCTGCAACCGTTGGATCGTTTTCCGCTGGATGCGGCTATTTTATTTTCAGACATTCTTACCGTTCCGGATGCAATGGGCCTGGGCCTGTATTTTTCCGAGGGTGAGGGCCCCAAGTTTGAACGCCCGCTTACCAGCGAGGCGGAAATCAAGGCGCTGCGCGTACCGGATGTGGCAAAGGATCTCAAGTACGTTACCGATGCGGTCACTCAAATTCGCAAGGCGCTGGACGGTCGTGTCCCCCTGATAGGCTTCTCCGGCAGTCCGTTTACCTTGTCCTGCTACATGGTTGAAGGTGGCGGCAGCGACGACTACGCCAAGGTGAAGGCGCTGATGTATAACGAGCCAAAACTGATGCATCACATCCTTGATGTGACTACCCAAGCGGTAATCAATTACCTGAATGCCCAGATCGATGCAGGCGCGCAGGCGGTGATGATTTTTGATTCCTGGGGTGGTGTTTTGTCTCATGCAGCATTTCACGAGTTCTCGCTTGCCTACACGCAACGCATAGTCGCAGGTTTGATCAAGGAAAAAGATGGCGTGAAGATTCCCTCCATCGTATTTACCAAGGGTGGCGGCTTGTGGCTGGAGAGTATTGCCAATACCGGTTGCGATGCAGTGGGGCTGGATTGGACGATAGATATCGGCGCCGCCCGGCAACGTGTCGGCCACAAGGTGGCTCTGCAAGGCAATATGGACCCGGCTGTGCTGTTTGCTTCGCCGGACGCTATCAGGGCAGAAGTCGAAACTATTCTTGGCAGCTACGGCTACGGTAGCGGCCATGTGTTCAATCTGGGCCACGGAATTTCCCAGCATTCCAATCCGGAACATGCAGCTGCTTTGGTTGCCGCCGTTCATGAACTGAGCCGCAAATACCACTAATCGCAATTTCAGTAGAAATTGTAGCAGTGGAGCAAATTCATTAGCCGCGGGAAACACCCGCGGCTTTTGCGTTTCTGAAACGGTCGAAATGAAAATACCTGAATCGTCATGAATATAGTTCGTGTTGCGCTGGATGTTCCTTTGGCTACCTTGTTCGATTACACGGTCGCTCCGGGCGTTGCAGTAGCAATAGGTCAGCTCGTCGTCGTCCCCTTCGGGACAAGACGGATGGTCGGCGTGGTTATGGAATGTGCTGCTGGGACAGAGGTCCTCCCGGGACGAATCAAGCAGGTTTCCAGAGTGCTGGCGGACGATTTGCTCCTTTCAGCCGAATTGCGCAACTTGCTTGTTTTTTGTAGTGACTATTACCGTTACCCGATCGGTCAGGCAGTGATGGCGGCATTGCCAGCCAGACTGCGGGCTGAAAAGTCCGTCTCAGGCAGGCCGGAATGTTATTTCAGATTGAGTCGACTCGGTGAGGCGTTGGACCTGGCAGCCTTTCCCAGGCGAAAAGTGGTACAGCGACGCATTCTGGAGACACTGGCGGAATATTCAAGCGATCTTTCCCAATTGAAAGGCATGTCGACCGGTGTTGCACAGCAGTTAAGGGCCCTGATTGCAGCGGGGTTGGTTGAAACTGTCGAGGGGAGATTACCTCCGTCGCAACTCGGTAAGCGATCGCCAGGCCCCGAATCGTCAACAGACCAGCCTCTTGTCGCGCCACATTTCCTGACCGACGAACAGCGGACGGCGGTTGAAGCGGTAAACAGCGTCAAATCGTACCGGTGTTTCTTGCTGCACGGCATAACGGGCAGTGGAAAGACCGAAGTGTACGTGCGTCTGATACACAACGTGATATCAGATGGCGGCCAAGCGCTGCTATTGGTACCGGAAATAAACCTGACTCCGCAACTGGAAAACTATTTCCTGACGCGGTTTCCAGGAATTTCTCTGAGCAGTTTGCACAGTGGGTTGTCAGAGCGTGAGCGTATCCGGAATTGGCAACATGCGCGATCCGGCAATGCGAAGATCGTATTGGGCACGCGCTTGGCGGTTTTTGCGGAACTACCGGATCTGAAGCTGATTATTGTGGATGAAGAACACGACAGTTCCTACAAGCAACAGGACGGATTGCGCTACTCGGCGAGGGACGTGGCGATTTTTCGTGCGAGTCAAAGGTCAATTCCTATCGTGCTCGGCTCCGCAACACCCTCGCTGGAGAGCTATTACAACGCACAGACAGGACGCTACCAACTGCTCAAGCTCACCGTGCGTGCGCAGGCAGAAGCACGATTGCCGGTTGTCAGGTGCGTAGATACCAAGCTCGGCACAGTGCACCACGGTATCCACGAGCGCGTGTTAATCGAAATCGAAAAGCGGATTGTGCGAAACGAGCAGTGCCTGGTGTTTATCAACAGAAGGGGGTACGCGCCGGTGTTGATGTGTGGCACATGCAATTGGCTTTCCGACTGCAAAAATTGTGCTGGGAAAATGGTGCTGCATCTCAAAGACGAGCAATTGCGCTGTCACCTGTGCGGTTATCAGGTGCGTCTACCTAACGCTTGTCCCAGCTGTGGGAGCGCCGGGTTGCATCCGGTAGGTAGCGGTACGCAGCGCGTTGAAAGTGCGCTGCGCGAGCGGTTTGCCGCGGCACGGATATTACGGGTAGATGCGGACAGTACGCGCGCGAAAGGCTCTTGGGGACGCATGCGTGACCAGATAAGCGCACGCCAGGTGGATATTCTGGTTGGCACGCAAATGCTGGCGAAGGGTCACGATTTTCCGGCGATGACTCTGGTTTGCGTTATCAATGCGGATAGCGCGTTGTACAGCAGTGACTTCCGCTCGGCGGAAAAATTGTTCGCGCAACTTGTTCAGGTTGGGGGGCGCGCAGGCAGGGCTGATAAGCCCGGGGAAGTGTTGATACAGACGTCGTTCCCGGATCATCCCATGTACCACGCGCTGCAAACGCATGATTTTGAATACTGGGCGGGCATGCAGCTCGCGGAGCGAAAGATGACCGAGTTTCCGCCGTTTGCATTTCAGGCCGTTCTGCGGGCAGAAGGTAAGGTGGAGAATGAGGTATTGCAGTATCTAAACGGCGCGAGAGAGCAGGCAGTTGCAGCGAGCGCTACAATGCACGCCGGCGATCAAATCCGCATATTCGGTGTTGTTCCTGCCGCACTTCCGCGTCGCGCAAACTACATACGGGCGCAGCTGGTGGTGCAATCGACGCAAAGAAAAACGCTGCAGGAATTCTTGGGCGCGTGGCAGTCGAAGTTACAACAGTTGACTTCAAAAAAATTGCGATGTTCGCTGGATGTCGATCCGCATGACTACTAACGGTGAATTTCGCACCCCCCCGAACTTAGACAGTTCAGGGAGTGCAAAACGCGCTAACGGCTGCTGCGCACGATTGAATTGTGCGACCTTACTGAGAGAGTATCCAACCGACGAGATTTTCTTGTTCGCCCTTATCCTTGGTGTTGACAATCGCGTGAGTCATTTCCATGCCTTCCGCCATTTTGACGCTGGGGCCGGTGGTGATGAACGTGATCAGTTTGACTTTTGCATCGGCCTGACCTTTGTACTTCTTCGCGACGTTCTTGTACGAGGGGCCGACTTTGGTTTTGTCAACAGCGTGACATTTCAGGCAGCCGCTGCTTTTCGCCAATTTGTTCGCGGCATCAGCATCTGGTTCCGCAGCGGTGGCGACAGTCATGAAAAGTGCAGGGATAATCGCCAGACAAGCACACTTGATAATTCGATTCTTCATCTCATTTCCTTTCGAGTCGGTTAATTAAAGTTCAACTTTCCTTACCTTGCCAAGCGGGCTACATCATCCCGCAAAACCGATGATTACCAGCACCAGTAACGTCAGGCCGATAGCAATCAGAGTCAGTCCCAATATCTTTGAACCCACCGTCATCGCGCGGGCTGGGGTATTCACCAGTTGCTTGTCCAGAGTGCCGGACCGTACCAGTCGATCATATTGCGCAGCATGTTCGCGCTTGAATTCTTCCATCGGAACCGAACCGGTGAACATCACCACGTCGGGAGGTGGCAATTTATCCGGTCTGAAATGGTTGTTGAAGAAGTGGACGGTAAACAGGAATACGGCAGCGAGAAAGGCCTCTTCACCATGCACGATCATCGCAACATTAAATACCCAACCGGGAAGAATTGATGCAGTTACGTTGGGGAATGCCAGCATCATGCCGGAAGTGCCGATGATGCCCATACCCCAGAATACCGCCCAGTAGTCGAACTTCTCCCAGTAAGTCCAGCGATCGAACTTCGGACGGGGCCCTTTGCCCAGAAACCACTTGAACATACCGTAGATGTCCTTAATGTCTCCCCAGTTCGGGATCAAGGAATCCGGCCCGAAAAATCTGAATGTTTTCCAGTTGCGCAAAATATTGGTTGTGACGCCTATGAGGTGCAGAAAGAATATGCTTAGCATAATGGCTGCACTGGTGCGATGCACAATTCCCGCGATTTTCGGACCACCAAAAAATTGCATGATGGCTGGTGCCCAGGTTGTTTCGGAATAAAACACTGCCATACCTGTCAGTATCAGCGTCATAACGCTCAGGGCAAAGCAAAGGTGCGCGATGCGCCAGATGAACCCGAAACGGCGTACCTGTTTGCCATGATGTTGGGGCAATTCGTCCACATTGCGATGTGTCATATTGCTTCCTTTCGTCTGTCGGGATGGTTCTTGTTGGCCTTGCGGTCCTGCGCTTCGCGGTACCACCAAAGCCCGGTATGCAACCAGAAGAATACAAACACTGCGACGAGCAGGCTCCACATGAAACGCGAGACGATCCAGACTTGCGGGTAGTGTTCAAAGCTGTGTGTGTTGGCATGCGGGCTGAATGTTACGAACCCCTCGGTGGCGTCCTTGTGGCATTTCTGACAAGTCTTGAGGCGATTGTTCGGATGGACTTTTGATTCCGGATCACTTGGACTCAATATGCCGTGACTGCCGTGGCA
>JBARHR010000334.1:0-5839 GCA_049799335.1 Gallionella sp. | reverse complement strand
GTAATGGATCAGGGCGAAGCAGGAAAGTACCGGATGATCAACGTCCGGGTCGGGCCTTAGCGTGCGCCACCACCGGATGCAGTTTCCGGGCTGATATTCGAGCTGCTGGAGTGGTGGAACAAGGAGGCGAAGAAGCTCTCCCCGGTTTTGACTTCGGCGATTCTGCATTACCGCTTCGAGGCCATACATCCATTTGCCGACGGCAACGGTCGCACGGGCCGCGCGCTTGCGTTGTGGGAGCTTTACCGGCGCGGCTTTGATACGCACCACATTTTTTCGGTGGACGAGTATTACTGGGAGGATCGACCGGCTTACTATGCAGCGTTACAGGGCGTGCGCACTTCTGGGAACGACATGAGCGCATGGTTGGAGTATTGCGCTGCGGGATTGCGTCTAACTCTGGAGCGGGTATGGTTGCGGATTCAAACCTTGCAGGTGAAGTCGGCTGATAAGCTGGTGTTGCGACCGCGACAGGAGCAACTTCTACACCTGCTCCGCGATCATCACGGCATGGCTCCGGCTGAAATATGGGAGGCATTGGGTGTCTCCAGACAGGGGGCAATGGATCTGTTGCGTCCGCTGCTGGACGCGGGAGTCGTCGAGAAGGTTGGCGGCAACAAGACCGGCCGGTATGTTTTGAAAAACTCATGAGCGACGATGAGTCCGGTGCCGACTACGTCGACGCTGCTGTGTAGTAGCAACCCGGGGGCGGCCTACGATTGTTGTTTAGTCAAAACCTCGTATCGCCGCGAGGTTTTTTGTTTCAACTCCCGAACGCCGCTGTCAGTGCAGCAATCATGTACGCCTGATCATCAACACCGGCACTTTCGCGTGCACTGTGCATTGCCCACATCGGTGAGCCGACGTCCACACTCGCAATCCCTAGTTGTGCTGCCACAATAGGCCCGATGGTGCTGCCGCAACCGATGTCGCTGCGGTGCGCGTACTGCTGATACGGCACACCGGCTTGCTCGCAAAATCCGATGAAGCGGGCGGCGGTCTCGGCGTTGGTGGTGTAGCGCTGGTTCGAGTTGGTCTTGATAACCGGCCCGCCATTTACCTTCACTTTGTGTCCAGGTTCGTAGGCGTTGGGGAAGTTCGGGTTGTACGCATGCGCCATGTCGGCGCTGATGAAGAAGCTGCGTGCCATCGCGCGTTGCCGGTCTTCTTCGTCCAACTTCTCATGCCCGCTGATGCGAGCGAGCACGTCAGTGATGAAGCTGCCACTCGCGCCTGCCGCGCTCTCGCTGCCGACTTCTTCGTGATCGAACAGTGCGGTCACGCAGGTGGCTGCTGGTTGCACTGTCGCGATCAGGGCAGTGAGCGCCGCATAGCAAGAAGCGAGATTGTCGAGTTGGCGGCTGGCGATGAATCCTTCGTTCGCGCCCCACAGGCAGCCTTTCTGCACATCATGCACGGCCAGGTCCCAGCTCAGCAGGGCTGTCGCATCCGCTTGCACGGCATCGGCCAGCAATTTGCGGAAACGGGTTTCGGCGTCTTCGCCGTTGTCTAGCTGTCCGAGAATTAGTGGCAGTTCTGTCTGCTTGTTGAGTTTCAGGCCTTGTTCGTTTACCTCCCGATTCATATGGATGGCGAGGTTGGGCAGCCGCAACATCGGTCGATCGAAGCGCAGTAAACGTGTTTCCTGATTGACTCCGGTGCGCAATACCACACGCCCTGCCAGACTCAGGTCGCGGTCAGTGAAAGTGGCCAGGATCGGTCCGCCATAGACTTCTACTGCGAGCCGCGTGAGTCCATCACCACCCAGTGCTGCCCGGGGCTTCACCCTGAACCCCGGTGAATCGGTATGGGCACCGACGATGCGGAAGCCGGCTTCTGCTAAGGGGTCGCTTCCCAGCACGAACGCGATCATAGACGCTCCGCCGCGCACCACGTAATAGCGCCCGCCCGCTGCGAGCTGCCAGCGTGCATCCTCTTCGAGTCGCGTGTAACCGTTCTTCTGCAGGTGCACCTCGGCGTTTGCCACGGCGTGCCAAGGGCTGGGGCTGGCATCGATGAAGTCGATCAATTGATGGGCTGCGGTGCGGTCTTGGGCGGATTCGGTCATGTTGGAATTGGTTGAAGGTCAATGTGGGTGCAGTATACAAGAGCGCCGCGTGGAAAACGCGTGGGCCTGCGTGATATCATCTGGCGTATGAAACCTGATCCAGATTCCCTGCAACGTTTCCTGTTCGAGCTATCCCCAGTCAGAGGCGAGTTGGTGCATCTCGATGATGCCTGGCGTGCGGTTTTGGAGCGGCACGACTATCCTCCATCGTTACGCGCAGTGATGGGCGAGTTGATGGCGGCGGCGGTGTTGCTGGCGGCGACGCTTAAACTCAAAGGTTCGCTGATTCTGCAAATACAGGGCAAGGGGCCGGTGACGCTGCTGGTAGTGGAATGCGACGGCGAGCTAAATGTGCGTGCCACTGCGAAGTGGCAGGGCGATCTAGATGAGCTTGGATTTACGCAGATGGTGGGCGACGGGCATTTTGTCATTACGCTCGATCCGCGCGACGGCGGGCAGACCTATCAGGGCATCGTTGAGCTGGATGGCGACAGCGTTGCTGCGGTGTTGCAGAACTACATGTTGCGCTCTGATCAACTGGAGACACGTATGTGGCTTGCGGCCGATGCAAAAGGCGCCGCGGGTTTGTTGTTGCAGAAGATGCCAGGCGATGGCGGGCATGCCCATGCCGAACCGGATGAAGATACGTGGCCACGCGTGACGATGCTGACCGATACACTGCGCAGCGAAGAGTTGTTGGGTTTGCCTGCAGTTGAATTGATACGCAGGCTGTATAGCGAGGAGGATGTGCGCCTGTTCGATGCCCAGCCGGTGGCGTTCCGCTGTTCATGTTCGCGCGAACGGGTGGCTCGCATGCTGAAGATGATGGGGCACGAAGAGGTGCGGTCGCTGGTGGCCGAGCAGGGTGTGGCGGAAGTGGTATGCGAGTTCTGCAACCAAAAATACCAATTCGATAGGGTGGATGCGGAGCAGGTGTTCGCATCCGTAGTGCCGCTGGCCGCTAGTTCCGCGGTGCATTGAGTTGCGATAGCTTTCGACATGGAAAGCGAACCTCGCAATCCCCGAGAACCGCCCCCCTACCGGGTTGTTGGTCGGTCACGGTCGACTTCAGCGATGCATGTCGTTTCCCTGCAACATAATTTTTTGCGCACGGTTTGCGGCGCCATGCTCGCGCTGCTGCTGTGTCTGACGCATACGATCACTCACGCCGGAACTTCGGCACTCACCTTTGAACAACAAACGCTAACGGTGGGTGGCGAACGCAGGACGGTGCGTGTGCCGAAGGGTTACCGGCTGGAATGGCTGGTCGGCATGGAGGCGCCGCGCATGCTGACTTTTGCGGCCAACGGCGATCTGTTCGCGGGTTCGAAATCCGGCAAGGTGTACCGTGTTTCACCGCCCTATTCCAACGCTCAAGTATTGGTCGCGCTGGGGAATTATCCGCATAGTGTGGCATTCCGTCCCGGGGAGATTCTGATCGCGCAGACGGATGGTGTGTATCGCGCGTCTTATCGTGCCGGCGAGGCCAGCATTGCTCCGGATGCAGTGACACTGTTGGCGGCGTTGCCGGGCGGGCGTGGCCATAACAGCCGCACGGTGCGCGTCGGGCCGGATGGGCGGGTGTATGTGAGCCTGGGCATTGGGAACGATTGCAGCGACCAGTATTTGGGTGCGGGCTATGGCTTCGACGATCAGCGCGGCGGAGTGATGGTACTGGACGGTAGTAACGCAAGCTGGCAACCCTTCGCTTCTGGGCTACGCAACCCGGTGGGGTTCGATTGGCAGCCTCAGACCGGGGTGATGTTTGCGGACAACAACGGGCCGGATCATTTGGGCTACGACCAACCACCGGAATATTTCAGCAAACTTGGCGCCGGTTCGTTTCACGGCATGCCGTGGTTCCAGTTCGACGGCAAGCAGTTGCAGCGCGATGATTGCGTGACCAGTGCGCCGCCGCGGCCGATAAGCGAGGCAACGCCGCCAGTGGCCACTTTCCCGTCACGCAATGCACCGCTGGGTTTGGGCTTTGCACCCAAGGGCGCGATGGACGCCGATCTGGAGTTCGACGCGGTGGTGGCGCTGCATGGTTCATGGGGCACCAAGCCGAGCGGTGGAGGATTCGGTAGTGCTGCCACACGGCGGCCACCAAAACTCGTGGCGGTACGTTTCAAGGATGGTGAGGCGGTAAGGGTGGACGATTTGGTCAGCGGTTTTCAACTGCCTAACGGCGAGCGTTGGGCACGGCCGGCAGGTGTCGCGTTCGGACCGGATGGCGCGTTGTATTTCACCAGCGATAGTGATGCCGAGGGCTTGTTCCGTTTGCGGCGGGTGCGCTAGCTTTCAGTTGGCGCAAAGTTTTACGCCAATTCAAGCAATCGTCTTCAGGCCAAGTCCGCTGGTTTCGCGCGCATTTTGGCGGCGATGTAGTCGTTGTCAGGAATGAACAACAGGGCGGCAATTTTCCGCATCAAATGGTTTTCATGTGCGCTGATATGTTTGTCGGCATAAGCCACTTGCCACAGGAATTCAATGATGCGCACCTTTTCCGGCGGCATCAGTTCGCGGTTGATGAGCGACGTAAACTGCTGAAGATCGTTGGCTGCCGTCGCAGCGCCGTGTCCCATGGCTGACAATCTCGCAACTTCTGCGTCTGGGAGGTGAAATCGTTCCTTGAGGATCTTCAGTATTGTCGCCTGTTCTTCGTTGGAGCTTTCGGCGTCCGAGCGCATGACTTCGATCAATAGTACCGCGGTTGCAAGTTGTAATGTATGTTCCGGTCGGCCCGCGCTGTCGGCAGGCGCGAAGGAAGATAGAAAGTTGGTCAGTTTGTTCAGCATTGCAGTTCGTTCAACGTTTGTGTTTATTGTCGCAAATATTCGGGTACGGTACGCAATTGATGGCAGCCCCTGAGGGCTAATAGTGCGGAGGCCTTTCGGTTGCGACCTTTCCTTCGGTTCCGGCTTCGGCCAGTGATTGAACATGTCGTGCGAGCGCTTTGAAATTTTGATCGAGAAGGTCAATCTTCTGTTGCTGCTGATAAACCATCTTGCTCAGTTCTTCGATCATGTCTTCCTGATAGGCTATTTTTGTTTCAATATTTATTAGACGTTCTTCATTCATGTCGTGACCCTGCAGGATAGGCGACTAGCCGAGGTATGGCATTTATTCTGGCGAAAAATACTGGCGCCGCGCGCTAACTTAATCCTTCTTCCTTCATCGCTGCGATGACCGCGGGTCGCGCCGCGATACGTTCCATATAGGCGGTAATTGCAGGCCACGGGGTGAGGTCCACGTTGAGCCGCGGGGCCCAGCGCAACACGGTAAACAGATAGGCGTCAGCGATAGTGTAGTGCCCCATCAGGTAGTCCCGGTTGTTTAGGGCGTCGGCCGCATAGCCAATCCGTTGGATGAGGCGCGGCAGCAGCACCGCCTTGGCGTCGTCATCCAGTTTCGGGTTGAATAGCGGACTGCAGCCTTTGTGAATTTCGCTGGAAATGAAGTTCAGCCATTCCTGCAGGCGGTAGCGTTGCAGAGTGCCGGCGGCCGGTGCGAGATTCTTGTTTGGTACAAGATCGGCGATGTATTGCACGATTACCGCGACTTCGGTGAGCAGTTCGCCGTTATTCATCAGCAGGGCAGGGACGTTGGTCTTGGGGTTGAGTGCGGTGTAATCATCACCGGATTCGGTCTTTTTGTCGGTGCGGCTGATCTGGTCCAACGTGAAATCAACACCGGCGTCGTAAAGCACGATGTGCGGGCATAGCGAACAGGTGCCGGGGACGTAGTAAAGTTTCAGCATGATGGTTGCTC
>JBARHR010000333.1:0-3298 GCA_049799335.1 Gallionella sp. | reverse complement strand
GTACCGGTTCGGTATGCTCGATGGCAGGATTCCAGCCTTTGGAAACCAGATACTCCACCTGTTTTTTGATCTGTTCCGCGGTCATCGCCGGCAAGTAGGAAAAAGTCTCGAACTTGCGGCTGGCCGGGTCGGAAAGACGTGATTTGTAATCCATTACTTCGCTCATGATTTCATCCTTTAAGTTAATTTTCTTGTTGCGCCCGGAGCGTGCCAAATCGTGTCCGGGAAGATCCTGCGGTGCCGACGAAATATCACTTGTGCGCCACGTCCAGTTTGTCGACGGTGTCGAACTCGAACTTGATTTCTTTCCAGGTCTCCATGGCGATCTTCAATTCCGGGCTGGATTTCGCGGCTTCGGTCAGTACCGACTTTCCCTCCTTCTCTATGGCAACACCCTGATTACGCGCTGCGACGCAAGCCTCCAGTGCAACGCGGTTGGCTGCTGCACCGGCGGCGTTACCCCACGGATGACCAAGCGTGCCGCCGCCAAACTGCAGCACCGAGTCGTCGCCGAAGATATTGACAAGTGCCGGCATGTGCCATACATGAATACCGCCGGATGCGACCGGCATCACGCCAGGCATCGAGCCCCAGTCCTGATCGAAGAACAGTCCACGGCTGCGGTCTTCCTTGATGAACTCGTCACGCATCGTGTCTATCCATCCCAACGTTGCATCGCGGTCACCTTCCAACTTGCCTACAACCGTACCTGAGTGCAGATGGTCACCACCGGACAGACGCAGTACTTTGGTCAATACTCGGAAGTGGATGCCGTGATGCGGGTTACGATCAAGCACGGCGTGCATCGCGCGGTGGATGTGCAACAACATTCCATTGTTGCGACACCAGTTGGCCAGCCCGGTATTCGCCGTCAGGCCACCGGTCAGGTAGTCGTGCATGATGATCGGTGCGCCTATCTCCTTGGCGAACTCGGCACGCTTGTACATTTCCTCGGGTGTCGGCGCGGTCACGTTCAAATAGTGGCCCTTGCGCTCGCCGGTCTCGCGTTGTGCCTTCAATGTCGCCTCGTGCACGAACTCGAAGCGGTCACGCCATCGCATGAACGGCTGGCTGTTGACGTTCTCGTCGTCCTTGGTGAAGTCCAGACCGCCGCGCAGGCATTCGTATACGGCTCGACCGTAGTTCTTGGCGGACAGACCCAATTTTGGCTTGATGGTGCAACCCAGCAATGGACGACCGTACTTGTTCATCTTGTCGCGCTCCACCTGGATACCCTGTGGCGGTCCACCGCAGGTTTTCACGTAAGCGATCGGAAAGCGCACGTCTTCGAGGCGCAGCGCGCGCAGGGCCTTGAAGCCGAATACGTTACCCACCAGCGACGTCAGCACGTTGACCACGGATCCTTCTTCAAACAGGTCGATCGGGTAAGCCACGAATGCATAGAAACAGGTGTCATCTCCCGGCACGTCTTCTATTTTGTAAGCCCGGCCCTTGTAGTAGTCCAGGTCGGTCAACAGGTCGGTCCACACTGTAGTCCAGGTGCCGGTGGAAGATTCCGCGGCTACCGCTGCCGCGACTTCTTCGCGGTCCACGCCAGGTTGCGGCGTGATTTTAAAGCAGGCGAGGATGTCGGTATCCTTGACGGAATAGTTTGGCTCCCAGTAAGTCTGCCGGTATTCCTTCACACCTGCGTTATATGTCTTGACTGCCATTGCAAGCTCCTTTTGCTTAGATTTAATAATCGTTTTTCACTTCGAAAAACCTGTGGCTCAACTGAGCGTTTGAGCAATATAGTCAAGATCAACCATAAATAATAATTGTAAATAATGATGGTTACGATAGACTTTGATCTATGTTAGACAGGAAGGATGGCGCATGATCAAGAACGCCAGCATGAGGCAACTGCAGGTATTTGAGTCGGTTGCAAGAAATCTGAGCTATACGCGCGCGGCGGAAGAGCTTTACACCACTCAGCCTACCGTATCGATTCAAATCAAGCAGTTAACCGAACTGATCGGTCTTCCACTACTGGAGGCTGTCGGAAAAAAGGTATACCTGACTGAAACCGGCGAAGAATTGCTCAAGGTGTGCCGCGATATTTTCGACGGTTTGTCGCGCTTCGAAATGATTGTGTCCAACATGAAAGGGGTGAAGGCTGGCAAGTTGCGTGTCGCCGTTATTACCACCGCAAAGTATTTTGTGCCACGCGTATTGGGTCAGTTCTGTCAGCGATATCCAGGTATCGATGTTTCACTGAAGGTTACGAATCGTGAGCGGGTTCTGCAGCGCATGGCAGAGAACGAGGATGACTTGTATGTGCTCGGGCAACCGCCCGAGCAACTTGATGTGGATTACGAGCCGTTCCTGACTAACCCTCTGGTGGTATTGGCGGCGGCCAACCATCCGCTCGCACGGAAGACGAACCTGCGAGCCGAAGACCTTGCGAATGAGTACTTCCTGATTCGTGAGCAGGGATCAGGCACCCGTCTGGCCACCGAACAGTTTTTCGGCGAGCGCGGATTGAAAGTCAAAGTCAGGATGGAGTTGGGCAGCAATGAAGCAATCAAGCAAGCGGTGGCAGGTGAACTGGGAATCGCTGTGCTGTCAGCGCACACACTTGCGCTCGAACGCAACGCGGGCGAGCTGGTGATACTTGATGTACAGGGTTTCCCGATTCGACGGCACTGGTACTTGGCCTATCCCAAGGACAAACGTTTATCAGTGGTGGCGCAAACATTCCTCGAGTTCATGCGTGAGGAAAGCAAACGGATCGGCGAGAAATACTTGCAGGACATCACCGGATTTCCGGTTGATGAAAAAATCTGATCCGAGACTGACGCGCATTTGATCACAGTATTTGATTTGGCAGATATTCGGCCATGGCCGTTGATTGCGCTCTTCGATTTATCATTGACTCTAAATGACCGCTTCGTGGCAAGATATTGGCGCGCAACAATATCCGCTGTGTGCCAATTGCGGTCCTACGAGAATGTTCTCCAAAGCAGTCACTCGAATGAGTGCGCTGACAATCAATTGCGTCTGGCTTTCGCCATCATCAGCGCACACACTTAGCAGCGAACAATTAGAAATTGCGTATCACAACGCATCAAGTGGACTGGAGACTTTTTTCGTCACCTCTAGGACATGCGTATAGAGCATCGTAGTTTGCAGATTACGGTGACCGAGTAATAGTTGAATCGTCCGAATATCGGTTCCGGCTGCGAGCAACTGCGTTGCAAACGAATGACGCAGGGTGTGGACCGTAGCGTGCTTCATGATACCCGCTCGTGTAACAGCTCGACGAAATGCCCGCTGGATTGTCGAAGGCGAGACATGC
>JBARHR010000332.1:0-1662 GCA_049799335.1 Gallionella sp. | reverse complement strand
GTGCAATAGTTAGAGAGTTACGCCGCCACGGTTACGCAAACATAGCAACAAGAACTCACGCAGAACTTGACCTTGAAGATGCAACCGCGACCCGGAAATTCTTTGAAGCGGAGCGGCCGGAGATCGTGTTTCTGGCTGCCGCAAAAGTAGGAGGTATCCACGCAAACAATACCCACCCGGTAGAGTTCCTGATGCGCAACCTCATGATGGAAGCCAATGTTTGTGCTGCTGCGCATCATTCTGACGTGATGAGACTGATATTCCTGGGAAGTTCATGTATTTACCCCAAAGATAGCCCGCAGCCGATCAAAGAGGAATACCTCCTTTCCGGCCCGCTAGAACCCACGAACCGTCCTTATGCGTTGGCAAAAATTGCAGGTATCGAAATGTGCTGGAGCTATAACCGGGAATACAACAGAACCTGGCTGGCAGCGATGCCAACCAATCTATACGGTCCGGGAGACAACTACGATCTCAACAATTCACACGTTCTTCCCGCGCTGATACGGAAGATGCACGAAGCAAAACTATCAAGAGCGCCTGAGGTTGTACTCTGGGGCAGTGGCAAGCCTAGGCGCGAATTTCTCTATGTGGATGACCTCGCCGATGCCTTGGTATTCCTGGCAATGCTGGACGAGACGCGCTACGACCAATTGGTAGATCCAGGCAAGTGTCCGCTGATCAACATAGGCACAGGAACCGACCTGACGATACGCGAACTTGCCGAAACTATCGCGTCACAGGTTGGTTACACCGGGAAGTTCATACAGGATGAGAGCAAACCAGACGGTACGATGCGTAAGGTAATGGATGTATCAAAACTACAGGCATTGGGCTGGAGCGCAAAAACCAGCCTGTCAGCCGGGATCAAGCAAACGTACGCCACATTTATCGAGTCGCAATCATGATATCGCTTCTATACTCCGCTAGCGCACTTAACCGGACTCTTGCGTATCCTGTTGTGTTTGTAAAACCCTGATCTGCATTCGCGAGACCAAATCTTGCGCGCGGTCCGATCGCAGCATTTCGAGAATACTTAATGAGTCACTATTCGCCCTTGCTTTCAGCATTCGTCACGCTGCTGCTGACACTAATCCTGACCCTGAACAAGGAAGGATTGCTGCAGGACATTCCCAACGACCGGTCACTACACGCCACCCCAATTCCGCGTACCGGCGGGATCGCGTTGATGGCTGGCATATTGTCAGGTTGGGTATTGATGATCAGGCTTTGGGAGTGGTGGATAGTCTTGCCGGTACTGGGCCTGTTTCTGATGTCCCTGATAGACGACATGAAAGATCTCACTCCCAAGACGCGCCTGATTGGCCACATGACAGCGGCGATCGTTGTTCTATATGGCGCTGGCGTCAGTGTGTTCTGGTTGTTACCGGTTTTTTTATTCATCGTTTGGATGACAAATCTGTATAACTTTATGGACGGGTCAGACGGTTTGGCTGGAGGCATGGCGCTGTTTGGTTTCAGTTTTTATGGCGTGGCGGGCTTGATGCACAGTGACGAAACGTTCGCCATGATGAACTTCTCAATTGGTGCTGCCGCACTTGGATTTCTGTATCACAATTTTCATCCCGCGAAAGTCTTCATGGGTGACGCGGGGTCAATCCCCTTGGGTTTTCTCGCCGCGTCGTTCGGAGTATGGGGATG
>JBARHR010000331.1:0-20850 GCA_049799335.1 Gallionella sp. | reverse complement strand
CGTTACGAGTGCGTTGCTCTACCAACTGAGCTACTCCAGCATTAATTGCGTGAATTATAGAGGAGGTGCCGCAATTCCTACCAGTGGAATTCCGTATCGCGCTTTCAACCTGAAAAATCTACCGTTGGTCGGATTACATGTGACTGACAGTCGCGAGGCCACCGCGGCCGGAACTCCCCAAATGATGCTGGGTCTGAGCGGTAAGTTAATTGAAGTCAACCTATCCTGCGGGATCAAACACAGAACGTCTTTCCAGGAGCTTTAGTTTAACAACTTGGCGGGAATTCGAAACAGATTTTTGCTTAGTGTTAAGTGGTTATAAACGGAGGCAATATGAAAAACGAACAACCAAGAGAAGGCGATACGGCATCGCCTTCAAGCGTAGCGCCAAACCAACCTGTTGAAGCCACACTTGGAGAGCGTACACTGCGCTTTGTCGCGCAATCGTATTCCGTGCCAGACAGAACGGTTCCGGCGATCGGCGAGTGCACCATAAATACCCGGAATCTAAAGATCGCGGACGCGATCGCTGCACATCGGAAATTGTCCCCCAAGTCAACGATCTAACTTCGCCGGAAGCCAGGCGGTATCCCGACCCACAACCTCCGCCGCTTGTTTTGTTGGAACCGTCACATTTCTAACGCCAGGAATAGGCGTCCGCCGCAATTGGTTGCGGCCTGCTCTCGATCTCATTGAGTAATATTGCCGCGCTGGCAAATGACATGGTCACGCCATAGCGAAAATGCCCGCTATTGGCGAAGAGATTGGTCAGTTGCGGATGCTGTCCGATGGTTGGAATATTGTCCGGTGATCCGGGACGGAACCCGGCCCAATGTCGCACCGGATCGTGTTCTCGCCAATCCGGGAAGATTTCCCAAACCTGCTGCAACAATCTTTCTCTGGCTTCTGGCGTTGTGGACTTGTCGAAACCAACATCCTCCAGCGTGCTGCCCACCAACACATGCCCGTCAAGCCTTGGAATGATATACAGGGTTCCCCTTAATACGATATGCCTGATCGGCGGCGCCGCAAACTTGTACAACAGAATCTGTCCACGGATCGGACGAATATCCATCGCACCAGCATGCTCCCCGAGCAAGTTCTTGCTCCATGCACCGGCTGCAACGACGAATGCGTCCGCCGAAAGTCGTCCCTCATTGGTTTGCACGCCGGTTACACGTTCTCCCGATATTTCGAACTCGAGAACCTCGTGACGTTCCAGTATTTTGCAACCCAACAACGCTACTTGCGCACGTAACGCTTGCATCAAACGCGGGTTGCGGACTTGTGCGACAGTCGGCAGTAACAATCCATCTGAAAACCCTTCTGAATCGAGGTTGGTATGTGGCAGATATTCCACGGGGCTTACCTGATTCAGCGGAAATTTATGCTGCTGGCACCAACGTTCTGCATTCGTTTGCTCATAAGGCGGCAGCACCAACATGCCACAGCGCTGATATTCTGGATCGATGCCGGTCGCAGAGTGCAGGACTGCTGCAGCGGGGCTGAACATATCCATGCTCAACAGCGCGAGACTTGTAACGGAATACTGGTAATCCCAGGGACACAGCGGCGAGAGAATGCCTCCACCCGCCCAGGACGCTTCTTCTCCTAGATAACCTCGTTCGACCAGCGTGACGCGATAGCCCGACTGCAACAGCGTTTGAGCCGTCGTCAGCCCGACCACCCCGCCGCCAACTACCAGAAAATCAGTGTTCACCAATGGACAACAGTTCAGGTCTTGTCGGCAATCGGAATGAGTGTCTTGGGCAAGGGAAACACGACGTTCTCTATAATACCCCGCAATTCAACCACCTGAGTTCCGCCGAACTCCTGCAATCGCGTAACCACGCCACGAACCAATATTTCCGGAGCCGACGCACCGGCACTTACGCCTACCCGCATCTTGCCAACAAACCAATCAGGTTGCAGTTCACTGGCATCGTTCACCAAGTGGGACGGGAGCCCAACGTTCGCCGCAACTTCGCGCAACCGGTTTGAATTCGAGCTGTTTATCGATCCCACGACAACAACGACATCGCATTGCTTGACCAGAACCTTGACCGCATCCTGACGGTTTTGAGTGGCATAGCAAATATCGTCTTTCTTAGGTCCGCTAATGAACGGAAAACGCGTCTTCAGAGCCGCGATGATGTTGCTCGCGTCGTCTACCGACAGTGTGGTCTGGGTTACGTATGACAAATTGTTCTCGTCGCTGACGATCAACCGTGCAACCTGTTCCGGGGACTCAACCAGATACATGCCGCCGTCGCTTTGCCCCATTGTGCCCTCGACCTCCGGGTGTCCAGCATGGCCAATCATGATGATTTCCCTGCCCTGCTCGCGCATCCGCGACACTTCGATGTGCACCTTGGTCACCAGCGGACACGTCGCATCAAATACGACGAGCCCGCGAACTTCCGCTTCCTGCCTTACTGTCTTCGGCACACCATGCGCGCTGAAGATCAGGATGCTGCCGGTCGGCACATCAGACAAATCCTCAACAAAGATTGCACCTTTGGCACGCAAGCCGTCGACGACGAATTTGTTGTGCACAACTTCATGGCGGACATAGATCGGCGCGCCATGCAAAGCCAGTGCGCGCTCGACGATCTCGATTGCGCGATCAACTCCCGCACAAAAGCCGCGCGGGTTAGCCAGCAACAGTTCCATGCTGATTTCCCCGAAAACTATCCACTATCAAGAAGAATGCGCCGCAGGTAATGGCCGAATCGGCGAGATTGAATGCCGGGAAATAATGCTCGTCCCAGTGAAACTGCAGGAAATCGACAACGTACCCGTAGCTGACCCGATCAACCAGATTACCCAGCGCACCGCCAAGTATCATGCTCAATGCGAACGCGAACATATATTGCCCGGTATGTTTGCGCAGCAGCCAGACAATCCATGCAGAAGCAAAGAGCGCAATCGCGCTGAACAACCAGCGCTGGAATCCCCCGGCATCGTCCAGAAAACTGAATGCCGCGCCGGTATTGTGTGCCAGAACCAGATTGAATACCGGCATCACTGTGAGGCTTTCGCCATAGTGAAACCGGCTGCTGATATAGAGTTTGCTCAACTGGTCAAGCGCTATCACCAATGCGCTCAACGACAGCCATCTGGCCAGGATTATCTTCATAAATTCAGAACCGGCCAATGTTGGCTAGCATGCTAGGCATATTTCCTCGCCTCGCCATCGCCGTACAAATTGCTGACACAACGGCCACAGATGGTAGGGTGGTCGGCATTGCTGCCAACATCTGGACGGTAGTGCCAGCAACGCTCACACTTGCAGTGCGCACTTCGCGTGACTTTAAATTCCAGTTCGCCATCCTTTAAATGGAGATTTGCGCGCGAAGTTATCAGAACCAACCGCAAATCGTCGTCGAGACGCGACAACAACGCGTGAGTTTTCTGCGGTGCATAAATGTCTACCTCTGCCTGTAAAGCAGAGCCGATTACCCCCGCAGCGCGTTGTTCTTCCAGTTTTTTGTTTACCAGCTCGCGGATCGTGCGAATATCTCGCCACGTTGCCATGGAAACGTCATCCATCTGCGCATCCGGCAACCCATACCATTCGTGCTCGAATACGCTGGTTTCGTCGCTACCGGACAGCGCCGCCCATACCTCTTCTCCGGTAAAGCTCAGTATAGGCGCGATCATGCGCGACAACGCCTGGGCGATATGGAATAGGGCATTCTGGGCAGAGCGGCGCGCGCCAGAATTTGTCGCGGCGGTATACAAACGATCTTTAAGTATATCGAGATAAAAACTGCCCAGGTCTTCAGAGCAAAACGCCTGCAATTTCTGTGCAATCAGGTGGAATTCGTAGCGTTCATAATCGCCACGCACCTCGACCTGAAGCCTGTGTGCAAGCGCCAGCGCATAGCGATCAATCTCCAGCCACTGTTCCACCGGCAATGCATCTCGCTGGAAATCAAAGTCGGCGGTATTCGCCAGCAGAAAGCGCAGCGTATTGCGTATGCGCCGATAACTCTCAACAACACGCTTGAGAATTTCGTCGGAAATCGTAAGCTCGCCCGAATAATCGGTGGATGCCACCCACAGGCGCAAAATGTCGGCACCCAGCGTATCAAATATTTTCTGCGGCGCAATCACATTGCCTTTGGATTTGGACATCTTGTGCCCGCTGCCATCCACGACAAAACCGTGCGTAAGCAGGGCGCCATATGGTGCCCTGCCGTTGATTGCGCAACCGGTCAGCAGCGAGGACTGGAACCAGCCGCGGTGCTGGTCCGATCCTTCCAGGTAAAGATCGGCCGGTGAACGCAACTCCTGGCGTTTTTCCAATACTGTCGCATGCGTAACACCGGAATCAAACCAGACATCCAGCGTATGCGTCAGTTTCTTGTAATGATCAGCCTCGTCGCCCAACAGACTGACGGAATTCAGACTGAACCAGGCTTCGATACCGTCAACCTCTACCCGTTTGGCTACCTTTTCAATCAGCTCCGTTGTACGCGGGTGCAGCTCTCCGGTATCCTTGTGCACAAAGAACGGCATCGGCACACCCCAGTTGCGTTGGCGGGAAACGCACCAGTCGGGACGCTTTCCGATCATCGCCTCCAGGCGGGCACGTCCCCATGCCGGGAAAAAACGTGTTTCCTCAACTGCCAGGCTCGCCTGGTCACGCAGAGTACGTCCCGACTCTCCGGTGTCATTCGTATCGCGGGAAATCTGCTCCATGCCGATGAACCACTGAGGCGTGGATCGAAAAATAATCGGCGATTTGTGCCTCCAGCAATGCGGATAACTGTGCTGCACCGTTTCCATGTGCAACAGATTCGCGCTTTGTTGCAGCGCGCTAATCACGACATCGTTTGCTTTCCAAACAAACATTCCACCCACCAGTGCCATATCCGCCCTGAACTTACCATCGTCACCTACCGGATTATCGGTCGGCAGATTGTATTTCTGGCCAACGAAGTAGTCGTCCAACCCGTGCGCCGGCGCGGTATGCACCAGACCGGTACCTGCTTCCAGGGTCACGTGATCACCGCAGATTATCTGTACGCCGCGATCGTAGAACGGATGTTGCAACAGCAACCCCTCAAGTGCAGCACCGATACAGGTTGCAGCAATGCCATCGCCGCGGTCATTGCTGCCTGACAGCTGATAGCGTGCCAGACAGGCCATAGCGAGATCGTAGGCGACTATTAGATAGCCTTTTTCGGTCCTGATCAGGTCGTATTCAAGTTCTGGATGCACGCACACCGCCTGATTGGCCGGCAAAGTCCATGGCGTTGTGGTCCAGATCACAGCATAGACATTGGCATCGGCCGGCAGTGATACACCAAATATTTTGCCGAGCGTGTGTTTGTCCTTGACTTCAAAACCCACGTCGATCGCCGACGACACCTTGTCTTCGTATTCCACTTCCGCTTCCGCCAGTGCCGACTGGCAATCGAGACACCAGTTCACCGGTTTGTAGCCCTGATACAGGTAGCCGCTCTGAAATATTTTCCCGAGCGCACGCATGATATCGGCCTCGTTCTTGTATTCCATGGTCAGGTAGGGGTTCCCCCAATCGCCCAGCACACCGAGCCGAATGAAGTCCTTCTTCTGGCGTTCGACTTGTTCTGTCGCGTAGGCGCGGCAAAGCTCCCGGAATTGCGAAGGCGGAATGGCTTTGCCATGCTTCTTCTCCACCTGCAATTCGATCGGCAGGCCGTGACAATCCCAACCGGGTACGTACGGTGCATCAAATCCCGCCAGAGATTTGCTCTTGACAATGATGTCCTTGAGTATCTTGTTCACCGCGTGGCCGATATGGATGTCACCGTTTGCGTACGGCGGACCATCGTGCAAGATGAATTTCGGCTTGCCCTGCTTGGCCGCGCGTATGCGCTCGTAGCGTCGCTGTTCCTGCCAGCGCGCGACCATCAGCGGTTCGCGTTTGGCAAGATCGCCACGCATTGGAAACGGGCTATCGGGTAAATTCAGGGAGTTCTTGTAATCAGTCATGTTGTTCAAACCATTTCTTTGCATTTTCCACATCCAACGCGATATGACGCGTCAGGGTTTCTACATCCGGATACTTTTCCTCATCGCGCAACTTCTGCAGAAATTGCACGCGCAAATGCTTGCCGTATATCCGTTGCGAAAACTCGAACAGATGCACCTCCAGCACCGGCTTCGCATCCGACTTGAGCGTGGGCCTCACGCCCAGGCTGGCAACACCCTGCAGCACCCCCAGACCTTCCGCATGCGCCTGTACCACGAATATCCCGGACAACGGAGGGCGGTTATGTTTCAGCTGAATATTCGCCGTCGGGAAGCCCAATTCACGACCCACCCCGTCGCCGTGCACGACTCGTCCGCTGATACTGTAATGCCTTCCCAGATAGCCTTGGGCGGTACGCAATTGACCGGCAGCCAGTGATGCACGCACGGCCGTGCTGGATATGCGTACTCCGTCCAGACTTACCGTATGCACCGATCGCACCGAAAACCCGAGTTGTTCGCCGATTTTTTCCATCAGCGCAAAATCACCGCCGCGTTCACTGCCAAATCGAAAATCATCTCCGATAAGCACAAACTTCGCAGATAGCCTTTGATGCAGTGCACTAATAAATTCCGCAGCACTCATCTTGGCAAATTGCCGGTTAAAGCGGCAAACATGCACGCGATCTGTACCCAAGCTAGCAAACAACTCCAGCTTTTCGCGCAAGCTGGTCAACCTCACTGGCGCCTGCTGGGGGGTAAACAACTCCCGGGGATGAGGTTCGAATATCACCACACCGGTTTGTAATCCGCGCGCCTGTGCCTCCATACGCAACTCACGCAGCAATGCCTGATGGCCCATGTGCACACCGTCGAAATTGCCGATGGTGAGCGCAATGGGCCGTGAATCAGGAGAATTAAGTCCGCGTAGAATCAACATGGGCGCGGATTATACAGCAGGGTGCACTTTTGAATCTGATGAGGCGCAGCCGGTCGAAAATCTGCCGGCTTAATCGCCCGTTACGCGGTGCCGCCTACCGTAAGGCCGTCGATCCTCACGGTCGGTTGCCCCACTCCGACCGGAACGCTCTGACCTTCTTTGCCGCAGGTTCCAACACCGGGATCAAGCGTCATGTCGTTGCCTATCATCGAGATGCGCGTCAGCACGTCCGGACCATTACCGATCAGTGTGGCGCCCTTTACCGGATGAGTGATCTTGCCGTCTTCTATCATGTAAGCTTCCGCCGTGGAAAACACGAATTTTCCGCTGGTGATATCCACCTGCCCTCCGCCGAAATTTACCGCATACAAACCGTGTTTCACAGATGCGATTATTTCCCGGGGATCGCGGTTTCCGTTAAGCATATAGGTATTGGTCATACGCGGCATCGGTAGATGCGCGTACGATTCGCGCCTGGCATTGCCGGTCACGCTCATGCCCATCAAACGCGCGTTCAGGGAATCCTGCAGATAGCCGCGCAGGATGCCGTTCTCGATCAACGTGGTGCATTGACTGGGGTTGCCTTCATCGTCTGTTTGCAGCGATCCTCTGCGGTTCGCCAGGGTGCCATCATCCACAACCGTCACGCCGCCTGCCGCAACGCGCTCACCGATGCGACCCGAGAATGCGGAACTGCCCTTGCGGTTGAAGTCTCCTTCAAGACCGTGACCGATCGCCTCGTGCAGCAGTATGCCCGGCCAGCCGTTGCCCAGCACGACAGTCATATTGCCCGCCGGAGCCGGAGCAGCATCCAGATTGACCACCGCCTGATGAACTGCCTGAGCGGCGTATTTGCGCAATACCGCGTCGTCAAAATACGCATAATCGAAACGACCGCCGCCCCCGGCAGAGCCCTGTTCACGCTTGCCGTTGCTTTCCACGATTACCTGAACCGACAACCGTACCAGCGGGCGTATGTCGGCATTCATCAAACCGTCGCTACGCGCGATCATCACCACCTCGTATTCGCCAGCGAGGCTGGCCATGACCTGCGACACGCGAGTGTCGAGCGAGCGCGCATAGCCCTCGATGCGTTCCAGCAGCGCGACCTTGTCGGCATCCTTGAGGCTGGCAATCGGATCGTCCGGCAGGTAAGTCTGGCGCCGTGAGCCGTGATGCAGCATCGGAACTTGCTGGGTGCCGCCCTGTCTGGCAATTTCGCGGGTGGCTTGTGCCGCGCCTTCAAGCGCCTTCAAGCTGATATCGTCCGAATAGGCGAACGCCGTTTTTTCGCCGCTGACCGCGCGCACCCCGACACCCTGATCGATATTGAAACTGCCGGACTTGACGATACCTTCTTCCAGTGACCAACTCTCGGCACGACTGTACTGAAAATACAAATCGGCGTAATCGAGACGGTGGGTCATCATACGCGCGAAGACCTGCTCGATCTGCCCTGTGCCTATCGCGTAGGGCTTGAGCAGTGATTGCTGCGCTGTATCAAATAGCGTGTCCAATGGTGCGTTGCTTCCCTCGACTATCATTGCGGACAGCTATACAGTACGCGATGCGAAAGGGCCGGCAGACTCTTGCGCAGGCTGGTCTTATAGGAAGGATTCACCTCCCCGATGACCACGCCCGAACCCCGCGGTAATCTGTCCAGCACTCTACCCCAAGGATCCACCACCATGCTGTTGCCATGCGTCTCGCGCCCGTTGATGTGGTAACCGCCTTGCGCAGCGGCGATCACATAGGCCAAGTTTTCAATAGCACGTGCACGCACCAGCACTTCCCAGTGCATCCGCCCGGTGGTTTCGGTAAATGCGGAGGGCAACACGATAATATCCACATCCTTCATCGAACGGAACAGCTCCGGGAATCGCAGGTCATAACACACTGCCAGCCCGATGCGCCCGAACGGGCTATCCACAACGACTACCTGATTTCCGGGTTCGATCGTCCTCGCTTCGTTATAGCTTTCGTTGCCTAGCTCCAGTCCGAACATGTGTATCTTGTCGTAGCGCGCGACGCGCTCTCCGTGCTCGTCGAAAACCAGACAGGCATTTCTGACCTTGTCGGCTCCGTCCGCCACCAATGGTATCGACCCGCCCACCAGCCAGATCTTGTGCTGTCGTGCGGTTTCGCTCAGAAACGCCTGGATTGGCCCCTCACCGAGCTGTTCACGAACTGCCACCTTATCGTGCTCTCCCATGCCCATGATGGCGAAGAATTCGGGCAAAACAACCAACTTCGCTCCTTTGTCCGCAGCGTTGGCAATGAGTCGGCGTGCCTCGCTGATATTTCCGGCGACGTTCGGACCAGAAGCCATTTGAATGGCAGCCACTTTGAAGGCATTTACCTGCCAGGCTATACGTTGTTGGGTGGAATCGCCTGCTGACATAATTTTTCCTATTCACTCGGATTTTGTGGGTTCGGACCCGGCTGAACGCGTCCGACCTTGACTACACTCGGGTTGCTCCAGGTTCCGCTGACATTGTATTCAAATGACGCCAACTTATCGAGTGGCTCGCCCAATACTTTGTTCAGGATGAGCGTTCCGATACCGACTGCCGGGCCGGCCGCAAACGCGCCGATCAGCGACACACTATCTCCCAGCGTGGGTAATATGCGGACACGCAAGTTCTGAGTTTCCTTGTTCAGGTCCACGCTGCCCTTCAGCGTAACCGCTGCCGCAGAGCCATCTATATGGAAGTCCTGCGATTCGATCACACCGTTTCTTATAGTCGCATTGCCGCTAATATTGTCAAACTGGAAGCCTTCGCTAAAAACATCGTTGAAATCCAGCGTGATACGTTTCGGGAGGGATTGTAAGCTCAGGATGCTCAGCAATTTGCCGACACCCGGCTCCATTTTCACGAAACGTCCCTTTCCGGTATCTACCCGGATCGTTCCGTTCAACGTGCCGTAGTTGAAATCGAACGGTGTTCCATACCAGTTCATTTTGGCGTCCAATTTTCCGTTACCGCCTTTCACCGTATTCGGGTAGCCTGAACGATTCAATATCTTCCCCGCATCACCTATATCCAGCAGCAAATTCAACTGGCTTTGCAGCTCGGTTTTTATCGTATTGTCGGGCTGGAATACCAGATCCGTTTGTCCCGGTACCGTTACAAAATTGCCGCGCATCACCGGAAGCGGGGCACCTTTCCAGACACCGTCGCCCATCAGCGATCCATCCGGATTGGTGACACGCAAGCGTCGCACGCGCCAATCCCGGCCCTCAGGGTGCCCGACCAAATCGAAGCGACCGATATTCTTTCCGTGATATTGCAGGTCTTCAACGGACACATCAAGTGCGGGCACGTCTTCCGGCAACAACTGGGACTCGTTTCCCGTGGACTTGGCATCAGGTTGGTTTTTCGGTTTGATATCCTTGTGGTCATGAATGTCGGAAGCATCCTTGATCGGCGTTTCGGTTGGCGCCGGCAGAGTCGCATTGCCTATATGCAAACTCCGAAGTCGTGCAGTAAGTTTGCTCGCCGATTGATAGCCATTGGGCTGCCATACCAGCTCTCCGTTCAGTGCCTTGCTCGCCAATTGAACCGACATTGCGTCACCTCGTCTGGTCGCACCTAATTGCAGATTATCGACGTCCAGTCCATAACCCTCCACCTTGTCAATTTCCAATTTTGCACGATTGATGATCATTGAATCCCCGGAATTTCCAGCACCTTCGCTCAAACTCGGCCAACCTTCAATCGACAGAACCGGTAGCCTGCCTAGTAGTTGCACTCCATCAGTGCGCTGGGTGGCGTCCGGCATACCGGCAACAGCAGACCCAGCCTCACCGAAGAACACAAATCCCTGCTTTACCTGCATCTCATCGCCGACCTTGCGACGCAACAATCGCGCATTGATCAGATTGCCCACATTGACAAAGACCATGTCCTGACCTTCTGCAATTCCCCTTTTTTCAAATCGCAACGGCATGACTTCGTCGGCACGTTTTACAAACGGCTTGGGCAAGCCGGAACTTACGCCGTGCAGATCCGACTGAAACAACACATCCGCGTATCTTCTATTCGCACTGATTTCGGTCTTCCAGTCTGCTCCACCTTGCAGACGATCCAACACAGCAAGCGGCTTGAACATACGCAAAGCTTCCAGCTCACTATGCCCTTCCACGACTGCATGTACGCCGCCGCCGGCGGTAGACTGCATATTGATGATCGCGTTGCCACCCAAAATTCTCGTTGTCACCCCGCTAGCTTGCATACCCGACTCGGTAAACGAAAGCGCTCCGCCCGTGTCTCGCAACGCAGGCCATGCCCGCCCTAATTTTATTTCGTTATTTTTCACCAGTAGATTCCCGGAGACTCTTACTTCCGTGTCGCCGTTGAGTGGAATAAGTGCATACAGTGCCAGATGACTCTTGCCCTTGGCGGTCATACCATCGGTAAACTTGTCGATATAGCCGCGAACCGGGCTTTTCTGGATAAAATCCAGGAACACATTGCTCTCAGCGTCGGCGTTACCATTGATTTCCAGAACCGGGTCGTTGCCGGTCAAATTCGGCAGCGTAACGCGAACGTTTTGCAAGCGAGCCCCTAGCATGGTTGCGGAAGGCGCAATGATTTCAAGCTTGTTCCCTATAATTAGAAATTCGGCGTTGATGTTTTCTACCCGCGGCCACTGTTCGGCAAACTCCAGAACAGCACCCTTGGCATGGCCGCCGATTTTGAATATCAAATCCTTGCTGCCGTCGATCGGAAAATCGCTGAGGTTGCCTTTGATGCGAATGCGAAAATCTCCCGTATGTCCCGCCAGTAGCGCATCATTCAACCAGTCGCTATCCTTTCCATGCAGTGCAACCAGCGGCGTGTAACGGGCTGCACGTCGCAAATCTCCGCGTGTCAATTTGCCAGTAAGGTCCAGGACTCCACGTGTTCCGGCCTGAGTTTGGTAGCTGCCATAGAAGCTGCCCGCCAGATCTTCGTTGGCGACGGTAATGTTATCGACATTGACATACAACTCACCAAGCTTGCGTTCCCAACCGGCCTGCCCAGTCAACGTGGTGAAAGATAGCGGTTCACGCATGACACCGGGCGCATCAACGCTCATCTTCCGCGCATTGATATTCAACCTGCCTTTCACTTCGTCTCCATCCACATCCATCGTCAAGCCGGAAAATCCCGGAAGACCTCCAACTTGATTCAAGCCAACATTTTCCATCCGCGCCTTGATTCTGTAAGCAAATGGCCTGAACGGCTCGCCTTTCCAGGTCACGTGTAGATTTGACACTTTCCCGACGGGTGCCAACTCGCTCAATCGATTGCGCAGACCTGTGTCCATCGGCAGGTATTTCAACAGTCCGGCAAGTGGCTCAAGCAACAACTGGTTGGCACGCACCTCCCCTCCGTTGATCTGACCGTCGCGGCCGGTTTCAAATCTGACGAATGTGTCTACAGGCTTAAATGCCTGTCCATCCTGCAAACGCATCTCCAGATTGCGGGTAGCAATTTCGGTAACGCCGGCTGTTCTCCGCCAGGTTAGGCGCCCGTGCAATTCACTCAGATTGATTTCCGGCACGTCGTCGGCAAGCTTGCTGGACACGTTTCGCAAATCCAGGTCGGCGGTCAGACCCACCACTGCGCCATCTTCGACCGTCAGCCAGCAGCGAAGCGCGCCTCGCCCCTTTTCTAACTTCTCAGTCAAGTCCAGCCACGGAGTCCACGCCTCCGCATCCGCGTAATCGATCTGGCTGAACAACGTCCCGTGCCATTGCGTGAAATCATCGGCGCTCTCGCCGTGGAAATCTCCACGCACGTCCAAAGTCGTTGCCAGCCCCGAAGGCGGCGTTGCGGTCAAGGCAATTCGATGTCTGCCGAGAAAATTTTCCACGCGCAGATTGACCTGATTCAACACCAGCGCGGGCGCGCCGCGCATCTCGTCCAGCCACACGATCAGCCCACCCCTGATCACCATGCGATTCTGGTGAAGCAACCAATTTGTCAGGTCGTTTCCCCCACCTTGGGAACGTGGTTCCAGGCTGCCGATGAATACCTTGCCCGTTTCGTCGCGGCGTATCAGCAGCTCCGGCCGGCTGATTTCCAGGCTGGCAAGCCGCAATTCGCCGGTGAATAGCGACATCCACGAAACACTGCCAGCGACGGCAGGCAAAACCAGTGCAGGCTGCAGCCGCCGATCGAGTAAACGGACGTCACTAAAATTCAGATGTGGTTGCAATCCACGCCAATCGCCTTCTATCTTGCCTATGGTGAGATTGCTGCCTATCGCGCCGGACATCGAGGCGACGATACTGTCGTGATATGCTTCAATATCGGGTAACAGGAAGTAGCGCGACGCGAGAATGACCACGGCAAAAAACAACGCGGCTGACGCAAAAACCACAATAACAATTCGCGTCAACCAGCTCAAACTGCGCCAGAGCAGACGGATCGGAGGAGAATTCAGCATGAAGATGGAGTCAATTGCGGGTTCCGGTCGTCGCTCGGTAAAATCAATTGCTATCGAAAAATATGACCTTCGCCGACTGGCGAGGTTATAGCATTCAGACGACGACGCGCATTCTAACGTGAAGCGTAGCCAATGAATACTGCCACATCGGCAATAATATTGAATATTCCGACGCGACTACGCGGCACGAAATGACCCACACACCATCACCACCCGCCGACTGGGAAAACGTGCTGCAAAGGACACAGTACTGCAGCCGCTATGCCAGACACCTCCTGGACGCAAGCCCTGAGTTGCACGAGTGGTTAAGATCCAACTATCACACGACGTGCACTCGCGCCGAGATCAGCGCGATGTTGAAGAATTCTGCGCCTGATCCGGCTGACGAATCTGCTCTTGCTGGTGCCATGCGCAAATTGCGCAAGCTGGTTATGCTCAAGCTGATCTGCCGGGACGTCAACGGCCTGGCGGATCTGAGTGAGGTAATGCTGGCGATGACTGCGTTGGCCGAAGAGTGTCTGCGGACGGCACATAGTTGCCTGTCGAAGGCTCTGCAAGATCAATTCGGTACGCCGCTGGGCGAGGCGAACGGCGCGCACCAGGAGCTGCTGATCATAGCGATGGGTAAGCTGGGGGGTTGCGAACTCAATGTCTCGTCAGACATCGACCTGATATTCGTCTATCCGGAAGACGGCCAGACCAACGGCTCACGCCAGATCAGCAATCATGAGTTTTTCAGCCGGATGGGACGCCGTTTGATCGGACTCATCAATGAACTCGGCGCAGACGGGTACGTGTTTCGTGTGGACATGCGCCTCCGCCCCTACGGCGATAGTGGCCCACTGGTAATGAATTTTGCCGCCCTGGAGGAGTATTTGCTTACCCAGGGGCGCGAATGGGAGCGCTATGCCTGGATCAAATCCCGAGTAGTTGCGCCGGAAAGCGGCCCGCAAATCGGCGAACTGATGCAACTGGTGCAGCCTTTCATGTTTCGAAAATACCTGGATTTCGGTGCCATTGACTCGATGCGCGGATTACATGCGCAGATTCGTCAGGAAGTGCACCGGCGTGACCGTGTCAACAACATCAAACTCGGGCCCGGGGGCATACGCGAAATCGAATTTATTGCACAGGTATTCCAATTGATACGCGCGGGCAGGGATGCCAGACTGCGCATTCGGCCCACCCAGGGTGTGCTGCAACAGCTATCCATGGGTGGTCAGCTATCTGCCCAGATAGCGGCAGATCTTAATGAAGCCTATGTCTATTTGCGTAATCTGGAGCATCGCCTGCAATATCTTGACGACCAACAAACCCAGGAATTGCCCGTCTTGCCGGATGATCAGGAAATCGTCGCCGCAGCGATGGGATACGCTGACTATTCTGCAATGGTTTCAGTACTTGATCGACATCGCAAAATGGTCAGCGATCAGTTTGAGCAGATATTCGGTGCTCAGCGGGATGTTCCGGGCAACTCCGAACTCTGGCGCGGCGACATTGAGCCGGAACAACTAGCTGGTTATCTGGACACGCTGGGTTATTTGGTCGCAGAAGTAAGCGCGCAGCATTTGCAACAACTTCGAGACAGTAGTCGTTACCGGCAATTGCCGGAACAGAGTCGGGAGCGTATGAATAAGCTGATTCCGCAATTCATCACCCTCAGTGCAGAACACCGCGACCCTGATGGTACGTTGGCCAGACTCCTGACTTTGCTTGAAAGTATCAGTAGGCGTGCTTCGTATCTCGCGTTTCTGGTTGAGTATCCGGCCGCGCTGCAACGCCTGACCACGCTGGTCGCGTCCAGTACCTGGGCCGGCGATTACCTGACATCGCATCCGGCATTGCTGGACGAATTGCTGGATGCTCGTGAAATCTATCAACAGCCGGACTGGAAGCTGATCGATGAAGAGGTGCAAAGGCGAATTGAAGATTGCTCCGGCGACGAGGAAAGGCAGTTGGACGCGTTGCGGCAAATCCACCAGGAACAAACCTTTCATCTTCTGGCAATGGACCTGCAAGGCCTGCTGCCGCTGGAGAAGCTCAGCGACCATTTAAGTGATCTGGCAGATCTGATGCTGCGCCATGTACTGACACTCAGCTGGATGACGCTGCGCAAGCGGCATCGCCAGGCACCCAAGTTTGCCATCATTGCATATGGCAAACTTGGCGGCAAAGAGCTTGGCTACGCATCAGATCTGGACCTGATCTTCCTGTACGACGACGACCATCCCGATGCTCAGGAAAATTATGCGCGTCTCGGGCAGCGCATCAACGCCATGCTCAGCAGCTATACTTCAACCGGACGCCTGTATGAAATAGACCTGCGCTTGCGCCCCAACGGCGCAAGCGGTTTGCTGGTTAGTTCGATATCCGCTTTTGCTGAATATCAGGAAAAGCATGCCTGGGTCTGGGAGCATCAGGCGTTGACCCGCGCACGGTACAGCGCCGGAGACAGTGAAGTCGGTTTCGCCTTCGAAATAATTCGCAAACAGATACTCTGCCAATCGCGCGACCGGAAAGCGTTGCAACAGGAAATTATGGCAATGCGTCAAAAAATGCATGACGGACATGCCAACGCAAGCGACTTGTTTGATATCAAGCATGATACCGGTGGAATGGTGGACATCGAGTTCATGGTGCAATATATCGTTTTGGCGTTCAGCCACCAAAATCCTCGATTGAGTGGAGATATCGGCAATTTGGCATTACTCAAACTCGCCGGAACACTGGGGATAATTCCCGCGGATCTCGCCGGGAAATGTTGCGCAATTTACCGGGAGTTGCGCCGGACGCAGCACCGGATGCGCCTGAACAATCAATCTACCTGCCGCATTGAACGCGGCACAATCACCGTCGACGCGTGTCTGGAACTATGGGAATGGCTATTTAACGATTCGTTGACAAAACAGAATCAGGATACCGTGCGTTGAGTGCTGCTTGTCCTGACGCTGCTGGGAAAGGAACCTGCAACCGCGATGTAAGCCGATAGATCTGCATCTCGCCTTTGCCCTTCATGGAAACCGTCACTGGTGGCTCGAACGCAAAATCGTTTCGAATACGCTTGAAAGTGGTCTTGTCAACCTGAATGACACCTTCCATTGCCTCGTCTGTAATGCGACTGGCAATATTCACCGTGTCACCCCACAGGTCGTAGATGAATCGTTTGGTACCTATGACCCCGGCGACCACCGGGCCGGTCGCGATGCCGGTATGGATGCCCAGTCCGAATCTGGACAGGTCCGGATGATTCGCGACGAACTCGCGCATCTCCAAAGCCAGGCTCGCTATGTTGCTGGTATATTCGGATCGCGTGCCGTTCAAGCCGCCTACTACCATATAGGCGTCGCCTATTGTCTTGATTTTTTCGACATGATATTTTTCGCTAAGCTCGTCAAATCCTGAAAATATGATGTTAAGCAACGAAACCATTTGGTCCGGCGACAGCGATTCTGTCAACTGGGTAAAATTGACCAGATCCGCGAACATCACGGTCACATCCGCGTGCCCGTCCGCGATTAAACCCTGATTGTTTTTCAAGCGGGTTGCGATGCTGCTTGGCAATACGTTAAGCAGTACCCGTTCCGATTTTTTCTGTTCTTCGGCAAGCAGTTGATGCTGCTGGTCCAACTGGCTTTTGATCCTGTCCATCTCGACCACAAAATAACGCAAAAGAAAGTAAATAATGGACGACATCGCCGCAAAATTGATCGCGAAAAAGACGCTGATCGTTCGGACAGGAACTTCAAATTGGACGGATGTACTTAAATAAAAGTCAAAAATGCCCGAAACTATGGTTAGCACCATATACGCAAAAAACCACGGGACAGATTCGCGCCAGTTGGACACAACCAACGCGCCGACAGGCGCCAACAAAGCCCAGAGTGTCACACCGCTGGAGGAAATCGAGTTACCTATACTCCACTGCATGATGAAGGGTGTAAACAGGAACAGGCCAAGTTGCACCGATCGAAAAATATCGAATTTTCTGGTTCGGAAATAATAGATCAGCGAGACAACCGATATCAGCTGATAGAGCAGTGGAACGTTGGTCGAAAATTGCAGGCCCATTGCCCAGTAGATTGCCAGCCACAACATGACGGCAAGATTCATGAAACCCGCCGCAAAGATCAGCAAATTCCGGTGCAACCTGTCTTCTTGAGTGTCAGTGGTTTCTTCGGAAATCACCGGAAAATTGACCATGTGCTCTCGCCTCAATGAGAAATGCAGTCGAAAACCCTAAAGTTATACAAGTTTTAATCATACCCGAAAAAATCAACTCGATTTCAGTATTGCCACCGCAACTAACCCGCGCATTATCGCGGCTCCCCTTCATATATTTACCGAAAACCGCTAGAATTCAGGCTTCCAAAACAGATTCCCCTAAGGAAATTCATTATGTCGATGTCCGACCGCGACGGTTTCATCTGGTACGACGGCAAACTTCAGCCTTGGCGCGAGGCCACCACACACGTGCTGACGCATACCCTGCACTACGGTATGGGCGTATTTGAAGGTTTGCGTGCCTACAAGGCAGCCAAAGGTACGGCTATTTTTCGCATGCGCGAGCATACCGATCGGTTGTTCAACTCTGCGCACATCTTCCAGATGAAAATGCGGTACAACAAGGACACCATCAATGAGGCGCAGCTTGAAGTCGTGCGGGCCAACAAACTGGAAACCTGCTATATCCGGCCGATCTGTTTTTATGGCTCTGAGGCAATGGGAATATCTGCGAAAACACTTTCCACTCATGTCGCTATTGCGGCCTGGCCGTGGGGCGCGTATCTGGGTGCAGACGGAATGGAGAAAGGCATACGCGTCAAGACATCCAGCTTCACCCGACATCACGTCAATGTGAACATGTGCCGTGCGAAATCGGTGACTACCTATACCAATTCGATATTGGCGCATCAGGAAGCTGACAATGACAACTACGACGAAGCCTTGTTGCTTGACGTAGACGGATACGTCGCGGAAGGTGCCGGCGAAAATATTTTCATCGTAAAAAAAGGCAAGCTGTACACTCCTGACTTGACCGCCTGTCTGGAGGGCATTACACGTGACTCGATATTTACGCTGGCAACGGAAATGGGTATCGAAATCATCGAAAAACGTATTACGCGCGATGAAGTCTACTGCGCGGATGAAGCATTCTTCACCGGAACTGCCGCCGAGGTTACGCCGATACGCGAGCTTGATCGCCGTACCATAGGGACGGGATCACGTGGACCGGTTACTACTCGCCTGCAGCAGGCGTTCTTTGATTGCGTAGCGGGTAAACACCTGCAACACACCGATTGGCTGAGCTACATTTGAAGGAGTTGTCCGTGAGCAAACAAAACATCAACCAGCGCCATATTGAAGTCACCGCCTCCGATTTGCCGCTGGCCTGCCCCATGCCCAACATGAATTTGTGGAACGCGCATCCGAAGGTAATGATCCCCCTTAATCATGGCGGCGAAGCACGCTGCCCCTACTGTGGAACGCTGTATCGTTTTCAGGGTGACCTTCCCAGAGGCCAGCACTAAGTACCGCCGACGTCAGGCGCAATGTACAAGATCCTGATCATTGGCCCCAGCTGGGTGGGCGATTCTATGCTGATGCAGCCAATGTTGAAGCGCCTCAGGCAACGTCACCCCGATTGCCAGATAGATGTACTGGCTCCGCCGTGGACCGAAGATCTGCTGCTCGCAATACCGGAAGTCAATAACGTCATATTCAATCCGTTCGGGCACGGGTCACTGCAGCTCCATTCGCGATTTCGGCTAGGCAGACAGCTACGGCACGATCACTACGACCAGGCGGTCGTACTTCCAAACTCTCTGAAATCGGCACTAGTACCCTTCTTTGCCCGCATACCGTTGCGCACGGGCTACATTGGAGAAATGCGCTACGGATTGCTCAACGATGCACGCCGACTTCACAAGAAGAAACACCCCCTTTTGGTGGAACGATATGCCCAGTTGGCTGAACGCGCCGGCGGGGGAGTACCGTTGATTCTGGAACATCCCAAACTGCTGGTTGCCCAAGTTGACCGCGACGCGGCCCTGTACAAGTTGCACCTGACACTCGACAAACCGGTAGTGGCCTTTTGCCCAGGAGCTGAGTACGGATCGGCCAAACGCTGGCCAATTGCCTATTTTGCCGAGATTGCGCAGCGTCTTGATCAAAATGGCTATAACGTGTGGATAATCGGCTCTGCCAAGGACAGGGAAGTCGCGGAAAAGATCGTCGCGCTTGGCAACGCTGCGTGTCAAAACTTGTGCGGCAGGACCGACCTGAAGGTGGCCACTGCACTGCTTTCCTGTGCTGATCTGGTGATCAGCAATGATTCCGGCCTGATGCACTTGGCTGCAGCGCTGGACCGCCCGCTTTTGGCACTGTTTGGATCCAGCAGTCCGCAATTTACCCCGCCACTGTCCGATAAGGCACAGGTCATCAAGCTTGATATCTCATGCAGTCCGTGTTTCAAGCGAGAATGCCCGCTGGGACATTTCAATTGCATGAATAAAATTACGCCGAATCTGGTGTGGGACAAGTTGACCACACTGTTACCGACTCCTATCGAAAGCGATCTTCCACATGCTGACCAACATCCCCAAAGAAATATTCAAGGCATATGACATACGTGGAATTGTCGGCAAATCTCTGACACCCAATATAGTCGAGGCGATCGGTCACGCAATCGGCTCAGAGGCGGCAGCGCGCGGTCAGGACACCATTGCGATTGGACGCGACGGCAGACTGTCCGGACCGGAACTGCTTGCAGCACTGGCTCGCGGCATCCAGAAAAGCGGAATTGACGTGATCGATGTCGGATGCGTGCCGACGCCGATGGTTTATTTCGCCGCGCACCACCTGCAAACACGATGCGCGGTAATGCTCACCGGCAGCCACAATCCGCCGGACTATAACGGACTGAAAATGGTACTTGCCGACGAAACATTGTCCGGTGAAACCATCCAGGGACTGCGTCAGCGTATTGAAAACAATAACCTCACCCACGGGGCTGGCGACTACACCCGGCAGGATATCGGCCCCGCGTACCTGGCGCGCGTGACTTCAGATATCAAGCTTGCCAGACCGATGCGTATCACTGTGGATTGTGGCAATGGTGTAGCCGGCGCCTATGTTGCCGACCTCTACCGCCAACTCGGCTGCAAGGTACAGGAAATGTACTGCGAAGTCGATGGCCACTTCCCCAATCATCACCCCGACCCGTCCCAGCCGGAGAACCTGCAGGACCTGATCAGCGCACTGCGCAAGAATGACAGCGAACTTGGTCTGGCGTTCGACGGCGATGGTGACCGTCTCGGCGTGGTAACCAAGGACGGCCAAATTATCTATCCCGATCGGCAACTAATGCTGTTTGCGGCCGATGTGCTGAGCCGCAATCCCGGCGCCGAAATCATTTTTGATATCAAGTCGACGCGAAATCTATTTGGCTGGATCCGCGAACATGGGGGCAAACCGACGCTGTGGAAAACCGGACATTCACTGGTCAAGGC
>JBARHR010000330.1:0-1884 GCA_049799335.1 Gallionella sp. | reverse complement strand
GTTCTGGGCAACGGGCGCAATCTCAATCAGGAACTGCATAAGTCTCTGCGTGACAACTCACGCTGGCTCCCGCAGCAATGCGCCGCGCTGCAGGACTTGAGTTACGGCACGTTACGCCATTTCGGGCAACTGCAGACTATTCTCGATCACTTGCTTGACAAGCCGCTGCAGGATGAGCTGGTTCGTTGCCTGTTGCTGGTCGCCCTGTATCAGTTGCAGCACGGTAAATCAGCGAAGTACGCCGTCGTCGATCATGCGGTTCGCGCTGCACAAATTCTGAATCGGCGTGCCGCCGGATTGGTGAACGCCGTACTGAGAAACTTCCTGCGTAAACAACAGGAGCTGGCGGCTTTGGCGGACGCGTCTCCGGAAGGGAAATACAGCTATCCGCGCTGGTGGTTTGATGAGTTGTCTGTCCAATATGGAGATCTGGCCCCGGATATTCTTGCGCAGGGTAACCTGCATCCGCCTATGACGTTGCGGATCAATCGACGCTTGGGCACGCCGTCTGACTATTTGAAATTGCTGGCACAAGTCAACTTGTCCGCGTCGATGATTGCGCCGGACGCGCTGCAATTGGCGAAACCGGTTGGCGTTGATAAATTGCCCGGGTTTCTCGAAGGCAGGGTGTCGGTGCAGGATGCGGGCGCGCAATATGCCGCGACAATACTGGACGTGCACGATGGTATGCGCGTTCTGGATGCCTGTGCTGCGCCAGGTGGCAAGACAGCGCATATGTTGGAACTGGCCAACCTGGAAATGGTATCGTTGGATATTGACGAAGCTCGCATGCAGCGTGTAGCTGATAATTTGCGGCGCCTTGGCTTGGTTGCGACACTGACGATTGGAAACGCTGCGGAAGCCAGGGGATGGTGGGATGGCAGGACGTTCCAGCGAATTCTTGCCGACGTGCCGTGTTCCGCTTCCGGAGTGGTGCGCCGCCATCCGGATATCAAGTGGCTGCGACGCCGTTCCGACATAGCCGGGTTTGCGTCGCAACAACTGGCTATTCTTCGGTCGTTGTGGCGGCTACTGGAAGCGAATGGCAAATTGCTGTACGCCACCTGCTCGATTTTTCGGCAGGAAAATGAACAAGTTGTTAGCAGCTTTTTGGCGGAAAATCAGGATGCGCGCCGACTACCTGTAGATCTTCCGGATAGTAGTCAGGGGCAGCTCCTACCAAACGAACAGCATGACGGATTCTTTTATGCATTACTGCAAAAAACTGCGTAACCGATTGCTTCGTTGCGCGATGTTGTTCTGGCTGGCATCCGGTGCGCATGCGGAGGGAATTTCCGTCGAGAAGGCGGAAGTGCGCCGGGAAGCGGACGGATATCATCTTGCTGCCAGGTACGACATCGGTCTGACCCAGGTGATGCAGCAAGCCTTGTCGCGCGGTATTTCGCTGAATTTTATCGCGGAATTTTCGCTGATACGGCCACGCTGGTACTGGATCGACGAAGAGGTTTTTCAAGGCGAGCAGACAATAAAACTTTCCTACAATGTGCTGACGCGCCAGTACCGTATTTCCCGCGGCGCACTCTACCAAAACTTCGGCAGTCTTGATGACGCGCTGAATATATTGTCCAGACAAACGTCGCCCGCAATTCCGGCGGAGCTACTGAAGCGACAATCCGGCTATGTTTCCGATTTCGTCAACGAGTGGATCAAGCGGGAAGGAAACCTAAATGCGTCGCTGCGTTTACGCCTGGATAACGCGCAATTGCCGAAATTGCTGCAAGTAAATGCATTGTCCGGGAGCGACTGGACGTTGAATTCAGATTGGCATCGCTGGGAAGTCAGTCCCGCTGATTTGGCGGCCAGCGCAGCACCCCGCAAAGAATGAGCGCGCATTGAAGAATCTGATCCTCCTCAGCGTATTGC
>JBARHR010000329.1:0-12416 GCA_049799335.1 Gallionella sp. | reverse complement strand
GCTCTACACCCATCCGGGCGTGATTGCGCAAATCAACGCTGATGGTACTTACAAAATGAAGCCCCAGTTGCAGCTTGAAGCGGCGGCCTATTCGGTCAGCCAGAACTGGGTGCTCAATGGAGGGCTGGACGCCAACGCGGTGCAGGATGCTGTAGGCAGGGATTTCCAGTGGTTCACTCTTAGTGCCTCCTATGCAACGACCAGTTGGTGGATACCGGGGGCGCGTGTTGGTTATCGATCCAATCTGGCGGGTTCGAAACTCGGGTATATCACGGGAGGATTGACGCTTTTCAAGGCAATGTCTCTGGATATAGCGTTCACGCCAAAGAAGGTAACCGATGACAAGGGCAATTCAATACCACGTAGTGCAATGATCAACCTTGGATTCCAAATGACCTTCTAGGAGCAACCGGTCAAATGAGGCGATTGGGCTTGAATTGCGTTAGCTATTGGCGACCGTCTCATTCTAGAAGTTGACACTTGGTCCGGTCGCAAACTTGGCCAAGTGTGGTTTAGCAGCAATTCACGCAAATTGGCGCAAGGAGCAATATTTATGTACTTAGCAAGCTTTAGAACTACAGCCTGTATTCTTTTCGGATCGCTATTGTTGATGCTGATTGGATGTTCGGCGAATGTCGGCAAAACCGTCAAGGTATCTGATCAACAAATTGCCAGATATGGAACACTATCGGCAGAAGATGCCATAACGGAACTTGAGAAGCATGTCACCGAGGCGATGAACGCCAATATGCAATTTTTGGCTCCAAATTATTACCGGGGTGCCAAGGAAATATTGGAGGAGGTTAAGAAATCCGCAGCCAAGAAGCCGAAAAACGAAGTGATAAGTGATATCGCCAAAGCGGATGCGATACTCGAAAAAGGGAACACCATGTTGTCGATCGTGAAGAGTCGACTGGAAAACGAACTCAAATTGAAAATTCAGCTGGACAAAGACAACGTCTCCAAAGTGTACCCGAATGAATATGAAAGTGTCCTGAGTGATCTTTCCAGCCTGATCGAAAAAGTTGAACTGGAAAAGGCCGACAGTCTCGACAAGGACAAGGTCGAATTGATGAAGAGAATGGAATCTCTGGACGTGCGGGCTATACAATACACGGCCCTGCACGAAAGTGATGCAATCAATGAAGTCACTCGCACCAAGGAAGGAGAAAAGCTTGCTGCCGCGACCCTCGCAGAAGCTGTTCGAGTTTATAAGGACGCGGAAAAACGCATAGCGGAAAACCCTCACGATGTAGCAGTGGTTCAGCAAGCCAGCGCCGATGCGATGTTTGCAGCACGCCACGCGCGATATGTAAATGAGAGAGTTGTTGCTCTGCAAGTCAAAGTCAAAGAGGCAGTGGAACTGGTAGTTCAGGAAGAAGAGCGACTATTGCTGAAAATTTCGGATGCGGTCGGACATAAGGATTATCGTGATCAGCCTGTGGATAAGCAGGCAAGCGAAATTGCTCAAGCGGTAACTGATATCGTGCAAGGCAAGCAAAAATCAGAACTGGCAATCGATACGGTGAACGATCAAAGCAAGGCACTGGAAAATCGACTTAGGGAAGTCAACGATGCCATGGCGCAGTCCAGCAAGAGACTTGAAGAAAAAGAGGTAGTGATTGCTGAAAAGGATGTCGTGATTGCGGAGAAGGATACGCAGCTTTTCGAGCAGATTGCGCTGCTCGCTGATAAGGATGCGAAGATTACTGAAAAGGATGTGCTGATCAAGAATCAGGGTGAACAGATTCTGCAGTTGGAGGAACAAAACAAAGCTTTGCTTGCGGCAAAATCAACCAAGACAAAGGCCAAGAAGTAGCAGCCAAGATACGGATGAGCAAAATTGTAGCGCGTTTCGAACAATCCACGGTTTGACAAATTCAGCCGTGGTGATACTCCAGAGGGGGTTGTCATGCGTAACCCATACGCCAATTCCTTCGCTAAACGTTTCAGCATGGGTCTGTTGCCCTTGTGTAATCTATAAATTTGAACATTACCTTAGAACCGCAATGGGTGATGCCGGCACAAATCCGTATAAGCAACTCGGCAATACTGCCCATCCTTTTGCTGCTGGTTAATCTCAAAAATGATTCCTCAAGGTTTATTGAAGCAATGGATTATTCCGGAAATGCATAAGCTCAATCTGAGGTTGAAAGTTACATGTTATGGCAACAGTGCAAGACTGAAATTCAACTTCTGTGTCGAAGGAGATAGTCTGGAGCTACGCTTTCAAGATTACGTTGACTATTCCGATGGGTTTTTCTATTCTGGCGTCTGAATACCGTTAGCTTGGCATTCAGCGCGTAGTCCTCTTTACCACTTCGCTTGGGAGAAGGTTATGTTCAGAACGAGATGGACCGCACTGTTGTTTCTTACCCTGACGGCCTGCAGCAACCCAAATATCAATGCCCTCAATCCGTCCTTCGGCCCGCCACGCACCCTTGCGCAAATAAACGGGGACACGTTTCTTTCGACCGTGAATTGGGATGCGGGCACCCGCACGGAACGCAGTGTTGCAGGCGGGTTTTTGGGTGGTTACATTTTTAGCGTACCAAATGGCGCGGCCATCGGCCAGCATCAGGTGCAGCTCAAGCGCTATGGCAGGTCCGGCAACATGGCCACCTTCACCGTTACCGCGCCGGTGCCGTTTGGTGCGCCCAGACTGGATCGTGTGAGCTTGTTGTATACAGACTTTCAGAACGGCAACGTCAATACATGGGTATATGTACAGGGTGCAAATCTGGATGTCGGCGCGGAAGTGCTGATCAATGGGGCGGTGATGCCAACATCGGCGCACAAGGGCATAGTCAATGATCTTTTGGGTGTGAATCCCGGCGATCTCAACTATCCGATATATCACTATCTTGCGCTGATCTCGGCACCCGGTCCGCAGCCGGTCGGCTCGACGCTCAGCGTGCAGTTGCGCAATTCGGACGGCTTGACCTCCAATGTCGTGCAGTACCGGCTGCCGGAAAATGCAGCCACGGTAGACAGCGACGGCGATGACATTCCGGATGAGTGGGAAAAAAACGGTTACGACGCAAATGGCGATGGAATTATTGATGTTGATCTGCCGGGACTGGGAGCCGATCCGTATCGGCCCGATGTCTTTGTCGAGATCGACGTGATGAACGGCTTGACCAACACACCGGGTGTGGCCGTATGGAACGCTGTGCGCGCGGGCTTTGCCAACGCGCCGATAATAAACCCGGGTACAGAAAACGGAATCAATCTGGTACTCGATACCTCCGGTAGCGTGCCGTTCTGGCAGCGTGTATCGCAAACCGCTGCGGATGATGCGGTAAATGGCCTGGCGAATTTCTACACGCTCAAAGGCGCGAATTTTGACAATGCCAACCGTGGCCGCATCTATCACTATTGCATTTGGGGCAACGCGCAGCCGGGCGGCTACAGCGGCATCAGCGACGTAGCGCTCAATGCTGCGGGGACGGATTTCGACGGGCCGGGCGACGATCTGCTGATAAGTTTCGACGATTTTTCGGCGGCGTATCAGTCGGTGCGCAGCATGGCCGCGACCTTTATGCACGAACTCGGGCACGATCTGCAGCAGCGACATGGCGGGGTCAATCATGCGCAATACAACCCGACCTATAGCAGCGTCATGAGTTACGCGTGGCAAATCCGTACCGGAATGGACGACGCGACGCGACGGTCGCTGCCGATTTATGCGCCCTTCTACTACCAACTCAATAACGCAGTCGAGGCGAACGGCGCCATTCCCGCAGCCGTTGTGAGTGTCTTGCCTGATTACTCGGAAGGTATGGGTCGGAACCTGGTCGAAGACAATCTCAACGAACCCGCCGGGATGTACAACAACAACGCCGTTGACTGGAATCTTGACGGCGACACGGTCGATAATGCGGCTTCCCGCGATCTGACCGGTGACGGAGATACGAACGATACCGCTATTGATTACGCCAATTGGGCCAATCTTGTCTTCAGCGGACCACGCCAAAATGGCGAGTACGGCAACTAGGGGATTACAGTCATGAGCAGAATGCGCAATTCAGCACGTAGCCTCATTTCGATAGACTCACATATTTCTGCATTGTTAGCGGCACTTGCCGTAGCCTCGTGCGCGAATACAGCTGCGCAGCAACTCAAACCAATCGACAAGGTATTGGCCGGCGTGAGCAACCCTGCGATGCAGGAAAAATGGCATAGCGCCGAAGCAGCCGGAACGTTGCCGCCGATAGACGCGATTCCGGCAGTCAGTTCACCGCTGGCAGTACGACGTCCGGTGATGTTGCAAGTAGTAGCTACCGCGCCGCAACGTCCGTTGGTGCAACCTCAAACGGTTGCAACGGTCCTGCCTTTTTCGAGTAGTCCGGTCGTTCATTATGCCGGTGCGTTTCAAGTTACCTCCCATACGCCGGGTGTGCTGATCGGCGTGCTGAATGATCGGGCAGCGCCGCTGGAGTTGTATTACAAATTGCCGGGTGATCTCGGCGTTGCCAAAATCAAGGAACAAACCTCACTCAATTTGTTGCTGCGTGACGAAGTGTTGGACGCTGCATTGCAGCGTCGCGTTGTGCTTTACGACGAGCGAGGAATCGCGCCGTTTGCGTTGATTGCGGAAGGCAGCAGACAGCGCTTCAAACAGACCATTGAGCCTTTGCAGTTGACCATAGAGCAGTTGGCAGGCGGTGAAGCGCGCAAGGGTGGAGAACGTTATCTTCCGGTCAAGATTAGCTACGGCAACGACGTGCTCACGCTCAAGCCCGGCGAGCGAGGAAAGATAGGTGCGGGTGGTCATGCCGTCGAGGCCTATGTGATTGAAAGTCTGTCGGTCGACGGCGCGATGTTGCGGGAGGGGCAGCCGTATTACATCAACGTTATGCTTTACCGACCCTCCGAATAAAAACACAAATAGTCTGAACCGCAATATCTGAGCGCGGTATCTGCGGGCTATAACCGGGTGTGCAGGCTCGCGCGGAACAACAGCGAAAAATCAGACCTGGCGGATATCATCGCGCTTGCGAACAGCCTTGTTGCAAAGTTTTCATGGCCCGTCGCGCCGCACGCCAAAGATGCTCCCGAAACGATGCAGCGCTTCAAGGTCGCCCTTCTTGATCAAGTCATGCTGTTGCACAAACTCGGCCTGGTTATCACCAAAGCCCATCGTCAAAAATTCCTCGCTACTGGCGATTACCAGCAGGTCGGGGTTGGGCGCCAAGCCCAGTTGGCCCTCGGCCTTGCCGTCGCTGACCCTGAAATAGAAGGCTTCACCGTCAATCTGGAATTGATAAGTCTCCGAGATGCCATCTGCTTTTTCCGGGACGAAGGTGAACAGCAACGCCTGCATCACCCAGCGCGGCTGAAAGTATTCACCAGGCTCCGGCGCGCCCAGCAGTGAAAAACCCCATTGGGTCAGCGCGCCCAATACATTGCCGAGTTCGCGCCCGCGTTCGGTGAGTTCGTAAACCGCCGATGCGGCTGGAGGCGGCAATTTTGCACGGGCGACCAGGCCGTGGCGTTCCATCTCCTTCATACGTGTTGACAATAAATTGGTGCCGATGCCGGGCAGTGCATCGTGCAAATCAGTGAAGCGTTTCGGTCCGGACAATAACTCGCGGGCAATTAGTAGTGTCCAGCGCTCGCCGACTATGTCCAGTGCCTTGGCAAGCGCACAGAACTGATTGTAACTACGGGTAGTTTTGCTCATGGGTAGATTGTCCGCCAAAGTCAGCTTTAAGTCAAAATAATATAGTTGACACTATATCAAATTAAAGTATAAACTATATTCAAGTGAACTACTGACGGAGGAAACCATGAAAAGCTACATTGAATGGATATTGTCTCATCGCTACGCGGTTATCACCGCGATCATGCTGGTCAGTGTGCTGGCCGTAAGCCAGGCACGTCATCTGCGCATCATCATCGACCCCAATACCATGTTGCCGCAGTCGCACCCTTATGTGGTGACCAACCTCAAAGTCGAACATATCTTTGGCTCGAAGAACGTCGTGGTGGTGGGCATTACACCTAGGCAAGGTGATATTTACCAACCGGCGGTACTGGAAAAAGTCAAAGCAATCACTGCGGAATTGCAGCGGACGCCGGGCGTCGTGAAAGAAAACTTGCTGAGTCTGTCCGCGCGCCGCGCCAAGGACATTGCCGGCAACGCGGACGGCATGGACGTCAGGCCGCTGATGGCTTTCGTACCGCGTACGCTCGAACAGATGGACGCGCTGAAGCAGGCGATACGCAGCAATCCGGCCTACCAGAACACCATTGTTTCCGCGGATGGCCATACTACCGCGATCATCGTCGAATTTCGCGATTCGCCGGGCGGGTTTCGTTCCATGATAGACGCAGTGACTCCCGTCGTTGAGCGGCAGCGCGATGCCGGCGTGGAAATCAATATCGGCGGAATGCCCAGCTTCCTGTCGCGGATCGAGGTCTATTCCGAACGCATGGGCTTTCTGCTGCCGATCTCGCTGGTGGTGGTGGCGCTAGTGTTGTATGGCGCGTTTCGCTCGAAACAGGGATTAATCCTGCCGCTGACCACGGCCGGGTTAGCCGTGGCCTGGGGCGTCGGGGTGATGGGCGCGTCCGGGATTCCGATGGATGTGTTCAATGCCTCGACGCCGATATTGATCCTGGCCGTTGCATCGGGCCACGCGGTGCAGTTGCTGAAGCGCTTCTACGAGGAATATTACCGGCTGCGCGATAGCACTGACTTGACTCCGCAACAGGCGAATCGCCGGGCAGTGATCGACTCTCTGGTACATGTCGGACCGGTGATGATTACCGCTGGCCTAATCGCCTCGCTCGGTTTCTTCTCGCTGGTGATTTTCGAAATCAGCACGGTAAAGACCTTCGGCATTTTTACCGGCATCGGTATTTTGTCCGCACTGATTCTGGAAATGACCTTCACCCCGGCCGTACGTTCGATGCTGGCTCCGCCCAGCGATGCTACGCGCGTGTTGGAACAAAAACGCAGTTTCGCCGACCGCATCATCAACCGTATCGCGAACTGGGTGACGGGGCCGAAACGCAGCCGGGTCTACGCAGCGGTTGCCGGCTTCATCATTCTGGCGCTGGTCGGCATGGCCAACGTCACTGTGGATAATTCGATCAAGAGCTACTTCACCGCCGGGCAAACCTTCCAGCAGGATGACCGCGCGTTGAACGAGCGCCTTGGCGGTACCAATACGCTCTACTTCCTGATTGAAGGCGATCATGAAGACGCGATCAAGAACCCGAAGACGTTGCAGGCGATGGACGACGTGCAGCGATTCCTTGAGCAGCAACCTTATGTCGGCAAGACGATCTCAATCGCCGATTTCATCAAGCGCATGAATCAGGCGATGAATGCTGACGACCCGGCGCACTATCGCATTCCTGATAGTCGCGACTTGGTTTCGCAGTACCTGCTGCTGTACTCAATGTCCGGAGAACCCGGCGACTTCGATACTTATGTCGACTATGGCTATCGCGCGGCGAACATCACGGCATTCCTTAAGACCGATAGCAGCGCATACGTGGAAACGCTCATCGCCAAGTTGAATGCGTTTGCCGCCACGCGCTTTGGCAGCGACATCCATTTTGGCGTCGGTGGCGGCGTGCCGCAAAGCGCCGCCCTCAACGAGGCGATGGTGCACGGCAAGATACTTAATATCGTGCAGATTGCTGCAGTCGTGTTTGTGATTTCTTCTCTGGTATTCCGCTCGCTGATCGCCGGATTGCTGGTGTTGTCGCCGCTGTTGGTTGCGGTGCTCGCCAATTTCGGCGTGATGGGTTGGAGCGGAATTTTGCTCAATATTCCGACCTCACTTACTTCGGCGATGGCGGTGGGCATAGGCGCGGATTACGCGATCTACCTGATTTTCCGGCTGCGTGAAGAACTCGCGAACGGGCATGACGAAGTCACCGCGACGCGCCGCGTGTTGTCGTCGGCTGGCAAGGCAACACTGTTTGTCGCCACAGCGGTAGCCGCCGGCTACGGTGTGCTGCTGCTCTCGTTCGGCTTTTACATACACATGTGGATGGCGATCCTGATCGCCGTTGCGATGATGGTCAGCGCGTTCGCCGCGTTGCTGCTGATTCCGTCACTTATTCTCAGTTTCCGTCCGCAATTCATCTTCAGAACAACGACCTTGAAATTCAGTCCGGTACCGGTTGCCGTGTTCGTGCTGGTGGCGACTTCCGCGCTGGCGCTGTATGCAGGCAAGACTTGGGCGGCGGAACCGGGCGCCATGGACATCATGCAGCAGAATTTTGCGGTGAACAAGGTGATCGATTCGGTTTCAGACGCGACCTTTACGTTGATCAATAGCGGCGGCCAGCAGCGCGTGCGCAAGACCTACGGCACCACAAAACTGCAGGACAACGGCGTGGACAATATGCGCATGACGCGCTTCCTGTCGCCGGCCGACATCAAGGATACGGTGTCGCTGCTAATCGAGCACGGTGACCGCGACGATGACATCTGGATTTATCTGCCGGCGCTGCACAAGGTACGGCGTATGGCAGCCGGCAACAAAAAGGACAGTTTTGTCGGAACAGATTTTTCCTACGGCGACGTGATCGGCCATAAGGTCGGCGAATGGAACCACAGGCTAATCGGAGAGGAAGTCGTCGATGGCCAGCCCTGCTATGTGATCGAGTCCACGCCCAAGACCGATGAGATTAAAAACAGTAGCGGCTATTCCAAACGCAAGAGCTGGATACGCAAGGACAACTTGGTCAGCATCAAGGCAGAGTTCTGGGACGAATCGGGGCAACTGCTGAAGACCAGTGCGTTTACCGACGTGCGCGAAGTCGATCCGTCGCACCACAAATGGCAGGCCATGACGCTGCAGGCGGACAACGTGCAAAGCGGCCATCGCACCGTCATCCAGTACGGCGAATTCAAAGTGAATCAGAAAGTGAAAGATGACTTCTTTAACACGCGCTATATGGAGCAGTCGCAATGAATCCGCGAGGCCTGTTGCTGGGCGCGGGTGCGCTGCTGTTGTGCGGCAACCAGGCACTCGCGGACGAACTGCACGAAGGCACTTCGTTGGCCGATACGATCGGGATCAGCGGTTCCTTGCGGGCCGGCCATTGGTCGTCATCGATGAATTTCGATCAACGCAAAGATCTCGGTGCCGGAGCATTGTGGTTGACAGCAGCGCCACGGCTTGCGGATAACGTCAGCGCCAAGTTCGACGGCTGGACCATGGGCGATCACAATCAGTCGGCTAGCAAACACTACAACCGCGTGCGCGAAGGCTATATCAATCTGAATGCCGGCAACACCGACTTTCGACTGGGCAAGCAGATTGTCACCTGGGGTCGCGCCGACAAACTCAACCCCACCAACAATTTGACACCGCGCGACTACACCTTGCTCGCCGTCGAAGATGAGGATCAGCGCAGTGGCGGATATGCGGCCAAGGCGACCTACAATTTCAGTGACTGGTCGCTGACCGGGATCTGGTTGCCGCAGTTCCGTCCCAATGCGCTGCCGCTACCATCGCTACCGGGCGTCAATTTTCGCGAGCATCTCGAGCAGCGCCAGGGTGCTGCGCTCAAAGTGGAACAAACCGGCAATGCCGTCGATTGGTCGCTGTCCTACTATAGCGGACCGGACCTGAATCCGGACATCGGCATTGATTCGGTGGGTGGCAGCGGCGTGAATTTACGTCTGGATCATCATCGCATGCGGGTGCTGGGGGCGGATGCGGCCACGGTGGTGGGTCGCTATGCGTTGCGCGCAGAGGCCGCCTATACCAGCACCGCGGACAGCGACGGAACGGATCCGCTGTTGAAAAACTCGATGTTCCACCTGGTGGCAGGCGGCGACCGCACCTTCTTCGAGTACCTCAATATCAACCTGCAGTACTACGCACGTTATGTGCAACAGTTTATCGATCCGTCGACAATAGGTGACGTTGTTACGCGCAGTATCGCAACCCGGGAAGCACTGTTAAGCAATCAGTACGCGCGCTTTCAACACGGCGTGACGTTCCGCATCAGCGACAAATGGATGAATGAAACGCTGGAAGGCGAGATCTCCGGCATCACCTCGTTCACCCGGCGCGATTATGTGCTGAAGCCGAAACTGGCCTATTCGTTTAGCGATTCCTGGAAAGGATCGCTGGGGGCCAACCTGTTTCGCGGTGAACAAAATTCCTACTACGGACCACTCAAAAATATCTCAAACGTATTTACGGAGCTCAAGTACGGCTTCTAATTTCAACAGGAGATCGAAATGAACACTTCTACCCATGCAAGAGAAAACGCATTGATCACCGGCGCATCGCGCGGGATTGGTTTGGAATTGGCGAAGCAATTTGCGCGTCACGGTTTCGATCTGGTGCTGGTTGCGCGCGACGTCGATCGGCTGGCGGCTGTGGCAGCAGAATTGCAGCGCGACTTCGGCGTTACGGTACGCACTATCGCTGCCGACTTGTCGACAGCGGATGCGCCCCGAGCAATAGTCGAACAGCTCGACAAACAGGCGTGCAATATTAATGTACTGGTCAACAACGCCGGCATCGCCAGCTATGGAAACTTTGCCGATACCGATCTAACGCGCGAATTGCGAATGATGCAAATCAACATGCTGAGTCTGGTTCACCTGTCAAAACTGCTGCTGCCGCAAATGTTGGCGCGTCGGAGCGGTCGCATCGTCAACGTTTCGTCACTGGGTGGCTACCAGCCCGGCGGGCCGAAATGGTCGGTGTACATGGCCAGCAAGTCGTTCGTGCTGTCCTTCTCCAAAGGGCTGGGCGTGGAGTTGCGCGGCAGCGGCGTGAGCGTTACCGCGTTGTGTCCCGGAGCAACCGACACCGATTTCAAGACTGAAAACCACCTCGAGCGGACTGCGCTATACCGGCTTTTCGCGATGACACCGGCGCGCGTGGCACGTCTGGCGTATCGCGGCATCATCCGGCGGCGCACGGTAGTGGTACCGGGACTGTTCAACAAGATACTCGCGATTGCGGGCGAATTTCCACCGCGACGCATCGCGCTGGAAGTGAACGGCTTGCTGATGCGCTAGGCCAGATTCATCAAACCAACAATGTGAGGTGCAATCATGACAAATAATAATTTTCATAAAATGTTCGTGGTGGCCGTGCTGTTGTTCGGCCGGATTCCCGCGCTGGCCGCAGATGAGTTGCAAAGTGCTGTTGCCGAACTGCAACACGGCTGGGCAATGGTGCTGTATCAGACTCCGAAAAATCACAAGGAGGCGGCGTATCTGGCGCTCTCCAGTCGCGCGCGGCAAGCAGCCGAGCGGTTTCCGGGCCGCGTTGAACCCATGGTGTGGCAAGCCATCGTGCTGAGCAGCTACGCCGAATATGAGAACGGTTTGAGTGCCCTGGGCAAACTGAAAACCGCCAAAGAACTGCTGCTGGCCGCCGAAAAAATTGATCCTGCCGCGATGCATGGCACCATTCCGATGGTGCTGGGCGTAATTCACTACAAGGCGCCGGGCTGGCCGCTGTCGTTCGGCGATGACCGCAAAGCTCAGGAATATCTGCAAGCGGCATTGCGCAGCAATCCGGATGGAATGGACCAGAATTTCTACTACGGAGAATTTCTGCTGCAGCTTCATGACGACGCCAAGGCTAGTTCATATCTGAAAAAAGCGCTCGCCGCTGAACCTCGTGTCGGCAGGGAAGATGCGGATAGCGGCAGGAAGGCCGAGATCGAGCGGATGTTGCAGTCCATTGCCCGGAAATAGTCCGAGTCCAGTGCGGAAGTTTCAATCGACAAGGAGCTCGACATGAGCAACGATACAAACATGCAGCGCCGCATCTACCGTCTGGACAGATTTGTAGTGCCGAACGGCGTACGCGAAGAATTTCTGGGAATGGTCAAAGCGACACACGAAGTGCTAAAGGCGCAACCCGGGTTCGTGCAGGATTTCATCCTTGAGCAACCGCGGTCAGATCAGGCGTTCAACCTCGCGACGCTGGTGGAATGGCAACACGAAATATATACGGTGAATGCGCGCGCGGTGGTCGCGGCCTTGCATCTGCGCATCGGCTTCGACAAGCAGGAATTCCTGGCGCGGGCGGGGATCAAGGCCGAGTTCGGCAGTTACTCTAGCCTCAGGAATTAGCGGCGCGCAGTTCTGCGGATACAGGCAGCGGCCATGTCGGCGATCGACCCGCAGTATTTCAAACGCACTCGCGCTGCTGCCGATCTGATATTGAATACCCAGACTAAGTACCAAGTCGAATTGGCGCCTCTTTTTCGTCCCCACACCTTTGAGTGCATAATTCGCGTCGTTGTAAAGTGATGCGGCAAGAACGTTCGCATCGTTCATGTTGCCAGAGATACTGCCGGGAGGAGTCATGCCGTACGTCAACATCCGCATTGCCGGGACATTGAGCCGCGAACAGAAAGCCAAGATCGCCGAAGAAATTACGGACACTTTGGAGCGTATCGCACAC
>JBARHR010000328.1:0-3816 GCA_049799335.1 Gallionella sp. | reverse complement strand
GCTTATAAGGGTTCTCAAGGAAGCCTTGATTGCGTGAGACTGCCACGCCGGCGGTCAGCAGGGAATTCTTATCGAGCACCTGGGTCAAGCCGAAATTGAGCGCGGTGTCGTCGCGCTTGCCGGCGAAATGCACGTGCATACCGTAGGTTTCCGGACTGTCGTTCCACACGTACCCATTGCCGCCCGGATTCGCATAAAGATTGTAACCACCGCTCTCGTAGGGAACTTCGGCGTACCCCATCATCATGCCGGTCGGCAGTAGCGCATTAACGTTGCTGCGTGTGTAGCTGACTCCCGCATTAAGCGTGGTGTGCTTCTGGTTGAGTTCCCAACGCCCGCCAAGGTTGCCGCTGACCGACTGGTAATCCCGTTCGTTGGAGTTGCCCAGTCCCCAGAGCAATGTGGAGTTATCCAGCGTGTGCTCGAACGACACATCCACTTGTTTGCGCGTCTCGGCCGAGGCATTGGTCATTAACTCGATCGGCTTGGCACCGGCGCCCTTGACCGGTCCATACATGTCTGGCGAGGAGGGCCAGGCAGATGCCATTGTCATAGTTCCTGTGACAACCCCCGACATGGGTGCGGTGATCAACGACGTGGCTCCCGACCAGGTTTCCTGAAACAGATTGATTTTGGCTTTGACCCGATCGGTCAGTTTCAGGCCGAAATTGGCACGCGTGCTGTCGGCAGTGATTGGATCCCATTTCGCCCACAGTTTGTCCGGTCCGATCGGAGATGGGCGGCCGTCCTGGCTATAGCTGCCATATTGGATATCCACGCTTTCCACTTCAACGGCCTGCGCCGAGGCCGGCATCAGACCGGGAAGCGCCATCGCCGCCAGGGTCAATGCACCCAGGGAGGCACTGCAGGTAGCGGTTGAACGGGCTGTGCCATGCAGGGTGATGCGGGCCACAACGTACATGATCCGTTTCAGGAGTGTCACCAGCAGACGGCTTATCCGCCGTGTGGTATGGAGTCTGTTTTTTTGATTAGTAGCAGCCACAGCCACCTCCCGCAGCGGATGTACCCGATGCCCCAGCTTCGCGGCTGCCATACACATGCTCGCGCAACGCACGTTGCGCCGGATGCGCTTCGAGCTGCATCTCAGGGCGGGCCAGATTGCCGCGCTCCCACGGCTCGACATTTTTGCAGCCCTCCAACCCCACTACCCAGCACATCAACATGATGTACAAACCCAATTTAGATCGATTCACTTTCATCCCCCGATGAGATTGGCACACTTCAGTTCACTTGATTACCTTCTGCCAACAACTGCTCGATTTGCTGCTTTAATTGTTCCGTATCACTTTGGCGAAAGCCGAGATGGGTATAGCGAATCACACCCTTTCGATCAATCAAATACGACGAGGGCATGCCCATCACTGCAAAGTCTTTGGGACATTGGGCTTTGGCATCCGCTACGATCAGGAAATCGGCTGGATGTTTGTGCAGGAATTTATTGGCATCGTCGGCATGTTCATCGACGTTGATACCCACAACTTGGAGCCCCCGATCACGAAATGTGTTTGCAGTGGTATTTAAGAAGGGAAATGCCTGCGCGCAAGGACCGCACCAGGATGCCCAGAAGTCCACGTACAAAACCTTGCCGCGAAATTCATTCAGGGTATGGGTTTGCTTGTCGCTGAGCGTCGCCAGAGCGCAGTCTGGCGCGACCAATTCCTTCTGGGACGCCGATGCGGGCTTGGAAAATAGCTGGGCAAAAAAGTTATCGGCGTGAGCATGCGCAGATAATGTGATAAAGCCAAGTGCTGCCAATACCCTTAGCCAGCAAGATACGCTGCATTGAATTGCAGAAAAATATGTGTGCACCTGCCCCCCTTTTATTCAACCCAACTGATGCGCGAATCACTATGCCGTGATTTTTATAACTGCGCTGTTATCCGTTGCAAGGCATCCACCATTCCAATTGTTTGAATGGATTTCTTGCTTGGTCGATTGAAATCAGCTCGCAAACAAGAATGATTTGATTACGATGAATGTAACTGAATGAATATCAGTTGGGAATGCGGCAAAGTGTCGCATGACTGTTTATAAAGAACTTTCTCAGACGTCAATCAAATTCTTTCAAAGAAAAGCCAACTCAATTATTTCCCGGAAAAGTTCTAGATTGAGGACTGCAACCTCGCCGCAAGTATTTTGACCGCAAATCCTGGTTTGCTCGGAAAATCTACCTGTCGTACAACTTCTCCGACGCCCTTTAGCATCAAGGGACCTCCATGATTGCTCAAGCTCACCGTAGACCTTACCCGCCTGCCAAGTACAATTTTTGCCTGCGCATCAATGAAAATACCTGACGAACCAATATCACGCGTGACGAAATTCCCATTCGCCACACACACCGGAAACGCAACGGCGATCCGTTCGCTTTTTCGGTGCTCTACTCTTGGATGTTGATTTCCGAACATGCTTCCTCTTCCTCTTGGTTTAACCTACTTGAATTCGATTGATTTGAAATTCATCACGGCTTCCGGTTGTGATACGGTGAAGCCGGTGATCAATGCCCCTGTAGCAAACGCTTCAATAAATATCAGCCCCGGCGCAGGAATCAAATAGTGGTGCTGAATCACCGTCCAGGTATAGCCACTCAGTGCCAATAGCAACAGTGTGGTTGCTATGGTCATCATCAAGATGGCGAGTCCAGCACAGACAAAACCATTAAACAACACAAACAGGAACGGATTTTTTTTCAAATAGCGCTGACTAAACCTTAACAGTCCTTCACTGAACAGTATCGGGACGACCAACATGACCAAGCCGTTAATACCCAGTGTCACCAGGTCAATACCGGAAAATATCCAGATGCCCAGCATCACCAGGCTGAGCATGATCAGTGCTATCGGCCAGCCAAACATAAGCGTGAACAAGGTCGCACCTATCAAGTGAAAGTTAAAACCCGGATGAATACCCGCGTTAAGCAACCAAAATACCGGGGTACAAAACATCAGGCCAATAAGGGCGTTGCAGCGAATATTGTTATTGAATAACTCACGCCAATTGGCAAATTGGAGTGCTCGCATGATCAGGATGAATAATGTTAGATTGCCCAACCACAGCCAATCATCACCGAAAATAAACAAACTGGAGGGGAAGTTCATGGAATCGGGCAAAACTGTGATGAACGAGCAGCCGGAATTCTGAATCCAACTTGATTGGGTGCAAAAATCTGAGCGGAACAAAAGGTATTCATGACCAACACCTATAAAATTATTCAGTGTAGTTATTATGGCCATTTGCAGTCCGTTGTCATGGTAGGCAGCAATATTTTTCGTAGGATTTTAGTATGCGGCTAATTGCCGCAGACTCAATAGGGACCGCAGGTTTGCTGCTTACATCAACACCCCATTGAGGAAAGCTCGGTGAGTCAATGTTGACTGGTGTGATTAATGTTCAGCGTTAGATGATTGTCCGCCACCGAGGCGCAACAATTTGCGTCGATCATCCTCGTCCGAACATTGAAGTGGCCATTGCGTATCCGCCACAAATCATTAAGCTTTTCATAAATTATGAGCATTGAGTTTGCGTTTTAGATCTATTATTTATGTGACAAAAGTCACTGAGAAAACTTGACGCAGCAATTATGATGATTGTGCAGTCGAATCATTGTATTGAGCCTCTACAAGTTTTGTTCTATGCAATATTGATTCCTTAACAGAGGATTTTCATGCAAGTTTCTAAGAATCGTTGGCACCCACGCTACTTCCTGTTGCTCCTTCTGGCAGCTTTCTTTGGCATGATCGTCAACCTGCCAGCGTTTGCACATGAGGGTACGCACAGCTTGGCAAATCAGTCTGGAAA
>JBARHR010000327.1:0-8283 GCA_049799335.1 Gallionella sp. | reverse complement strand
GCCTTGCACCACCCCGTTGCGCACGTTGCCATCGGCCCTCAGCAATCCTCTATGGCGGCCGTCGGCGTGTAATTTACTCGAAAGAATTCCCGGCTCGTCGCCGCATCTTAGCAGCACCGCGCCGGCGCCATCACCAAAAAGTACGCAGGTTGCACGGTCACTCCAGTCCAGCAAGCGCGAGAATACTTCTGTGCCGACCACCAATGCCGTCATTGACTGCCCCCCGCGTATATACAGGTCGGCCGTGTTCAAGGCATAAACAAACCCTCCACAGACAGCTTGCATATCGAAGGCGACACCACGGTTGGTGATGCCAAGCTTGTCCTGCAAAATACAGGCGGTGCTGGGGAATATCTGGTCAGGTGACGTCGTCGCGACGATTACAAGGTCAATGTCGTTTGCGTGTATCCCCGCAGCATCGATCGCACGCAAACTTGCCTGCAGCGCCAAATCGCTGGCAAATTCGTTGTCCGCGGCAATATGCCGCTCATGGATACCGCTGCGTGAAACGATCCAGTCGTGTGACGTGTCGACAAACTTTTCCAGGTCATAATTGGTAAGTGTCTTTTCAGGAAGGTAGCTACCGGTGCCGATTATTTTCGAATACATCAGTTAACCCCCCTGCTCCGCCGACTGGCGTTGATGGTGCCATTTCTCGATATGGTCGCTAATATGTTGCAACATACCGCCACGCGCCTCTTCTGCTGCGCGCTCGATTGCACAACAAAATGCAAAAACATCCGCCGATCCATGGCTCTTTACCACGATACCCTTCAGCCCCAGCAGGCTGGCGCCGTTATAACGCCTGTGATCCACTCTGCGTTTGAAGGCATTGAGGACCGGCAGCGCCACTAGCGCAGCCAACTTGGTGAAAAGGTTGCGTCCAAATTCCTCGCGCAGGAATCCGCCCAGCATTTGCGCCAGTCCTTCGGTCGTCTTTAGCGCCACGTTACCGACAAACCCGTCGCACACGACCACATCTGTCGTCCCTTTGAAAATATCGTTGCCTTCAACATTGCCATAGAAATTCAAATCGCTCGCACGGAGCAATTCCGCCGCCTGCTTGACGACTTCATTTCCCTTGATATCTTCGCTGCCGATGTTCAACAAACCGATGCTAGGGGATTCCTTGTGTTCAAGCGCGGTAACCAAAGTCGAACCCATTAAAGCAAATTGCAACAGATGCTCGGCACTGCAATCGGTATTTGCGCCCAAATCCAGCATGCACACCTGGCCATTTCTTGTCGGGAGGTAGGAAGCGATTGCGGGACGGTCAATCCCCGGTATAGTTTTCAGGACATACCGAGCGGTCGCCATCAACGCGCCGGTGTTGCCGGCACTGACAAACGCGAGTGCAACGCCTCCTTTGACCAGATTGATACCGACGCGCATCGAGGAGTCTTTTTTGCCGCGAAGTGCAGATTGCGGCTGCTCGTCCATGCCCACGACTTCTGCGGCGGGATGTACTCGCAAGTTCGGTCCGGTCTTTACACCCAGGGCGCGTAATTCGATTTCAATTGCTTCGGGAATACCGACAAGCACGATGGTATCGTCGGGATATTGCTTCAGGTAATCAACGGCGGCCGGGATTGTGACCTTGGTGCCATGATCCCCTCCCATCGCATCAATAGCTAATGTGACGTCCACTAAACGATTCCCGGGTGAATTTACTAGGAAGGAAATAAAAACGCAGCCGCCCAACAGGGTCGGCTGCGTCGGCGCAGGACTTACTCGCCCTTGGTCTTGGTTACTTTCTTGCCGCGATAGAATCCCGCAGGACTAACATGGTGCCGCAAATGAGTTTCACCGGTGGTCGGCTCGATCGCAATCGCCGGACCTGTCAGGAAGTCGTGAGCGCGATGCATGCCACGTTTTGAAGGGGATTTCTTGTTCTGTTGTACTGCCATGGTGACTACTCCTAAATTTCTACTCGATTAACTACGTTTCAATTGTTCCAATATCGCAAAAGAATTGCGTACCGCTCCGATCTCGCCCTCAGTCCCCGCCAATCGACAGGTTCCTTGCTCGTGCCTTGGAGATATCGGCAGGCTCAACACTATCTCTTCCTCCAGCAAATTCAGCACATCCAGTTTCGGATCCGCCAATATGCTCTCAATCTCCGCTTCGTCGTCAAGTTTCTCCAGATCGTCCTGATCGCAAAGCAACAAGCGCGCTTCGTGCACTACACTATAATCAAGAAGTTCCAGACAACGCTGACACTGAAGCTGCAATGCTCCACGAACACTCAGGTCAATGAAGCTATGACCACTTGAATCTACTCCACCCTTGATCGTGTAACTTAAAACCCCGTCCTGATTTTCCAGTACGTCCTGCAATCTCGGCAATTCAACCGACTGTACATTACCGGCAATTTGCTGACTACTTTTGGCAAATTCCAGACTATCAATGAAAGGCCGTGCGTACATGAGGCGCGCATGATATATTTTTCGACGCTTACTGTCAAAAACTCAAGGATTATTGTGCTCGTACTTGCTTCCAGCTCCGTTTACCGTGCCGAACTTCTGAAGCGCCTGCAACTCCCCTTTGTCGTAATGGAACCCAACGTAGATGAGAGGCCGTTACTTCATGAATCTGCACGTACCACTTCGGTGCGACTTGCCCGGGAAAAAGCCCTTGTCGCGGCAAAGGATTATCCTGATGCGCTAATTATAGGTTCGGATCAGGTGGCACTGCTCGAAGGAGAGCAGATCGGCAAACCGCTCACTCACGACAACGCCGTCAAACAGTTACGGGCAATGCGGGGGAAAAGAACGCATTTCTATACCGCCCTGACACTATTGAACAGCAAAACCGGATACATGCAGACTGACGTCGCCGATAATTTTGTGACGCTGTTCAATCTGAGCGATGAGGAGATTGAGGGGTACTTGGTCAAGGAACAACCTTATCATTGCGCGGGTAGCGCCAAAACGGAAGGCTTGGGTATCGCGTTGATAAGCCAGATATCCGGAGACGATCCCAACGCGTTGATCGGGCTTCCGTTGATCATGCTAGTAAGAATGTTACGACGGGAAAATGTGCAGCTTTTTTAATCATGGCGAATTCATATGGCACCTTGTATCTGATTCCCTGCACGCTGGGCAATACTGCGGCAGAAATAGTTTTGCCTCAGCATGTTATTGAAGTGTCGCGCCGACTCAGTCACTTTGTCGTGGAACAACCAAAATCCGCGCGGCAATTTCTGGCAGCGCTCAAACCCAATAAGCCGATCCAGTCCCTGAATTTCAGCAGTCTGAACGAGCATACAAATCCAGATGAATTGGCGGATCTGCTGGCGCCGTTACTGACGGGAGAAGACGTAGGTGTTATTTCCGAAGCGGGCTGCCCGGGCATAGCTGACCCCGGTGCTGACTTGGTGCGGCTGGCACATCGTCGCAATATTCGTGTCATCCCTTTGGTCGGCCCGTCCGCGATATTGCTCGCGCTGATGGCGTCGGGCTTGAACGGTCAATGTTTTGCTTTTCACGGATATTTGCCAATCGCGGACGATGAACGGGGCATGGCGATCAAGTCACTGGAAGCACAATCGGCGATACACCACCAAACCCAGATATTCATAGAAACACCATACCGCAATGACAAATTATTCGCAGCCTTACTCACCCATTGCCATGCACAAACCATGATGTGCGTCGCAACCGAACTTACTACCGAAAACGAACAGATATGGACAAAAACCATGAAGGCGTGGAAATCCTTGCCTGCACCGCTGTTGAACAAACGGCCAAGCATATTTATGCTATTGGCCAATCGTTAATGTTGTTGCTCAAACTGTCGCTTTCTGGTATTAAAGCGGACTTTAATTTTGTTTCGTTTGGAGATATGTAATGCCGTTAAAACCTGACAAGACAGTCGCCCCGTATAAAGCCAAGAAGGGCGAAGCGTACATGAATTCAAAACAGCTTGAACATTTCCGGCAAATCATGAATGACATCAAGGCCGGCTTGGGCAAGGACATAGATCGAACTGTTCATACCATGCAAGACGAGGCTACCGTATTCGCCGACCCAAATGACAGGGCGACGCAAGAATCAGATATGGGTCTGGAGCTTCGCAATCGTGACCGCGAACGTAAATTAATCAAGAAGATCAATGAAATGCTCGCAAAAATCGATTCTGGAGAGTATGGATATTGCGATAATTGTGGCGTAGAGATCGGCCTCAGTCGGCTTGAAGCTCGGCCCACAGCGACACTGTGTATCGATTGCAAGACACTGGACGAAATTCGCGAACGCCAAGTCGCAAAATAACGCAACATAAGCTCATATTACAAAAAAGCCCCGCTGAATCAGCGGGGCTTTTTTCATGGTGCTTGTCGAATTATTCGGCTGCTTGTGACGCAGTAGGCTCAGGTAGCGGCAGCAGCACTTTCATGCTCAACTTCATTCTGCCCTTGTCATCTACTTCCAGGACCTTCACGCGCACTATCTGACCCTCCTTGAGATGATCTGAAACGCTGTTGACGCGTTCGTGCGCAATCTGGGAAATATGCAACAAGCCATCTTTACCAGGCAAGACGTTTACCAGTGCGCCAAAATCGAGCAGTTTGACTACCGGACCCTCATAAATCTTGCCTACCTCGACATCGGCTACGATATCTTCGATGCGCTTCTTGGCCAAATTGCCCGCGTCACCGCTGACACACGAAATCGTGACATTGCCAGCGTCGTCTATATCGATGGTCGTCCCGGTTTCTTCGGTCAACGCACGTATAACCGCGCCGCCTTTGCCAATTACGTCACGAATCTTCTCAGGGTTGATCTTCATCTTGATCATCCGTGGTGCGAAATCCGATACTTCAGTGCGCGCCTGCGGCATCGACTGCTTCATCAACCCCAGAATGTGCATCCGGCCTTCACGCGCCTGCGTCAATGCTGCCTGCATGATTTCGCGCGTTATTCCGTTGATTTTGATGTCCATTTGCAGTGCAGTCACACCAGTCTCGGAGCCTGCAACCTTGAAATCCATGTCACCTAGATGATCCTCGTCTCCGAGAATATCTGTCAGCACCGCAAAGCGGTTGCCTTCCTTAATCAATCCCATAGCAATCCCCGCAACGTGCGCCTTGAGCGGCACGCCGGCATCCATCAACGACAAACATCCGCCGCAAACCGAAGCCATGGAGCTGGAGCCGTTGGATTCTGTGATTTCCGATACGACGCGCATTGCATAACCGAAATCCTCTTCACCAGGCAATACGGCAACAAGTGCACGTTTCGCCAGACGACCGTGGCCAATTTCGCGACGCTTGGGCGTACCCACCCGTCCGGTCTCTCCGGTGGCATACGGTGGAAAGTTGTAATGCAGCATGAAGCGATCAGAGTACTCGCCTTGCAGCGCGTCAATCTTCTGCGAATCGCGCATGCTGCCCAACGTTGCCACCACGATGCCTTGGGTTTCACCACGCGTAAATAACGTTGATCCATGCGCACGCGGCAACACACCGTTGCGTATAGTGATCGGGCGAACCGTGCGTGTATCACGACCGTCGATACGCGGTTCTCCACTCAGGATTTGGCCGCGGACGATCTTGGCCTCCAAGGCGCTGAAGAGATCGTTGACGTGATTCTTCTGGCCGGGTGCTGAGTCAGCGGTAATAACTGTCGCCAGCACCTTGTGGTGAATCGCCGCCACAGCATCAGTACGCGCCTGTTTTGAACGAATAGCGTAGGCTTGTTGCAATTCCGACTCAGCCAACTGAGCAATTTGTGCAATCAATGCTTCATCCTTGGCTGGTGCAACCCAATCCCAACCTGGCGCACCTACTGCATCGGCCATTTCGTTAATCGCTTGAATGACCACTTGCATTTGCTCGTGCCCGAACATGACCGCGCCCAACATTACATCTTCAGGCAACTGATCCGCTTCGGATTCCACCATCAACACCGCACGGTCGGTACCAGCGACGACCAGATCCAGTTTCGAAGTTTTGAGTTCGGTAGCAGTCGGATTTAGCTGGTACTGGCCGTTGGCGTAACCAACCCGAGCAGCGCCGATTGGGCCATCGAATGGTATGCCGGATATCGCCAAGGCGGCAGATGCTCCGATCACTGCAGGAATATCAGAATCGATCTCGCTGTCAGAAGACATCACGGTTGCGACAATTTGTACCTCATTGTAAAAGCTTTCCGGAAATAAAGGACGCAATGGGCGGTCGATCAACCTGGAAGTCAAAATTTCCTTTTCGCTTGGGCGGCCTTCACGCTTGAAGAATCCTCCGGGTATCTTCCCGCCTGCGTATGTCCGTTCCTGATAATCTACAGTTAGCGGAAAGAAGTCCTGGTCTGGTTTGGCATCTTTCCTGCCAACTACGGTAACCAACACCACTGTGTCATCGAGACTGACCATCACCGCACCACTGGCTTGGCGGGCTATTTCGCCGGTTTCAAGCGTGAGTTGATGATTACCAAACGTTAATGTTTTTTTGAAATGACTCAAGTTAGACCTCTCTTTGCAGGAAATGACGCGACACCGCGACACCTATGTGACTATATAAAACAACGCGGGTCGCAAATGCGACCCGCGGAATATGGACGATTACTTACGAATTTCCAGTCGCTCAATTAACGTGCGGTAACTTGTATCATCTTTGCGCTTCAAATAATCGAGTAGTTTACGCCGACGACTGACCAAGCGCAGCAAACCGCGACGCGAATGATGATCCTTGACGTTTTCCTTGAAATGCTCTGTCAAGTAAGTGATACGTGCCGTAATCAATGCTACTTGTACTTCCGGGGAACCGGTATCGCTCTTAGCGCGCTGAAAGTCGGTCACAATTTGCGCTTTTTGCGCGGCGGTTATTGCCATTGGTTTTGCTCTCCTAAAAAAAGTTCGGCATTCTACCCTTTATTGTGCCTATACCTCAACCCCAAAATTTCGCGGGACTCCAGTGCTTGAAGCCTCCTTAGCCACCCCTGACAACAGTCTTTCGGGTGCCAAATGGCGGCCATTCAATGTCCCCAAACCAATAAAACCGCTTGGTCCGATCAGCATCACCCTGCCGCTTTCCGGATAATCCTGATCCAGCAACAGCCGCTGACCTTGGGCAAGCCGTTTCACTTGCGCCTGATCAAGATCCAACCGCTGTAGCTTGGGCATCAGACTCTCCAGAGACAACACGCAACAATCACGCGCACTGGTATCCATTTCCTGCAACCTTTGCAAGTCGTAAGCGTCCGCCAAGTCGAAATGAGCAATTGCGCTGCGGCGCAATCCGATCAAATGCGCACCGCAGCCTAGCGCAGCGCCGACATCCTCGGCGAGGGTCCGGACATAGGTCCCCTTGCTGCAACGCACCTTGATGGCCATCTGCTCGCCTTCCAGGTAGTCAAGGATCAGGTCGTGTATCTCGACTTTGCGCGCATCACGCTCCACTGTTTGGCCACTGCGTATGTATTCATAGAGCGGCCTCCCGCGATACTTTAACGCGCTATACATTGGGGGAAGCTGCCAGATAGCCCCCCGAAATTTCTCAAGCACCGCGTGGACTTGTGCAATATCTACTGCAACCGGATGTTCCTCGACAATTACGCCTTCTGCATCACCGGTAGTGGTTGTCTGTCCAAGCCTGACAATTGCTTGATAAGTCTTGTCCGCGTCCAGCAGGCAATTGGAAAATTTTGTCGCCTCACCAAAGCAAATAGGCAACAGTCCGGTCGCGAGCGGATCAAGCGTTCCGGTATGGCCAGCCTTTTCCGCTTGATACAGATGCCGTACTTTTTGCAGCGCCGCATTGGAGCTCAGGCCCAGCGCTTTGTCGAATAGCAGTACGCCGTCAAATGGTCGGAAAGTGCGGCCCACACTTACCGCTCCTTTGGGGATGAAGAGTCGGGTATGGTTTGGTAGTCCGGGTGCAACTTGTCGCTGGCAACGGCCTGATCGATTAACTGTGACAATTGGCTGCCTCGCTCAACAGAACTGTCATAAACGAAATGCAATTGCGGCATTACCCTGAGCTTAACGCTTTGGGCCAGTTGCGAACGCAAGAAACCGCTGGAATGTTCCAGTCCATGCAAAGCCTCGGCATGCTTGCCATCAAGGCGGGTGAAAAAAATCTTCGCATGCGAATAATCTCCCGCAACTTCAACGGCTGTAATTGTCACCAGCCGTACTCGCGGGTCATTGATGCGAAGGCGGATCAGCTCGGCAATTTCACGCTGGATCTGCTGGGCAATGCGATCTGTTCTGGAAAAATTCGTCATTGCAATCCGAGATCACAACGCCCGCGCGACTTCGATGATTTCGTAGGCCTCTATCTTGTCC
>JBARHR010000326.1:0-2559 GCA_049799335.1 Gallionella sp. | reverse complement strand
CTAAAGATGCTCTGTCCGTCGCTGCTGGCTACCGCAAACTGACTTCAACAACGTTGAACACTTCGGGTACCGCGCTGGCAACAGACAACTCCAACAAGTCCATGATCTTGGCAGGCAGCTATGATTTGGGTATGGCCAAACTTTACGGTCAGTATGCTTCTGACACCACAGACGAGACAGTTGGCGCGACCTCGGTCAAGAACACCTATCAGACAGCTGGTGTGAATGTACCTGTATCTGCTGAACTGGCACTCTATGTTGAATTGGGCGCGGGCAAGCACGATACTGGTGCCACAACCAGTCCTAAGTACAGTGCTTCTGCCATTGGCGCAAAATACAGCTTGAGCAAGACTAGTTCTGTGTACTTTAACTACGGTCAATCGAAGCTTGACACAGTTACCAAGACTACTCAGACTTCAGTCGGCCTGCAGCACTCCTTCTAAGCAAACGCTGGCCTAGGCCAGTTGATGTTTAGCAGGTAATACCTAAAAGCCCGCTGTGGAAACACAGCGGGTTTTTTCATGCCCTCGATATACGGATTCAAATCATGGTTGGCAGTAATTTAGTAATCTGTTAAGGTTTGGGCTCCCACGGTTCTCCCTCAAAACAACGTCTATATAAGGAATCGATATGTACAAATATCGCTTGTTAATTGCGGCCGCCTGCATGCTGGCCTCAAACTCGGTGCTCGCAGCAGAAGGAACGCTGGAGAAAATCAAAGCCAGCAACACCATGTCTCTGGGCCATCGTGAATCTTCAATTCCGTTTTCATATTACAACGACAAGCAGGAAGTGATCGGCTACTCACAGGATCTGATGATGAAAGTGGTGGATGCAGTGAAGGCCGACCTGAAACTGCCTGACCTCAAAATCACCCTGACCCCGGTCACGTCGCAGAACCGCATTTCCCTGGTACAGAATGGTACTGTGGACATTGAGTGCGGCTCTACCACCAACAATCTGGAGAGGCAAAAGCAGGTCGCTTTTTCCAATACTTTTTTCGTTATTGGCACACGCCTTTTGACCAAGAAGGATTACGGCATCAAGGACTTTCCTGATCTGGCCGGCAAAAACGTAGTGACTACCGCTGGCACCACCTCGGAACGTTTGTTGCGGAAGTTGAATGAAGACAACAAAATGGGCATGAACATCATCAGTGCCAAGGATCATGGTGAGTCTTTCCTGACGCTGGAAACTGGTCGCGCCGTAGCATTCATGATGGATGATGCCCTGTTGGCCGGCGAAATGGCCTAGGCCAAGCACCCGGACGACTGGACCATCGTTGGCAAACCGATGTCCAACGAAGCCTACGGCTGCATGATGCGCAAGGATGATCCCGCGTTCAAGAAACTGGTCGACGATACATTTGCCAAGTTGATGGCTTCCGGCCAAGTCACCGATATCTACAAGAAATGGTTCATGTCCCCGGTTCCACCCAAAGGGATGAACCTCAATTTCCCGATGAGCGATGACATGATCGAAGCCTTCAAGCATCCGAACGACAAAGCCTTCCAGTAAAAATGCTGTAATCAATGGGGTGGTGAGTTGAGCGGATACACTCAAATCACCACCCTGTTTTTTTGCCTGAATTTATCCACGGTGAATCGATGAACTATCACTGGAATTGGTCCATTTTTCTGATAGAAACCCCGTCTGGCGGCAGTACCTACCTGGGCTGGATGCTGTCGGGATTGCAGATCACGATTGCACTGTCGCTTTCCGCCTGGCTACTGGCACTGATGATAGGCGTGTTGATGGGGGTGCTGCGCACGGTGCCCAATCGCTGGTTGTCCGGCATAGCGTCTTTGTATGTGGAAGTGTTCCGAAATATCCCGCTGCTGGTTCAATTGTTCATCTGGTATTTCGTATTGCCCGAGCTGTTGCCACCCTCAATTGGCAACGCCTATAAGGCGCTCAACCCGATGTTCCAGCAATTCACTGCAGCGATGGTTTGTCTGGCTTTGTTTACCGGTGCACGGGTATGTGAACAGGTTCGTTCCGGCATCAATTCGCTTTCGGTCGGGCAAAAGGCGGCAGGACTGGCGATGGGTTTTACCTTGCCGCAGACCTATCGTTACGTGATTTTGCCGATGGCAATCCGCATCATCCTGCCGCCATTGACTTCGGAGTTTCTCAATATTTTCAAAAACTCTGCGGTGTGTTCGACGATCGGCCTGCTGGAATTGGCCGCCCAAAGCCGACAACTGGTTGATTACACGGCGCAGCCTTATGAATCGTTCATCGCAGTGACCGTCATGTACATGATGATCAATGTTGTAGTGATGATACTGATGCATCGTCTCGAAAACCGCGTGCGCGTACCGGGCACCATGGGCGGAGGATAATAGCGATGTATGAATTTGACTGGAGCTCTATTCCCGGCGCACTGCCGTTCCTTTGGAAAGGAATGATCATTACGCTGGAAATATTGGTGGTTGCCGTGCTGGTCGGCATCGTTTGGGGCACGATGCTTGCGTTGATGCGCATGTCGCCATTCAAGCCCTTGGCGCTGTTTGCCGCCAGCTACGTGAATCTGTTCCGTTCCATCCCGCTGGTGAT
>JBARHR010000325.1:0-18215 GCA_049799335.1 Gallionella sp. | reverse complement strand
GGCCAGCTCACAGGCCTCTTCCATGCGTTGGTATGCTTCGTAGATCTCACCGTGTACGTAGTTGTAGCCGGTCTTCACGCCCATGGCGTAGGCAGCGATAGCCATACCTTCAATCAGCAGATGCGGGTTGTACAGCAGGATGTCCCAGTCCTTGCAGGTACCCGGTTCGCCTTCATCCGAATTGCAGACTATGTACTTGTCGCCAACATAGTTCTTGGGCATGAAGCTCCACTTCAATCCGGTCGGAAAGCCTGCGCCGCCACGCCCGCGCAATGCCGACAACTTCACCTCGGCGATAATCGCATCCGGCGCCATCTTTTCCGTCAACACCTTGCGCAGTGCCTGATAGCCGCCAACCTTAAGATAGTTTTCCAGTGTCCACGGCTGTTCGAAATCCAACGTGGTTTGAGTGACCGGACCTCTCATGATTTATCCAATTCCGCCAAGATTTGATCAATCTTTTCATCGCTCAGCTTGCCGCAGAGTTTCTTGTTGTTAAGCGTAAATAATGGTGCATCCTTGCACGCGCCCATACACTCTCCTTCGCGCAAGCCGAATTTTCCGTCTGCAGTAACCTCGCCCAGCCCTATGCCCAGCTTGGACTGCAGATAAGCCACTGTATCGCCCGCGCCGCACAGGGTGCAAGACAGATTGGTACATACGGTGATGGTATGCTTCCCCATCGGTTTGAGGTTGTACATATGGTAAAAGGTCGCCACCTCATAAACTGCCATATGCGCCATACCCAGAAAGGCCGCAACATCGGTCATATCGTCGGAGGATACCCAACCCTTTTCGTCCTGCACAAAACGCAACGCTGCCATCACTGCGGATTGCTTCTGATCCGCGGGATATTTTCTTAACTCACGGTTGATCAAAGACTGTATTTGCTCGGACAACATCAGGACACCCCGAATTTCTTGTTTGCAGTAACTGCCATCATCGGTCTACCTCGCCGAATACGATGTCCTGTGTACCGATGATGGCCACCACGTCGGCGATCATGTGTCCGCGCGACATCTCATCCAGTGCCGACATATGCGCAAAGCCGGGTGCGCGTATCTTCATGCGATACGGTTTGTTGGCACCATCGGAAATCATGTAGATGCCAAATTCGCCTTTGGGGTGTTCAACCGCCGCGTAGGCCTCACCTTCCGGCACGTGCATGCCTTCCGTGAACAATTTGAAGTGATGGATAAGTTCCTCCATGTTTTCCTTCATGGCCACGCGATCAGGCGGAGAAACCTTGTGATTCTGGCACATGACCGGACCCGGGTTGACGCGCAGCCAGTCGATACACTGGCGGATGATGCGGTTGGACTGACGAAACTCTTCAACTCTGATCAGGTATCTGTCATATGAGTCGCCGTTTACGCCCACGGGAATATCGAAATCAATGCGGTCATAAGTCTCGTAGGGCCGCGTCTTGCGCAAATCCCATTCGATACCCGAGCCGCGCAACATCGGACCGCTGAAGCCCAGCGCCAATGCACGCTCGGGGCGAACCACGCCGATACCCACGGTGCGTTGCTTCCAGATGCGATTGTCCGTCAGCAGCGTTTCGTATTCGTCGACACAGGCGGGAAAACGATTGGTAAAGTCTTCGAGGAAATCCAGCAACGATCCCTGGCGATTTTCATTGAGTTTTTTCACCGCTGCCGCGTTGTGTATCTTTGAAGCCTGGTACTGCGGCATCGTGTCCGGCAGATCGCGATAAACGCCACCCGGACGATAGTAGGAAGCGTGCAAGCGCGCGCCGGACGCAGCTTCATACGCATCCATCAAATCTTCGCGTTCGCGGAAACAATACAGGAACATGGTCATCGCACCCAGATCGAGACCGTGCGCGCCCAACCACAACAAGTGATTCAGGATGCGGGTGATTTCGTCAAACATCACGCGGATATACTGGGCGCGAACAGGGACTTCGATGCCGGCCAGTTTTTCCACTGCCATGACATATGCATGCTCATTGCACATCATGGAGACATAGTCGAGGCGGTCCATATAGGGCACGGACTGGAGAAAGGTCTTGTGCTCCGCCAGCTTCTCCGTAGCGCGATGCAGCAAGCCAATATGCGGATCGGCACGCTCGATCACCTCGCCGTCCAGTTCCAGAACCAAACGCAGCACGCCATGCGCGGCCGGATGCTGCGGCCCAAAGTTCATCGTGTAGTTCTTGATCTCAGCCATTACTTGAGTCCTGAGTTGCCAGCGTAATTTTCTTCCCGGACGATACGCGGCGTTACCTGACGCGGCTCGATCGAAACAGGTTGATAGATAACCCTCTGTTGTTCCGGGTCGTAGCGCATCTCCACGTGACCTGACAACGGGAAATCCTTGCGGAACGGATTGCCCACAAAACCGTAGTCGGTCAGGATGCGGCGCAGGTCCGGATGTCCGGAAAAGCTAATGCCGAAAAGGTCGAACGCTTCGCGCTCGTACCAATTGGCCGAGGGCCAGATATCGATCACAGAAGGCAGTATGGGAAATTCATCGTCCTCGGCGTACACACGAACCCGCAATCTCCTGTTGTGGGCAACCGACAGCAGATGGTAGACAGCCGCAAAGCGTGATACATGTCTGCCGGTAGCAGCGGTATTTTCGTCGGCCTTGAGATAGGCGCCGCCTTCGACGATGTCACTGCCATAGGTGGAATAATCCACCCCGCAAAGATCCATCAACTGCTCATAACGCAATTCCGTCGAATCTCTGAGCAGCTTGAATACGTCCAGCATGTCGGCCACTTTGACAACGACTGTCAATTCGCCGAGTCTTTCGTCAATGCTGAACAACTTGTCGCCTAGTATGTTGTTCAAGCTAGTACGCTGGGTACTCATATCAGAAGCCATAGATCACCCTAACGCGCAATAGTGTTGGTCCGTTTAATTTTGTTTTGCAGTTGAATGATGCCGTACAACAGTGCCTCCGCGGTTGGCGGACAGCCGGGCACGTACACGTCCACCGGCACGATACGGTCGCATCCGCGCACCACCGAATAGGAATAGTGGTAGTAGCCGCCGCCGTTGGCGCATGAGCCCATCGAAATAACCCAGCGCGGCTCAGCCATCTGGTCATATACCTTGCGCAAGGCTGGCGCCATCTTGTTGCAAAGCGTGCCGGCCACGATCATCACATCCGACTGGCGCGGGCTGGGTCTGAAAACCACGCCAAAACGATCAAGATCATAACGTGCCGCGCCGGCCTGCATCATCTCCACCGCGCAACATGCCAAGCCAAACGTCATCGGCCACAGGGAACCGGTTCGCGTGTAATTGATTATGGTATCCAGCGTCGTGGTCACGACACCTTTTTCTAGTACGCCCTCTATTCCCATTCCAGGCCTCCCTTCATCCACTCGTAGATAAACCCAACTACCAAAATGGCCAAAAAGATCATCATGGAAACAAAACCCAGCTTACCAATTTCCTTGAGGACAATTGCCCAAGGGAAGAGAAAGGCAATTTCAAGATCAAACAAAATGAACAGGATGGCAACCAGATAGTAACGCACGTCAAATTTCATGCGTGCATCCTCGAACGCTTCAAAACCGCATTCATAGGGTGAAAGCTTTTCCGCATCGGGCCGATTTGGAGCGACCAACTTGCCCAGCAACACCGGAATTACACCTATCGCGAGGCCGACACAGATAAACAGCAGTACCGGAAAATAGTTTTCCAACATTGAGTCTTTCCCCCTTGCCTTTCAGTATGACTCTCGGATGCTTCCGGAATCACTTTATAATCATTTTTTCTTGCGAATACCCATTGGGTGCCCGCTTAATTCCTGGTGCGGATGGGGAGACTCGAACTCCCACGCTCTTTCGAGCACAAGCACCTCAAGCTTGCGTGTCTACCAATTCCACCACAACCGCAAAATCACCCTCAGACTACTTAGGGATCTCCTTGGACTTTGATGTGTCCACGGGGTTTGCTACCGGAGCGATAGAGACGGACTTTGCAGCCCCAGAGTTCACTTTATCCATCACTCCCAACTGCTCAGCTGGATGCGAATAGATATAGGTCAGAGACAAACTCGTAACGAAAAACATCGTCGCCGCAATGGCAGTACTGCGACTTAGAAAATTCGCGGAACCGCTCGATCCGAACAGACTTCCCGCTGAACCGGAACCAAACGCGGCACCCATGTCAGCGCCCTTACCGTGCTGTACCAAAACTAAACCAATCAGCACCACAGCTGCAATGATGTGCACTACCCAAACCAATGTTTCCACGCATTACTCCAAAAATACAAATTTAACGCTGCGCTGCCCGGCAAATGGCCACGAAATCTTCCACCACTAGTGATGCGCCGCCGATCAATCCGCCGTCTATATCCGGCATTCCGAACAACTCGACCGCGTTGGCAGCCTTGACACTTCCGCCGTAGAGTATACACAAGCTCTGTGCTACCTGGCTATCTTGTTGTGCAACCCGCTGCCGTATGAAGGCGTGGACCGTTTGTGCCTGCTCAGGCGTAGCGGTCTTTCCAGTGCCGATTGCCCACACCGGTTCATATGCGATGATCGCATTGGACAGCGCTTTTGCTCCGGCACGACTAAGCACGGCGTCCAGTTGCGTAGCCACTACTCGCTCGGTAATGCCGGACTCTCGCTCAGACAGAGTTTCGCCGACGCAGAATATCGGGGTCATTCCCGCCTTGAGCGTTGCATCAAATTTGGCAGAGGCTATCTCATTGCTCTCGTGAAACAAACCGCGGCGCTCCGAATGGCCTATGATCACGTAGCTGCACCCAAAGTCCGCCAGCATGCCGGGCGCCACCGCACCGGTAAACGCGCCCTGTTCTTGTGGACTGAGGTTCTGCGCACCCCATGCAACATTGCTGCCCTGCAACAAACTCTGGACTTGCGCCAAGTAGGGATAGGGCACGCAAACCGCATAGTCCGCACCACGAAGATCGCGTACGCCAGCCAGAACGCCGTGCAGCAGAGCCTCATTGCTCGCCAAACGCCCGTACATTTTCCAGTTCCCCACAACCAGTTTGCGTCGCATTTCGATTCCACCCCGTAGTTTCAACAAGCTTCGAATGCTACCTGCGAACGCACCTATGGTCAACGAAGATGCCGCCACGACACGTTTGCGCATGCAATTAATGGCCGAGTGGTCGCCAGTACTTGCATAGACATTAAGGATAGACTAGGCGGAAGCAATTCAAAAAAGCTGATTCAGGCACTTGCTGTGACAATCCGCAGCGCAAGGTTTACGCCGCCTGAACAGGAATCTCTGCGCGACTCGCTATGATGCGGTTGTGCTCGTCAACATAGACCAGTTGCGGGTGAAATTTCTGCAATTCCAATTCACTGTACATCGCATAACTTGCGATGATAAGGATATCACCGGGATTCGCTTTATGCGCCGCAGCGCCATTTACGGATATGACTCTGGAGCCGCGTTGCGCACGAATCGCGTAGGTGGTAAAGCGCTCTCCATTGCTGACATTGTAAATGTCTATCTGCTGGTATTCACGAATGTCGGCAGCCTCCAGCAGATCATCATCTATTGCGCACGAGCCCTCGTAATGCAACTCGGAATGCGTAACACGCACCCGGTGCAACTTGGCTTTAAGCATGATTCTCTGCATGGAATACCTCCCGATTCAATGGGTACGGATTATATCGCACCGAGGTGCCTCAGCAAACCGGCCTATCAATCGTCCAAGTGAACTTCAACATTGTCGATCAAGCGGGTATTTCCCAATCTCGCGGCAGCCAGTATTGCGTAAACGCGCTGAGCAACGGTCGCCTGCTTTAAATCGGACTGATCGCGGACTGAAACATAATCTACAACCCAGCGACGCGCCGCTAACGTTTCGACGGCCTGCCGCTGCAATCGTTCAAAATCCATATTTCCGCGAATTATTGCCTGACCTACGTCCTGCAAGGTTTGGTACAGACATGCCGCCTCCCCGCGCTCTACCAGACTCAAGTACTGGTTGCGCGAACTCAGCGCCAGACCGTCCTTCGCACGTATAGTCTCGCCGCCGATTATCTTTACCGGCAGATTCAGTTGCGCCACCATCTGGCGAATAATGTGCAATTGCTGGTAGTCTTTTTTGCCAAACACCGCGACCTGCGGTTGCACAATATTCATCAGTTTGAGTACCACGGTCGCCATACCCCGGAAATGTCCCGGGCGTGACTTGCCGTCCAGCTCCTCCGCAATCGGTGGTGGTTCGACAAATACAATTTGCGCGGTCGGATACATCTCGCCTGCCGACGGAGCAAACAGCACATCCGCCAGGCCTTGCAACTTGGCACAATCGGCATCGAAGGTGCGCGGATAAGTGTCGAAATCCTCGTTCGGTCCAAATTGCAGCGGATTCACAAAGATGCTCGCCACGACACAGTCACCGTGCTCACGAGCGAGACGCATCAGAGCCAGGTGGCCTTCGTGCAGGTTGCCCATCGTAGGGACGAAAGCGATGGCGCGTTCGCCAGATAGTCGCGTACGAAGTTCGGAAATGGACGAGATGATTAGCATGGCAACGACACCTACAGAACTTTAATTGAGCAACAACCGATCACGTCATCACTACGCCCTGTCGGCGAGTCAACGAATTCGGGATTTCTTGACAATACATCCAGCTTTGCCGATGACGGCATGGCGATACCTCCGTTGACAAATAGATAAAAAAGCTTGGGAACACCCGGGAGTTTTTGTTTTCTACGAATTGTTGCGTACTCTGGCTCTGCGAACGCCAGACAATGTGGCCAGCCGTTTGACACACTTGCCGAGCTACGACCGCCATATCGCCGACTACTGGTACATAACCAGATATGCTCAGAAACTATGCTCGGCCGCAGGAAAGCTGCCCGCCTTGACTTCCCGCACATAGCATGCGACCGCGTCGCCTACAGTTCCGGCACCCAGAATATAATTCTTCACGAACCGCGGTTTTTTTCCAGGGTAGACATCCAGCATGTCGTGCAATACCAGCACCTGACCCGAACAACTCACGCCCGCTCCGATGCCTATCGTGGGAATGGAAAGTTGCGCGGTAATTTCCGCCGCAAGCAAAGCGGGAACGGCCTCAAGAACGATCATTCCGGCACCGGCTTGTTCCAGTGCAGTTGCGTCTTCCAGCATTCTTTGAGCAGACGCGGAATCCTTTCCCTGCACCCGGTACCCGCCCAACTGGTTTACCGATTGCGGGGTCAGACCGATATGGCCACACACCGGGATACCGCGTTCGGTAAGAAAGCGTACCGTTTCCACCATCGCGGCACCGCCTTCCAGTTTGACCATCTGAGCACCGGCCATCATCAACTTGGCCGCATTTTCAAAAGTCTTTTCCGGATTGATCTGAAACGTTCCGAAAGACATGTCTGACACAACGAATGCCTGCTTCGACCCGCGCGCAACGCACGCGGTGTGGTAGACCATATCGTCCAGCGAGACCCGCAGCGTAGATTCGTGGCCCTGTAAAACCATACCCAGCGAATCGCCGACGAGCAGGACGTCCACACCATTCGATTCCAGCAAAGCGGCAAAACTCGCGTCATAGCAGGTCAATACCGCAATGCGTTCAGCCTTGTCGCGCAACGTTTGCAGGTCAGTCAGGGTAGTGCGCATAATTATCCTTTGCTAAAAAACTCGCGGGGGCCGCGCATTTCTTCGATACGATTGATCAACAACCCGAAATCCTCATCGCCATCCACAAAATTGAGGCGCTCACTATTTACCACCATTACCGGCGCTGCATCGTAATGATAGAAGAAATCGCTGTAGCTTTGCGAAAGGCGAAACAAATAACTTTCACTCATGCCCAGCTCGTAGGTTTTCGCGCGCGTGCGCACCCGTTCGGCAAGCGTCTCCGGCGTAGCCTGGAGATAGATGACCAGATCCGGGGCAGGTGCCTCCAATTGCAAGGCATGGAAAATCTGCTGGTAGAGCACGAATTCCTGATCGCTCAAATTGAGCTTGGCAAACAGTGGATCCTTGTCGAACAGATAATCAGCGACCGTATGCGCGCTGAACAAATCCATTTGCGCCAGATCGCGCACTTCATTGCTGCGCTGAAACAGAAAGAACAGCTGTGTGGCCAGCGCATAGCGCTGAGGATCCTGATAGAACTTTGCAAGAAACGGGTTTTCTTCCGGCTTTTCCAGCACCGTTGTGCCAATAATATGCCGCGCAAGCCGAGTCGCGAGACTGGTTTTTCCGACACCTATCGGACCTTCCACGACAATATAACGGCAACGATCAAGCAACATCGGCAAGCCGTTCCAGAGTCTGATCCCGGCACTGCTGCAGCGCGTACTGCGCCTGACCCAGCGCGGGAATAACAACGTCCGGAGCAATTTCCAACAGCGGCCGCAACACGAAAGCACGCAGATGCATTTGCGGGTGGGGGATGGTCAATCCGTGTTCATGCATTTGCACATCGTCATATAGCAGGATATCCATGTCCAGAGTACGCGGCGCGTTGCGGAAAGTACGCTGGCGACCGTGACCGTGTTCGATTTCCAGTAGCGCCGACAACAATGCGTGCGGCGACAACGCCGTTTTAATCTGGGCAACTGCGTTCAGAAAATCCGGCTGATCGGCGTAGCCCATCGGCGCACTGCGATACAGAGCCGATCGGGCAATCATATTGGTATCGGGCAAATTTGCGAGTGCAAGGAAGGCGCGCTGCAATTGATGGTACGGATCGTCCAGGTTACTGCCCAGGCCAACAAAGGCAATATGGCGCATCACTCGGGCGACTCACCGGCCTCAACAGCGTTCTTGGGCCCGGTAGATTTCTTCCTGCGAGGTTTACGGCGCCTGCGTCTTTCATCTCCCGCTCCCGCGGGTTGCAGCATTTCGGTTTGGCGCTCGATTCCGGCAATTTGAAACTCATCCCACCACAGTCCAAGCTGCTCGTCCACTTCGCCACTGGCGCAGCGCAGCAGCAGGAAATCGTAGGCGGCACGAAAACGCGGCTGCTCCAGCAAACGGAACGGGCGCTGGCCGGAGCGTTGCTCGAAACGCTGTTGCAACAGCCAGATTTCCTTCATCACCGCGTCCTGACGATGCGGAATAGCCAATTGTTGTTTCTGCCGACCCAACACATCATCCATGGCCGCATGCATTGCACCCACCGGACGTTCCCCCTGCTGGACTCTTATTTTCCAGGCCGCCAGCACTTCGTGCCACAGCAACGCCGCAAACAGAAACGCGGGGGAAACCGGCTTATCCTGACTAAGTCGCTCGTCGGTGCTGCGCAACGCCAGCATCACAAATTTCTCGCCCAGCGGCTGCTCCAGAATTACATCGAGCAACGGCAACAAACCATGGTGCAGGTTCATCTTGCGCAACTGTTGTATGCAGACTACCGAATGCCCGGAAAGCAACATCTTCAGCACTTCGTCCAGCAACCTCGCTTGTGGAACGTTTGCCAGCAGTCCTTTCATGTTTTCGATGGGCGCTGCAGTCGCTTCGTCGAGTTTCATGCCCAGCTTTGCCGACAAGCGAACAGCTCGCAACATGCGCACCGGATCCTCGCGGTAACGCACCAGCGGGTCACCGATGATGCGCAACAATTTCTTGCGCGTATCCTCGTAGCCGCCGTGATAATCGTGTATAGCCAGCGTCGCCGGGTCGTAAAACATGGCATTGGCGGTAAAATCCCGGCGTGCGGCATCCTGCTCCTGGTCGCCATACTCGTTATCGCGCAGCAGGCGGCCGTGTTCATCGGTCTGCGCGTCTCCAGTCTCCACCATTCGTCGAAACGTCGAGACCTCGACCATCTCTTCGCCAAACATGACGTGTACCAGCTTGAAACGACGGCCAATTATCCGCGCGCGCCGAAATACCCGGCGCACGTCTTCCGGGGTGGCGTTGGTTGCCACGTCAAAATCCTTGGGGTTTCTGCCCAGCAACAAGTCCCGAACTGCGCCACCAACCACAAACGCCTGATACCCGGCCGCCTGCAACCCGTCGGTCACTCTCAAAGCACCGTAGCTGATCTGTTCGCGCGCCACACCGTGCAAATCGCAGGGAATTATCTGCGCGTTTCCGGCAGTCCTGATCTTTGCCGACTTGCGAAAAACCCGCTTAAGAATACGTTTGATCATGCAATCGAAGGGAATGTTAGGGTTTGCGACCACTTAGCGTGGTGCGGAATTATACACCGCAGGCGTTTTCGACCGTAACGAAAAACGCGCCTTGCGGCGCGTTCAGGGGGCGAGCATCCTAACATTGCTTGTGTCGGGAACTCATTTATAGCTTTGCGTTCGCCATCTCAGAGCTCCCAGATTCTCGCGTCGGCCTCGCGGGAATTCATTTGTCGGGCTTCCTGGCTTTGTCAGGTGCGGGCACCGATTCAGTCGCGGCGGAGTTCAGCGCATTATCCTTCTTCAGACACTTGCGCATGAACGCCTTGCGCTCATTTCCTTTTAGCCCGCCATTCTTCGCTTCCCGACTACAGCCCTTCATTTTCTCCTGTTGTTGCCCCGCCATAACAGGAGCGGACATAACTATTGCCAAACCCAAACAAGTCAATACGATAAACTTCTTCATGGTATCCCTCTCGTTAAATTTCGCACATGTGTTCCCTACTTTTCGGAACGGGGCAACTATACCCGAACTCCGCATTTCGTACGAATATCGAAAGGGAGCCAATTCAAGTTTGCAGACCCTTGATCCAGCGGGTATACAGCACCGTCGCGACCAGACGCATGGTCGGCAAATGATCGCGCATCTGGTCCCGCATCTGGCTAGCTTGCTGCACTGCCGGACCGGAAGCTGCGGCAATTTCGTCTGCGCCCGCCTCGCACCATGTTGAAATCATTTCCGCCGTCATTTCCACATGGCACTGCAGTGCCAGGTGTTTACCCACGGCATAGGCTTGATTCGCGCAATGTTGACTGGAAAGCAGGTGTGTTGCACCCTTCGGCAGCGCGAATGTTTCACCGTGCCAGTGAAACGCTGGGAAACGGTGCACATCACCAAACCAGTCGCGCGCAATTTGATTGTTGGACACCACAACTTCGCCCCACCCCAGCTCCTTGACCGGATTTCGTGTGACGGCAACTCCCAGCGCCTTTGAAATCAGCTGCCCGCCCAGGCAATGCCCGAGCAAAGGAATATCCAGTGCCATTGCGTTCCTGATTAGCGCGAGAACTGGCGTAATCCAAGGCAATTCATCATTGACGCTCATCGGGCCGCCCATAAATGCCAAACCCGAATAAGCCGCCGCGTGACCGGGAACGATGTCGCCCGTATCGAGGTAAATCAGCTCTCGGTCCAGCTCGTGCTGGTCGAGAAACTCCGCGAAATATCCCGGACCTTCGGTGGCAGAAAAACGGAAAATGGCAATCGGCTTCATCGGTAGGGAACATCCATTTCGCAATGGTTTTGCGGCTTATTCTGAACCGCAACAAAGCTCAGCTTTGCTGCTCATTCCATGGACTTGTCGCGTTCGATCAGTGCGTATGCTGAGTGGTTGTGTATCGACTCAAAATTTTCCGACTCTACGATGTAGGCGTCAATGCGATCGTCCGCATTCAGGACTGCCGCCACGTCTCGCACCATATCTTCAACGAATTTCGGGTTGTCATACGCAAGTTCCGTGACAAACTTTTCGTCGGGGCGTTTCAGCAGGCCGTACAACTCGCACGACGCCTGATCCTCCGCCATACGCACCACATCCTCTATCCAGACAAAGCTATTGGTACGAATTGTCAGTGTAACGTGTGACCTTTGATTATGCGCACCGCGATCGGAAATCTTTTTCGAACACGGACATAAACTGGTCACCGGTACCAGCACTTTCATCGTGAACCGCGCCTTGCCATTCACGTATTCGCCAACGAAAGTTACGTCATAGTCGAGCAGGCTTTGCACCCCGGATACCGGGGCGGTTTTGTTGACGAAGTAGGGGAAATTCATCTCAATGAACCCGGACTTCGCTTCCAGAAGCGTCACCATGTCCTGCAACATGCTTTCGAAAGACTCTACCGAAATCTCGCGTTCATGACGGTTGAGTATCTCGACAAATCGAGACATGTGCGTACCCTTGAAGTTATGCGGCAGATGGACGTACATGCTGAAGTTGGCAATGGTGTGTTGCACGCCAACGCTCTTGTCCTTTACCTTGACTGGGTGACGTATTCCTTTTATGCCGACACGATTGATGGCTAGCTGGCGGGTATCGGGAGAACTTTGCACATCCGCGATTTTCGGGTGAGCGGCAGAATTCATGATAAGTGTCCTGTCCTGTTGCTTGGGACTGTGATTATAGCCAATCCCGACAAATTTAGTTGGTCAATTTATAATTTATGCTTGCAATCAACCCTTTGGAATCTAGGCCACACTCCGATAGCAGTTGACTGTGCTCGCCCTGCTCAACGAAATTATCTGGCAAGCCAAGTTGCAGGAGCGGCGTGATATTGCCTTGCATCATCAGACATTCGGCAACTGCACTGCCGGCGCCGCCTTGAACCGTGTTCTCCTCAACGCTTACCAGCAAGTCGTGTGACCCGGAAAGGTGCGCCACCAGTTCCACGTCAAGAGGTTTCACGTAGCGCATGTTCACGACCGTCGCATCAAGCGCATCACCCGCGGACATCGCGGGCGTCAACATGGACCCGAATGCAAGTATCGCGACTTTCTTGCCGGCACGACGTAATTCACCCTTTCCTATCGGCAACATGGTCATTTCTCTGTCAATTGTCACGCCTGGTCCGGTGCCGCGCGCATAGCGCACCGCAGTTGGAGTATCCATCATGAAAGCCGTATACAACATCTGGCGGCACTCATTTTCGTCTGCGGGTGCCATCACGGTCATGTTGGGTATGCACCGCAAGAAGGAAAGATCGAAACTTCCCGCATGGGTCGCGCCATCCGCACCGACCAGTCCGCCACGGTCTATCGCCAGCACGACCGGCAAATTCTGTATTGCGATATCGTGGATCAATTGGTCGTAGGCTCGCTGCAAGAAAGTCGAATAAATTGCCACCACCGGCTTGTAGCCGTCACACGCCAGTCCGGCAGCAAAGGTCAGCGCGTGCTGCTCGGCGATGCCGACATCGAAATAACGCTCCGGATAGGATTTTGCAAAATCGCCCAGTCCGGAGCCTTCGCACATGGCAGGAGTAATACCGACCAGGCGCCCATCTTTGGCAGCCATGTCGCACAACCACTGGCCGAATACCTGCGTGTAACTCGGCTTCGGCAGCTTCCCGCCCGCATCTGCCATCGCGGGTTTGGTAACAATGCCACTGGTGCGATCAAACTTGCTGACGCCGTGGTATAGCAGGCAATCCTGTTCCGCGAGCGCATATCCCTTGCCCTTTTGAGTGACAATGTGCAGGAACTGTGGTCCGCTCAACTTGCGTATGTTACGCAACGTGTCAAGCAACACTTCCGTGTCGTGGCCATCAATGGGACCGATATAGTTGAATCCGAATTCCTCAAACAGGGTACTCGGCACCACCATACCCTTGACATGTTCCTCCGCCCGTTTGGCAAATTCCAGCACCGGCGGCATACCCTTGAGCATTTTTTCGCTGCCGCGCCGCATCGCCGAATAGAACCCACCGGAAATCAGTCTCGCCAAATAATTGTTCAGTGCGCCAACGGGACGCGATATGGACATGTCGTTGTCATTCAGAACAACCAACAGGTTGGCATCCATCGCGCCCGCGTTGTTAAGCGCCTCGAAGGCCATACCTCCGGACATCGCGCCATCCCCGATAATCGCCACAACGCGACGCTCGGAACCTTGCAACTTGGCCGCCACCGCCATACCCAACGCTGCGCTGATCGATGTGCTGGAGTGTCCGGTACCAAAGGTGTCAAAGGGGCTTTCATCACGCTTCGGAAACCCTGCCATCCCGCCAGCCATGCGCAATCTGCTCATCGCCTCGCGTCGTCCGGTCAGGATTTTGTGCACATAAGTCTGGTGACCGACATCCCACACCAACCGGTCTTCCGGGGTATCGTAGACGTAGTGCAATGCGATAGTCAGTTCTACAGTTCCGAGATTTGACGAAAGGTGTCCTCCAGTCCTGCTGACCGATTCCACCAGAAATTCGCGCAATTGTTTCGCCAGTTCCGGCAATTGTTCGCGCGCAAGAAGACGCAGATCATCGGGACAACGAATAGTGTTCAGAAGTGAATACATCAGAACTTTCGCAACACAATGAAATCGGCAAGTTCACGCAGACGTCGCGCTTGATCACCAAACTCTTCCAGCGTTTTCAAAGCTTCCTGATGCAGCCCCTTCGCCATATCCCGCGCACGCTGTATGCCCAACGCACTGACGTAAGTCGGCTTGTCGTGTTCCGCGTCCTTCCCGGCGGTCTTTCCCAAGGTGACGGTATCGGACTCGCAATCAAGTATGTCGTCGACTACCTGAAATGCCAGCCCAATTAATTTTCCGTAATGATCCAATTTTTCGATCTGCTCAGCACGGCATTCGCTACCGCAATAAGCACCCAACAGCACGGCGGCACGTATTAGTGCCCCGGTCTTGTGTATGTGCATGAATTCCAACTCGGTGACAGTGAGCGACTTGCCAACGCTTGCCAGATCGATAGCCTGACCTCCCGCCATGCCGCGCGAACCGCTGGCCACCGCGAGCAGGTTGACCATCTGTAGCTGGCGTGCAGCGTCATCGGTCAGCTTGCGTTCCGCCAACAGTTGAAACGCAAGCGACTGCAAGCTGTCACCCACCAGCAACGCGGTTGCTTCGTCGTATTGTTTATGACAAGTCGGCTTGCCACGCCGAAGTACGTCATCATCCATGCAGGGCAGGTCGTCGTGTACCAGGGAATAGGCATGTATCAGCTCGACTGCAGCAGCAGCAATGAACAGCGCTTCCTTCCCGGCACCGGAAACGTCACCCGCCGCAAGCGTAAGTAACGGACGCACTCGCTTGCCGCCATCCAGAACCGCATAGCGCATCGCCTGATGCAGGCGCTGCGGAACAATCTCCGCACCCGGCAATAGACCGTCCAACGTCCTTTCGAATTGTGCGTGCTGCGCGCAGATCCAGCTTTGAAAATCGACAACCATCAACTCTGCCCAGCCTCATCACCGCTGGAAAAATCCTTCAGCACGCCCTCCTCGAGCACCTGCACCTGTTGTTGAGCGTCTTCAAGTCGAGTACGACAAAATGCGAGCAATTCCGCGCCGCGCTTGTACGCAGCAAGCGAATCTTCCAACGTCAACTTGCCGGATTCCATATCGTTGACGAGTTTTTCCAGTTCCGCCAGAGCAGATTCGAATCCCAGTTCAGGTTGCGTGCCTGCTTTTTTTGTATGGCTAGCCATAGCCGCCTCTGTTAGCGAAAGACTGCTATTTTACCCAAGCGTCTACATCAGAGCCAATTATTATTGCCCTGCCCACCATTATCGGGGACAATCCGTACCCCCTACGAAATCTCGTACACACTTTATTTTGAGAAGGAAGTGGGAATGTCAGAAATTGCAGAGTTAGCTCGTCTCACTAAAGTTCCCGAGCAACTCCCGTTAAGCTGGTACTTCGATTCCAGAATACTGGAACTGGAAAAACGCCTGCTATTCGATCAGGGGCCCAGCTACGTCGGTCATGAATTAATGGTGCCCAACCTCGGCGATTACCAGGTGCTGGAAAGTGAATCCCAACTGCTGGTACGCAACCAGCATGGCGTGGAATTACTGAGCAATATCTGCCGCCATCGCCAGGCCACCATGTTGCAGGGTCGCGGCAATGCTCGGCACATCGTATGCCCTATCCACCGCTGGACTTATCAAACCGACGGCCAATTGATGGGAGCGCCGCACTTCCCGCAGAATCCCTGCCTGCATCTGAACAAGTCACCGCTGCAAAACTGGAACGGCCTGCTGTTTTCCGGCAGGCGTAACATCGCCAAAGATCTGGAAGCCGTCGGTGTAATGCAGGATCTCGATTTTTCAGGTTACATGCTGGATCGCGTCGAGGTAATCGAATACGCCTTCAACTGGAAAACCTTCATCGAGGTCTACCTCGAGGATTATCACGTCAACCCGTTCCACCCGGGCCTCGGCAACTTCGTCGATTGCGATGACCTCAAGTGGGAATTTGGTGCGCAATACAGTGTTCAGACGGTAGGTATAAAGAACGGACTGCGCAAGGTTGGAAGCAAGGCTTACGGTCGGTGGCAGGAGCAAGTACTTCGTTATCACGGCGACAAGATGCCAAACTACGGCGCGATCTGGCTGACTTACTATCCCAATATCATGGTTGAGTGGTATCCGGGCACACTGGTTATCAGTACCATCATTCCAAGGGGCGCCGAGGCGTGTGCCAACATTGTCGAGTTCTATTATCTCGAAGACATCGTGCTATTCGAACGCGATTACGTCGAGGCGGAACAGCAGGCTTATAACGAAACCGCCGTGGAGGACGATGTCATCTGCCTGCGCATGCATCGGGGGCGAAAGGCGCTTTATCAGCGCGGCATAGAAGAACATGGCCCGTATCAGTCACCTACCGAAGACGGCATGTTGCATTTTCACGAATATTTGCGCCGAGAACTTGTCGCGCACTCGTGATATCCATAGGACCTAGCGCTTCCCGCCACGCGATTGCTGCAGTACCTGCCGTGAAACGCGGTAGCTAGACGCATCACCAAATCCGAATGCCAGAAAAAACCAGAGGTTCGATGTGGATGCTGGTCGCCGGATTGCTATTCGGATGCATGGGTGTGTTCGTCAAACTCGGCGCGCACTATTTCACCCATATGGAGCTGGTGTTTTATCGCTCGTTCTTCGGGATGCTGATTGTGTACGGCATCATGCGCCGGCAACGTGTCAGCCTGTCCACACTCCACTGGCGTGCCCATCTGTGGCGCGGTCTGTCGGGTTCCGTCGCACTGGCGCTGTTCTTTTACTGCATTACGGTATTGCCGCTTGCCACTGCGGTCACGCTCAACTACACCGCGCCAATGTTTCTTACTGTGTTCACCATGCTGGTATACAAGGACAAGTTTCACCTACCGCTGACGATAGCGATAGGCGTCGGATTTTGTGGGGTGGTATTGCTGCTGCATCCGACGTTGCAACGCGATCAACTATTTCCTGGATTGCTCGGGCTGATATCCGGCTTCCTCGCAGGCATCGCCTACCTGAATGTGAAGCAGCTTGGCATCCTGCAAGAACCGGCCGCACGCATCGTGTTCTATTTCAGTCTGATCGCTTCGGTTGGAAGTGGCATAGGCATGCTTTTTGGCAAAATACATTTCATAACCGTCCCGGCGTTCGTCATTCTTCTGGGGTTGGGCAGCACTGCAACCCTGGCCCAACTCGCCATGACCTACGCTCACCGGGTCGGAAACACGCTGGTTGTCAGCAGCCTGGCCTACAGCACCATAGTGTTTGCCAGCCTGTTTGGCCTGCTGCTATGGAATGAATTACTATCGCTGAGCAGTTGGTTGGGTATGGCCTTCATCATTGCCAGTGGTGTGCTAAGCTTGCGACTGACTCCAAAGCATTAACAGAAAGCGGAAAATGATCACCATTGAACATACTGACATAGTCGTCAACATCGCCGTATTGGGCGATTTCACACTGGCCGACTTCAAGACTTTTGAAGAACAGTCCTTGTACAAGCTGAAATCTCCCGGTGAAGTAAACCTGCTGTTCGATCTGCGTGCAATGGTCAATTACACGCTTGACGTTGCCTGGGAAGAAATCAAGTTCTTCAGCAAACAGCATAATCACGATTTCAGCAAGATTGCAGTAGTCACCGACGACCAATGGATTACCTGGCAGGCTTGGCTATCAAGGATCTTCGTTGACGCGGACATTCGCGTGTATACGGATTACGAGGAAGCGCAGGCGTGGGTACAGGCATGATTGACTTCAGGTTCAGCACTAATACAGCTTCAGAGCGAAAAGAACCCGCCTAGGCGGGTTCTTTTTTATGCCGCTGCAGAAGAGCGCTTACTTCAGTTTGGTTTCCTTGTACATGACGTGCTTGCGCGCCACCGGATCGTACTTTTTCATTTCGATTTTTTCCGGAGTGGTCTTCTTGTTCTTGTTGGTGGTATAAAAATGTCCGGTTCCGGCACTTGATTCCAATTTTATTTTGTCGCGCATTTTAACACTCCTTAGATTTTGTCGCCGCGGGCGCGCATGCCGGTCAAGACGGCATCAATGCCATTCTTGTCTATGGTACGCAACGCTGCATTAGTCAGACGCAGGCTGACCCAGCGGTTTTCGCTCTCGACCCAGAAACGACGACGTT
>JBARHR010000324.1:0-2108 GCA_049799335.1 Gallionella sp. | reverse complement strand
ACATAATTTAATGGCCCTTTCTTTGCCAATAAAAATCGACAGGAAACGAGTCCACAATATTCCAGGGCCAAGCATTATAAATGCTAGAAATCTTCGGATAGCTTTTTTCATCTAAAATTCCTCCGGGATATGTCACCATTTTGGATACGGGCGAACGTTTTGAATAACCTGCCGCGCGAAAAGTTTGTATGCAGACGACAGGCTCTGATCGCGGTCAGGTTGATTCAATTGTTGAACTTGACGCCACCGCGCGTGCCTATGGTTTTTTAATGTCTTTCTTAACGCCCGATTCTTTTATCTCCTAACATGACGAAGTGGTTTTTTCCAGTGTTTTTGCTCTTTGATGCTTTGAAATTCCCTTTTCCTCTTGCGTTATCACTTTATCTGACGAATTTCTTATGATAATTTCCTGAGAACAGAACGCATCTCTCCGTTGGACCAAATCAAGGCCAATTGCTGTTTAACAAATTGTTGCGCCACAATATATGCCCTGGCCGGGCTGAGGAAGAAATTTGCTCACCCGCTTTCTTGTCGAAGGAATCGTTTCGAGTGTTACAAGTTTTTTGCCGCACTCAGGGCACTGTTCCGGATGCTGATCTCCTTGCTTCTCGCAATACTCCTGCCAGGTCAAGAAATCCGTCTCACCGACCGGCAACTGCCCGAACATTTGCCGACATACATCCAACTTGTCTTTGTTACCCGGTGCATAAAGCCCATAATGGTGGACACGCTTTTTGTTGGGTAGAGGAACATGGAGAAGGTATCGTCGGATGAACTGGCTGATCGGCAGCGACATGACATCCTTCTTGGATTCACCATTGACCCGATAGCTGAATGTGACCTCTTTATCATCACAAGAGATAACCCTGCTATTGGATATCGGCCCGCCTCGTAAATACCTGGCCAGATAGATCGCAACACCTTGGCCGTTTTTGTACCGTTCTCGAAAATTCACGTTCCATTTTACCTTGCGGCCCAGTTTGTTCCGGAGATTCACCCATTGTTGCCGGTTCATTCCAGAAGGCAACTGGATTTCTCTCTTGCTGATGGCAGTATCGAGATAATCAAGGAGCTTCCCCCGGTATTTGATCATTACCGCCTTGAAGGGCAGGAAACTGCTCCGTCTCGGTTGGTGCCAGCTTCCGTCTTTTCCCAATGCCCCTCCGGTTACCAGGCAATGGAGGTGAATATGGAAAATGACGGTCTGGCTCCAGGTATGCAGGCTTGAGATAATTCCGGGCGTCCCGCCGACATGTTTCTCATCTTCAATAAAGTCGAATAAGGTGTCTCGTACGGCTCGGAAGAGAATGTCGGTCATTATCCTAACATTGAGCAACCAGATATCGTTCAGTTGATGCGGGACCGTAAAGATGACGTGGTAATGATCGGTACCGAGAAGCCTGGCCTTCTGTTTCTCTAACCATCTCTCTATGAGAATATAGGCACATTGCGGGCACAATCGGTTCTTGCAGGAGTTGTACCAGTGCCGTATAAAGTGTCTGTCTGGGCAGCCTTGAACATGCCCTCCAAGTGCTGCGGTACGGCAGGCCAGGAGATCAGAAACAGCATCTCTGACATAGACAGGAAGTGGATGGAGTCTATTGAATGTCTTCCATCCCAAACGCAGGATATTTTGAATTGTGGCGCTTGGCCAAATCATCGATTTATTGTGTTTTTACAATGCGTTGATGATAGTTCCCCGGTTCTCCGGCTAGTTCAACAAGTGATTAGCTGGACGGAACCGTCCAGTTAATACTCATATTTGAGTTGATAACGATAAAAGCAAATATCGCGCCAGTTCTTTATTTTTTAATGACACCATGAGTTCAAAAATCCAGTGGACTTTCTGCTTCCTTTGCTGTCTTGATCGGTACGCAAAGCATACAAATCGTTGTCGTTCGTGCGTCGCTATGTCCAATAATTGTTTGTCTCGTGCGAATGTCGCATTTGCCTACAAAAGAAGTGCAGAAAACCCAGTGTCGAACCGCACAAAATCAGGTCGTTAGAAAATATGGTTATTGACACAAAGATCAATCAAAACGTTAGCAAAATATACTTCCTGATTTTCTCGAAAAGTGCAATAGTTCAATTACAACAGAAGGAAGATG
>JBARHR010000323.1:0-2136 GCA_049799335.1 Gallionella sp. | reverse complement strand
TTGCTGACGTTGCGCGGTGACGAGCCAGGCGCAGAACGGGTGGCGGCGCTGCTTGCGGACGCAGGCACAGGTGGTGCCGCCTGTCATTGCTGTTTTATCTCGCTGATGGAAGTGCTGTACCGCGTTTGGAAAAATGAGGGGGAGGCGGCAGGGCGCGAAGCATACGCCGCCTGTCTGGGTTTGCCTATCATCTGGTCGCATGAGTCGCCCGCCCTGCTGGAGCGCGCGGCAAGCGTCAAGGCAACTCATCCGCTTTCGCTCGCCGATGCCTGGATTGCCGCCGCTGCGCTGGAATTGGATGCAACGCTGGTGCATAAAGACCCTGAGTTCGAGAATCTGCCCGGTTTGCGCGAAGAACGCTTGCCCTATAAATAAAGTTGGCGCGCAGGTCCGGATTTTATCCAGATCGGTGCGCTTGCCCCCAAGAGCACTACTCACGCTGCGTCTGACTTTCCTGGGTGAAAAATCATCCGCAACAGTGACACCGAGCTGAACGGTTGGGGTTGATGAAAACTGCCGACGAGTGGATGACCATTTGCAACCTTATTGATCCGGCCAATAGAAATTTGAATTCGGCAGTTGTAAGGTGCGCTTGCGCACCAGAGCACTTGAGACCCTCGACATTCGTTTATCCTGACTGGGTCAAGTCTTCACCGTGCCGGATCAATAGAAACCAGATAGTTCACGAATATGTTGAAGATCCGGTCGTGCTAACCAGCGCCCTGCAAACCGGCCATGCTTTTGTACCAGCCTTGATTGACATAGCCAACAAAATGCCATCCGCAAATTGATACGACTATATTGGAGTTAACTACGAACTACATCGCAAGCATCACTTGCTCGGCAACTGCACGGACCTCTTTTTTGCGGCCATGTCCCGGAAAAGGCATTTCTTCCACTTCCACCAAACCAAAACGCTCCAACTCATCAACATCTCGTTTAACTGCGCTACGATCACGATGAAGACGTTGTGATAAGTCGGTGATTGATCCCGGACATTCCTTCACTTCACGGAACAGCATTAATTTCGCGGTGGTAATTAATCTGGCCAGGTCTTCCGGGTCTTCGAAAGAAATAATGCGCTCACGCGGAATCCGCTTGCCTTGATCGGCCAGCTTCGCAATTGTCTTGCCACGCTTAAAAAATTCATCTGTGTGAGTTACTTTAATAGTCGTTTTCATTTATTTCTCCTGAACCTGATCCAGTCAGCCTGGAATCTATTTTCGATGTCTTCGAAACTCACAAACTTAACTGGTTCAACCGCGCCCATGAAATGCCGATGATGAAAATCATGCGCATTGTCGTATCCCACAACTCGGCCATTATCACCTTGGAAAATCTCGTGATTGATGTACGCCAAGTTGTACCGAACTACGCTTCCTTTCTCATTTACCCAAACTTCACGGCGCAGCACACCGTTGCCATTTTTTGAAGATAATGACCATGAGTCATTGGAGACTTTAATTTCAGCCATGATCCATCATACCATTGCTGATAAAGTTTTTGCACGGTAACATTGAGATGTAACGAGCCAACGTTCCGCCCGCTTTTGCAGTGCAAAGTTGTGTGGACATTCCCTGGAAAGGGCAGAAAAAGAGCTCTCCTTGTTTGTGAACCTCTATTGTGAAGTGGGTTGGCTGGTACGTAGGCTTATCCCATCACCTCAACCATGAATAGTGCAAGCGGAGATTAACCGTGTTTCAAGTCAAGCGAATTCACCGGTATATCATCGTCATATGCAGTTCCTGAAAATTCGGAACTCATCGTGAATACGGTGTGCCAACTGGCAATCGCTAGCCCCCGGGCGCGATGACGCAGCATGGTATTATTTGGCGCTATTGATACATTACAGAAACATTGACTGTTTGACTGGCTAAGACTTACTTGCACGCATTTTAAATCATGCGCCTGACTGGCTATCAAACACAAACTATTCTCCGACTGGCTCGCCAAGAGGCGGGAAGCCAATGTCGTGTGCGAGTTTTTGGTTCCAGGGTTGATGACACTGCGCACGGAGGAGACCTGGATCTCATGCTTGAATTGCCGGAATCAGTGGATAATCCCGCACTCATGGCCGCCCAGATGTCCGCATTAGTGTCTCGCGCCATGCACGGACGTAAAGTGGACGTGCTGCTC
>JBARHR010000322.1:0-52590 GCA_049799335.1 Gallionella sp. | reverse complement strand
GCCCAGATGCAGACAGTTATCCGTTATGCATCTGTCGGGAGCTAAACGAAGATTCGGGGAATGAAACGTCATGTCACTCAAGAAGGTGGACGTATTGCTGGTCGGCGCTGGCGTGATGAGCGCCACGTTGGGCAAATTGTTGGCGCAACTTGACCCGTCGTTGAAAATCATGATGGTTGAGCGCTTGAGCAAGGTGGCCCATGAAAGTTCTCACGGGCTGAACAACGCCGGAACCGGCCATGCCGGATATTGCGAGCTGAACTACACCCCACAGAAAGCCAACGGCGACATCGAGATCAAACGCGCGCTGGAAATCAATGCCGCCTATGAAGTGTCCCTGCAATTCTGGTCCTATCTGGTAGAAAACGGCATATTGCCGGCGGCGGAAAAATTCATCAATCCGATTTACCATCAGAGCTTTGTGTGGGGCAAGGAGAATGTCGCGTTCCTGCGCAAGCGCTATCAGGCCTTGCATACCCACCACCTGTTTGAAGAACTGGAGTACAGCGAAGATCATCGGGTACTGCGCGAGTGGATGCCGCTGGTAATGGAACATCGCGATCCCGGTCAGGCGGTAGCCGGCACCCAGGTCAAGCACGGAACCGACGTCGATTTCGGCATGCTGACACGAAAACTGGTCAAGGCGCTGACCAAACATTCCACCTTCGATCTCAATCTCGGCCACACGATTACCGGCATGAAACAATTTCCGGACGGCCGTTGGCATGTGCGTGTCAGGGATAATCACACTGACCACTGCAAGACCATAGATGCCGGATTCGTCTTTCTCGGTGCCGGTGGCGGTGCGTTGCCGCTGCTGCAAAAATCCGGCATTCCGGAAAGTAGCGGTTACGGCGGATTCCCGGTGAGCGGGCAATGGCTGATCTGCAGGAATCCCGAAGTGGTTAGGCGCCATACGACCAAAGTATATGGCCGGGCACCGAGCGGTTCGCCGCCGATGTCGGTGCCGCATCTGGACGCGCGCATCATAGACGGGCAACCGGCGCTGCTTTTCGGACCATTCGCCAGTATTACCACCAAATTCCTCAAAGAAGGGTCGGTGCTCGACCTGCTTTCGTCGTTCAAGTCCAGGAATCTAAAACCGATGCTCGCTGTAGCTCGCGACAATTTCGAGTTGACTCGCTATCTGGTTACCGAGGCATTCAAGACTCACAAGGAACGCGTAGCAAATTTGCAGGAATTTTACGCGGACGCAAAAGTGAAGGATTGGGAACTGGCGTCTGCGGGCTTGCGCGTACAGATCATCAAAGGCTGCGATGTCAACGGTGGACGGCTGGAATTCGGTACCGAAATCGTCGCGTCGAAAGATGGCACGCTTGCATCACTGCTCGGCGCATCTCCGGGTGCGTCGACATCGGTGCAGACGATGGTGGAAGTAATCGAACGCTGTTTCAGGCAACGCGCAAAAGGTGACGACTGGCAGCAAAAATTGAAGCTGATGATACCGTCTTACGGCGAGTCACTGGATGACAATGTCGCGTTACTGCATCAGGTACGGGAACGAACGCTGGCAACGCTGGGACTCGAACACCGGGCCGGCAAGGCCGGCAGTCTGCGCAAGGTAAAGTAACTATATTGCGTTTTTTTGCGCGCAAATTTTTCGGTTGTAATTCGCCGAATTAGGGTGTATAAAAACATCGATAGTTTGATGCGCGATTTATCGATTTAGTTGTCCAATTTAAGGAGACGCCTATCGACACTGCAGTGAAAAACCATCGTTGATCATTACACGTCCAGCACAACATGCTGACTAAATTGGTGTCCCATACATCAAGATTTAACGCCGCGATCCGCGGCGTTACTATTTCCGGAATTGGCTGTCACATATCATTGGCCGAAGCTGCATGATATTTCCGGAGATATGATTCAAACTGATCCGCCGATAATGGCCTGCCGAACAAATAGCCCTGATAGTTGGTGCATCCGTTGATTTTCAGAAATTGGCGTTGTTCGTCCGTTTCAACCCCCTCGGCGATAATATTCAGATTCATGCTTTTGGCCATGGCAATGATGGTGCGCGCAATCGCCTGATCATTCGGATCTATCATCACGTCGCGCACGAATGACTGGTCTATTTTTAATTGATCCAGTGGCAGTCGCTTGATGTTGGACAGTGACGAATAGCCGGTACCAAAATCATCCATGGCGAATTTGATCCCGAGCAGCTTGAGCTGCATCATCGTGGCGATCGTAGTCTTGGCGTTTTCCATTACCATGCTTTCAGTAATCTCCAGCTTGAGCCTGGTCGGATTGATGTTGGAACTCTCCAGTATCTCTTTCACTTGATTTACGAACCCCGCTCCCCGGAACTGGCGTACGCTTACGTTGACGGCTAACACCAGGTCACGCGTTAGCGGATCACCTTCCCATTGCCTGATCTGTGCGCAGGCTGTCTGCAACGCCCAATAGCCGATCTTCACTATCAATCCGGTCTCTTCAGCCACTGGAATAAATTGTGCCGGCGGTACGTTCCCCAACTCGGGATGTGTCCAGCGCAGCAGGGCCTCCGCACCGATGGGCCGACCAACCTCGTCTACCTGCACCTGATAGTGGAGTAGAAATTGCTGCTTCTCCAGAGCGCTGTGTAGCGCAAGTTCCAGCACGCTGAGTTCTTCCATGATCTTCTGCGTGCCGGGATCGTAGAATCGCACCGAATTGCGCCCTGCGCTCTTTGCCTGATACATGGCGGAATCGGCGTGTTTGATCAGATCATCAACATCGATCGTGCTGTCGCAGAACAGCGTGATACCGATACTTGGCGAGCCGTGATATTCGTAGTCATCCAACATGTATGGCAGATTCAAATCCTGCAATATCTTTTCGGCGACCCGCTCAGCGTGCCCTGCTGCAGTCCCATGCTCGGTACCCAGTCTTTCCAGCAGCAAAACGAATTCGTCGCCCCCCAGGCGCGCCACGGTATCCTGTTCGCGAACACACGACTTCAGCCGCGTGGCGACTTCCACCAGCAGTTGGTCACCGATCGAGTGTCCCTTGGTATCGTTGAGCAGCTTGAAGTTGTCCAGATCGATGAACAATATTGCGCCATGTTCGTTGTTGCGCTTGCTTGATGAAACCGCATGTTGCAACCGGTCCATTAGCATGCGCCGATTGGGCAAGCTGGTTAACGGGTCGTAATACGCGAGGTGCTGTATAGCCTGTTCGGATTCCTTGCGTTTGGTAATGTCAGTACGTATGGATATATACTGGTAAGGCTTGCCGGTCTCATCCTTGAACGGCACGACGGTCATGTCCAACCAATACAGACTGCCGTCCTTGGCGCGATTGCACACCTCGTTGTGCCAGACCTCACCTCGCCCGATGACCTGATACATTTCCATAAAGAACTCCTTCGGGTGAAGGCCGGAATTGACCATCCGGTGATTCTTGCCAATCAACTCTTCCGCATCGTACTGGCTGATTTCGCAAAATCGTTTGTTTACATAGGTAATCGTTCCGGCGATGTCGGTGGTTGAAACAATGGCATGTTCGTCCAGAGCCAGCTTTTGCAATTGCAGTTCCTGCAACGCCTTCTTTGAACGTTGTTCGCTTTGCTGAAGTTCGGCTGTGCGTACGGCAACCTGTTCTTCCAATGTTGCATTTGCGCGTTGCAGTGCCTCAGCCAGATTGGCGCGCTTGCGATTGCTTTTTTGCAGCCGCTTGTTGGTATTCGCAAGATAGAATGCCGTCGATAGCACTGCAATGATGAGCAGCATGCTGCCGATGATCAACTCAAGAGCGTATTTCCTGGTGATATCGCGCAAATCGAACTCATGCGCGCGCTCCGGATTCAACTTGAGCCGGACCATAATGCTTTCGACCAGATTGTAATTTCCTGCAGGCGAAAACCCGAAATAATTGCCCAGCCTGGCAGCAGGATCGTCGGGTTGAATGTTCAACAGTGCCAGTGTCACCATCTTCACCAGTTTGTCAGGGACATAGAGCTCTGCGGCCATGGGCCATTCCGGGGATAAATCCGTAGACAGCATTTGCGGGAATTTCTCGCCTGACTGGCGATTCAGCACCTTGAATTTATCCAGGCGTATCTTTCCTTCGCGCGCCATGCTTTCAAGAATCCCGGTGCGAACAAAGCCCGCATCGGCTCTGCCTTCCATGACCTCCACGACCACCTTGTCATGAGGCATTCCGGTGTGCTGAACCGAGCCCAGATCGGAAATTTCCAGCCCCGCCTTGGATAGTTCCCAGCGCTGCATCATGTAGCCGCCTAGCGATTGCTCCGATGGCGACGCAATTTTTTTTCCGCGCAAATCGCCAATATCCCGGATATCGTCGCGGTCTGAACGGGTGAGTATGACACCGCCAAAACTGGTAACAGGACGACCCTCCGCGATCGGCATCAATGTCGCGATTGCGATCAAGCCATGATCCTCGCGGACAGTTACAAAATGCTCCGGATTGGTCAATACGAAATCAAATTCCTTGCGGTTGATCGCCAGATCAAGCTCGTTGTAGTACATCGGAATTACTATGAAACGATAGCCGGGAATTTTTCTATTCAGGTAGTCGGCAGTGGGCTGCCATTGCAGCAGGGTAGTTTCCAATGGCCTGAACGACAACACGCCGATTCGAATATCATGCTCCGCGGCCAGTGCACAAGAGCAGCTCATTGCAGCCAGAACGGCTAACAACAGCAGCGTGACCAGACGGCGAATTGCTCTCACGTTTTGCTCCTGTTTATCGCATCAGACGAATCTATGAAACAGGTTCAGATGATCCATATCGATCACCGGCATGAACTATACATCCATTCGCTGTAGCCGGACCAAATAGACCAACCGCTTTTCGTTTGCGGCTGGTAAGGCAACAGGTCGCGATTGAAACGAGGTCCCGGCTAAATGCTTTTGCTGTGATGTGACAGTTTGAAATCGCGATATTTCATATCATCCGTCAACAGGTGCTCCACCAGAATGTGTTTCACCTTGAGGCCCGCATCGATCCAGTCATATTCCGACAGCTTTCCCTCAGAAAAGCGCCGGTTAATCTGCTCCAGGGCTACCAGGATTTGCGTATGCAATTTCGCGTGGGCAGCCAGGTCCGGGTAACCCCAATTGCTCAACATGACCTCCTCATGCTTGAAATGCGCGATCGCGTCTTCGATCACCGCCTTCATGCACTGCCTGATCTGGTCGATATCCATGCGCCAGACGATTGCCTCATTGAGATCATTCACCAGGGAAATAAAGTGTTGATGCTCGTAGTCGATCTCGGGGACGCCGACGCTCAGGTTGTCGTCCCAATCCAGTTTCCACGGGTCATGTTCAGTCTTGTGGGTCATACTCTCTCTCCTGAATTAAAGTCATGCATGCATCAACTACGGCCGCATCGAACTTGATGCCTCGTCCTTCGGAAATGACACTCAATGCCGCCTCAATACCCAACGCAGGTCGGTATAGTCGATAGGCAGATATTGCCTCCACGACATCTGCAACCGCAAGTATGCGCGCCTGCAGGATAATTTGCTCGCCCGTCAGCGCGTCCGGATAGCCCGAGCCGTCCATGCGCTCATGGTGCTGCAGTATGGTTTCGGCAATCGGCCAAGGAAATTTGATGTGCTTGAGGATCTCGTAACCTGCCCTTGCATGTTCCTTGACCAGTGCGAATTCCAGATCGGATAACTTACCAGGCTTGCTGAGAAACTCTGCCGGTACCTGCACCTTGCCGACATCGTGTACCACCCCGGCCAGATGAATTCCTTCAATCTGATCTTCGTCAACCTTCATTTCTCTGGCAATGGCAACCGCCAGCCTGGCCACACGTTGCTGATGACCGGCGGTGTAGGGATCGTGTTTTTCAACGATAGTTGCCAGCGCCACGATCGACTCCAGCAGGCTGGCCTTGAGTTTGCTTTGACTATCCTGCAGTCTAACTGCGGCACCTGACTGTTCTGCTTTGAGCCGCGCATTGGCAACAGCGTTGCGCACCGCTTCAGGCAATCGCGCCAGCCTGTCCTTGAGGATGTAGTCTGCGGCACCACCCTTCATCAGCTGTACTGCCTTGATTTCTCCCAGCGTCCCGGTAACGATAATCATCGGTATCAGCGGAAAATTCGTCTGGGCATACGCGAGTGCCGCACCGCCGTCATACGCCGGCAGATTGTAGTCGGCCAGTATGATGTCCGGCACAAACTCGGCCAATCTACGCTCGAAGTCGGATTTATTGTCTACGCATGCCCAGTCAAACTCCAGACCATCACGCAGCAGGGTGGCCCGCTGCAACTCCGCATCAGATGGCATATCCTCCAGCGACAAAATTTTCAGCCGCGACATCACGTCAGTTCATCACCGGAGGGTGATTCAAAAATACCCAGTACATGCCCAACTCGGCCACCTTTTCCATGAACGCGTCAAATTCCACCGGCTTGCTGATGAAACTGTTTGCACCCAGCTTGTAGCACGCTTCCACGTCGTGATCTTCCTTGGACGAGGTCAGCACCACCACTGGGATAAACATGGTACGCTGGTCTGCCTTGATTGCCTTCAGTACGTCCATGCCGTCGACCTTGGGCAGGCGCAAATCGAGCAATACCACCTTTGGTCGTTGTTGCTGATCACGTGACTGGTAATCGCCCTGGCAAAACAGATAGTCCAGCGCTTCCGCCCCGTCTTTTACCCAGAATACATTGTTCGACAGGTTATGTTTCTTGAATGCGCGCAGCGTCAATTCGGCATCCGTGGGATTGTCCTCAACCAGCAATACTTCAGGCGCTACGTTCAAACTATTCATGATTTTCCTCCCTGGTGGGGATGGTGAAAAAGAAGGTCGCCCCCTTGCCCAGCTCTGATTCCGCCCAGATGCGCCCGCCGTGTCGATTGACGATGCGCTTGGCGATGGCCAGTCCAATACCAGTTCCCTCATATTCATTGATGCCGTGCAGCCGCTGGAACACGCCGAACAATTTCCCGGCGTATTGCATGTCGAAGCCGACGCCATTGTCCCGCACATAGAACACAGTGTTGCCATGTTGCGCTAAGGTACCTACGACAACCCGGGGAGTCTGCACCTTTGCCGAGAACTTTATGGCATTGGTCAACAGATTCTCGATGGCCTGATGCAGCAGCGCACGATCGCCGAATACCTTCGGCAAAGTTTCAATAGTCACGACACCTGGCGCAACATGACCGGAGGCTATCAACTCCTCTGCAACCTGCTGCACCAATCCTCCCATGTCTATGGACGATAGTGTCATCTCGGTGCGCCCGGCTCGGGAAAAATGCAGAATGTCGTCTATCAATCTGGACATGCGCTCGGTGTTTGAACGCACCACGTTGAGCAGACGTTGACCTTCGCCGTCCAGCTTGTCTGCATAGTCTTCCAGCAGCATCCGCGAAAATCCGTCGATCGCTCGCAACGGGGTGCGCAGGTCGTGCGAGATTGAGTAGCTGAATCCTTCCAGGTCGGCATTGGCCTGCAGTATCTTCTCGGAAGCCTTCTTGCTTTCGGTAATATCCTGGAATGCGCCCATCAGGCGCGTGGCTTTACCATCCACCAATGTCGCACTCCCCAGCGCGCGCACCCAAAGATGTTTTCCTTTTGCGGTAATAAACGGCAACTCAAGGTCCCAGGGCGTGCCGTCTGCCACAGCCTTTTCAATTGCGGCCTGGATCACCGGGCGCGCCTCGGGTTCATAGAATTTAATCCCGTCTGCCAACGCGGGGGAAACGTTCGGGTCAACCTCATGTATCCGGTACACTTCATCGGTCCAGCGCAATTTCATCGTTGCCAGATCCAGTTCCCAGCCGCCCACATGGGCAATAGCGCCCATTTGCTTGAGCAACTCGCCTTGTCTGGACATCAACTCATCAATGTACTGTCGCATGCGCCGCATTATCACCACGAACGCATTGGTCAGCTGACCGATTTCATCGTGACGATCCGTCTCGGCGATGTCGACGAGCTGAGCATGATCGAGGTCAACCGTTGTTACTACATCAGTCAGGCGCTTTAGCGGCCCTACTATTTCGACAACTTGATAGACGGTGAGCGCAATCAGAATGACCAGCAGTGCAACCACACTCAGCGTCAGCGTCAGCACCGCTTGATCCAGCGCATTACGCGCGGCATCGTGGGCAACGCGCTGGGTGATCAGATGATATTGCATCAAGTCCTCTTCTGCAGCCTGGATCAGCCGCATCTTGCGCGCGATCAGCCTGAGAAATTTCTTTTGCCCGATGGCGTCACCGGCGTCAACCGCATCGACAAACTGGATATACAGGTCACTCACACCAGTGCGTGCCAGAATCAGATTATCTTTAACGACGTCATCGCTATGGCGATCGTGAGGTACCAACTGATTGTCGGTTTTGAATCCCAACTGATCCAGTTGATTCAACAGCCTCAAGCTCTCTGCCTCACTCTCCTCGATACGTACTTTGGCGGGGGCAGCCGGATCGACCATATGCTCCAACAGATAGATCCAGCGGTGTTGTGACTGTAGCAGCAGCTCCTTGCTGATCGATATGGCCTGCTGATGCAGCGTGGTGTGATTGTAGGTATCAGCCTCCAGCCTGTTGCCATAGATTCTGAAGCTGAAAAAACCTATACCAAGCAGCAAAATGAAGATCAGCCAGGGTCCGATCAACTTTGCTTTCAGACCGAGTTTCATTCGAAGTTCCCGATCAACACGAACTGCGGACGTACCGCTTCCAGAAAATTGCTGTCGATAAACACCTTCAGCGAGCTCGGAATACGCAAATTGGCATTGTGACGCACAAACCAGGCCGCTTCATTTTCCATAGCTTGCAGCAGCGTGTTGTCCACGCGCAGTTGCAATTGCACCTGATCCCATATCTTGCGATCATCTGCCGTCGCCGGACGTAACCAGTGAGAAATCGCGATTTCAAACGCTGCGTCATCATGCCTGGCGACATAATCTTCCGCCTTGACCAGCGCGCGCATCAGCCGACTAAACGCCTCTTTCCTCTTCCCAACAGTATCATCGGTCGAAGCCAGTAGCGACACTTCGTTGTACATGGGCGACGTCAAAACCAGCGTCGACCCGGGTGGCGACTGCTGCTGCGCAATGCCGATATAGGGCCAGCGCGTCACGGCGGCATCTACGCTGCCGGCGGCCAGCGCCGCCGGCATGTCCTGATGATACATATCGACCACGGTAACCATGGCTGGTGTGATCTGCTCATCTTCCAGCAGCATGTTGAGCAGATTGGCCTGATAGGTACCCTTGGTAACCGCGATTCGCTTGCCTCTCAAATCCGCGTAGCTGGCGATTCCCATGTCCTTGCGCACCACCATAGCGGTATTCTTGTTGCTGCGATGCAGGGTCGACAGAACTCGAACTGGCTTCCCGGCAAGTACATCCGCCACCACTGGGGTCTGGTAAACCGTCGCAATATCAGAATTCCCCTCTAAAACATCAGCAAGCGCATCGTTTCCGGATTTGAATTTTCGGTAGCTAACGTCCAGTCCTTCATCCTTGAAATAGCCCTGGGCATCGGCAATGTAGACCAACGCAAAAACGATCTGGTCGGCGTCGGCAATGGTCAATCTTTCGGGGGAAAGCGTGTCTTTTTTTGACCACAGAAAATAGGATGACAGCAGGAGAATTGCTGGGACGAAAACAGCAAATTTGGACATGCGACTTTTCATGTCAATGACATAACGATCACTTCATTATTCTAATATTTCAGATCGCCTCAAACTATACGCCGATTGCCGCTAATTGCGACACACCACTCGTCCATATACCTGATCGCTGCGCGCAGGTTCTCGGCGGCACGATCACTCAGCATATCGCCGAGTGAAAACTGATACCCGCGTATGCGTAACACCTGAGCCTGCGGCGCAACGCTACCGTAGACCTGCTGATAGGCATGCAAAAGTGCGGACGGACTCATTGCGTGTGAGGTATAGCTGTCATCTTTCGCAGAAGAAATTTCCGACCACTCGAACGGCTCCGCGCAGCACATATCGGCGTCGACGAACACCACGCGGTCACACTCGGCCAGGTCAACGACATGCTCCACCTGCAACTGCATGTCGGTCTGGCACACCACGTTCTCAAATTCGCATCGTTCGACCTGCTCTACCAGCATCGGGCCCAGTGCGTCATCACCGCGCCCGGGATTACCAAAGCCGAACAACAGCAGTTTCAATTTTAAGCCCGAGGTGTACGGTCAAATGTGCCGTCGCCACCTTTGGTGATGCGATCGAGCAATTTGCCTGATGCATCAATCAATTCAACCTGCAACGGCATCTTGCCCATCGCATGCGTGGCACATGACAAACAGGGATCGTAGGCTCGCACCGCAACTTCGAGATGATTGAGCAGGCCTTCGGTAATTTCATGGCCATCAAGGTAGGCGTTGGCAACGCTGCGCACCGATTCGTTCATCGCCTGATTATTGCTGGTGGTTGATACAATCAGATTGGCTTTGACGATCAAACCTTCGTCGTTGATCTGGTAATGATGAAACAGCGTACCGCGCGGCGCCTCGATCACGCCGATACCTTCGCGACGTTTCTCGCCCATGTCTGCAACCAGTTCAGTCCCGACGATTGCATCATCATGGAGCAATGCAAATATTGATTCTGCACAGTGCAACGCTTCTATCATGCGCGCCCAGTGGTATGCCAGTGTGTCATGCACCATGCCCCCGCGGCCATATTCCCTGAACCGTTTTCGTGCCGCTTCGGCCAGCGGCGTGGCGATGAAGTTGCAGTTATTGATTCGCGCCAGCGGACCGACCCGATACCAACCCTGTTCCTTTCCCAGTTGAGTCAGGTAAGGAAACTTCATGTAGCTCCAGCTGCGCACCTCTTCCCGCAGGATGTCGCGATAGCCGCGATAATCAAACTGGTCGAAAATAGTCGCTCCGTCCGAAGTGGTGGCGCACAGCCCGCCGTGGTATAGCTCCAGCTCTCCGGCGGCGCCTGTCATGCTCAGGTAGTTGCTCGGCATGGTGGCAAATCCGGCATGTGCGGAATGCTCTACATGGATTTGCTCGTTCAAGGTTACCGCATCCCGGCACCAGACCAGCACATCCTTGATGTCCGTGAGCAGCGCATAGCGGTCGGCGGTGCTCAGCGGCTTGTTCATTCCGCCGGGTACCGTCGCCGTTCCGTGGATCCGTTTTCCTGAAATGGCGGCAATGATCTGTTGTCCGTACTTGCGCAGTTTCACGCCTTTCAGCGCGAGATCTGGATACTTGTCCAGAACACCGACGATATTTCGCTGTAACGGGTCGCTGCCAAAACCAAACAGCAGGTCGGGCGACGACAAATGAAAAAAATGCAGCGCGTGAGATTGCAAGGTTTGGCCAAAATGCAGCAGGCGGCGCAATTTTTCGGCACCGGGAGTGAGTTGTTCCACGCCAACCAGTTGATCTACCGCCTTGGCTGCAGCCAGTTGATGACTGACCGGACAAATGCCGCACAGGCGTTGCACGAAGAACGGCACTTCCCAGTAGGGGCGTCCCTGGATGAATTTTTCGAAACCGCGAAATTCGACAATGTGAAAACGCGCCTCGCGGATATGGTTTTCATCATCAAGCAGCAGCGTGATTTTCCCGTGACCTTCAACCCGGGTAACCGGGTCGATGGCGATACGCCGGGTAGTTGATGGAATAGTCATCGTGGCTGGAATCCGGATTTTGCGTCAATCATAGTGCAACAAGTTTTGCGGAATTGCCGGCACCTTGCCACCGAGCAGGTCGCCGAGAACCTTCAGAAATTCGTCGGCGCTGGGTGGACATCCCGGCAGGTAATAGTCAACGTGCACGACATCATGGATAGGATGCACCTTGTCTAGCAACAACGGCAATTCGCCGTCCGCAGGTATCTGCGGATTCTCCACCCCGATTCCGTCAAGGTAGGTTTCCTCCAGACATTCGCGCAGGCTAAAGTGATTGCGCATCGACGGTACGCCGCCATTGATCGCACAGGCACCGACCGCAATCAGTATCGTGCAATTGGCGCGAAATTCGCGAAGTACCTGCACATTTTCCGCATTGCACACACCCCCTTCGACCAGGCCGATGTCACACTCGCCGCAGACCTTGATATCGGTCAGTGGAGAGCGGTTCAGTTCGACATGTTCGAGCAGGGCAACCAGCCTCTCGTCCATATCCAGGAAAGACATGTGACAGCCGAAACAACCGGCCAGGGACGTGGTGGCAATTCTGATTTTACTCATCGTGATGTTTCACCTTGGTCAGATTCAATTCATGCAGACCGGTCTCCCCGACCTGGTGCAAATCGAATGTTCGTCTGCCTATTGGTACTTCGTAACCGTGTTCCTTGATCAGAATCGCGCCCACCGGACAGATGTGCGCGGCCATGTCCTCGACATCAAGATCGCTGTCCACCAGTTTCCCGCTTGTGGAATTGACAATCAGATGTGCCGCCGTACCCCGCCCCGCTATCGCAAACACGTTCTTGCCGTCCACTTCACGACTGGCGCGTACACACAATTCACACAATATGCAGCGGTCGCGATCCAGCATCACTTTCGGGTGCGAGGCGTCCACCTGTCTGCGCGGAAAAAACTGCGGGTAATGCCCGTCCAGCATGCCCAGGTGGTATGCCATTGCCTGCAGCGTGCAGTTGCCGCTCTTCTCACAGGAAGGACAAATATGATTGCCCTCAATGAACAACATTTGGGTGATGGTCTTGCGTACTTCGTTCAGCTTGTCGGTATTGTTGCTGATCTGTTGTCCGGCAACGGCGGGCATAGTACAAGCCGAGACGCTACGGGTATCGGTATCCACCGAAAATCTTGTCTGAACCCTGCGATCCGCTTCATGTGTCGCCACCGCTCTGCTGTGGATATCAATCACACACAACTTACAGCTTCCGTGCGGCTTGAGGCCGGGTCTGTGACACAAATGTGGAATGTATACACCCGCGGCCAGCGCAGCATCCATGATCGTCTGACCCGCTTGAAACGGGATTTCCTTGGCGTCTATGGTTATCGTGTTGGCGGCAATCTGATCGGGTTTGCGGTTTGCATTCATGATGGTCTGCTCATTTGACGCGAGTTGCCGGATCAGCGCGATGGGTAAGCTGCCGTGCTTCTTCAAGCGCCACATCCAGATTGAAGTAGGGCTCGAAGTCGGTGCTTGCAAGGCGTTGTTCGAATGCCTGCGGAAAGCGCTTCAGGCCGTCCAGTATCGGATTCGCGGCAGACTGCCCTAGACCGCAATGGGAACGCCGCTTGATCAGCAAGCCGAGTCGCAGCATTTCGTCGAGATCCAGCTTCGTGCCACGCCCGGCAGAAACCTTGTCCATCCGGTTGCTGAGCAACCTGGTGCCAACCCGGCACGGGGTACAAAAGCCGCAACTTTCATGGGCGAAAAAATGGGCAAAATTGCCGATCACTGACAACAAGTCGCGCGTCTGGTCGAAAATCATGATTGATCCGCCGCTGGACAAATCCTCGAAACTAAGCCGGCGATCGAATTCTGCCGGCCCCACCAGTGTCCCCGACGGGCCGCCGACTTGCACGGCCTGTACGTTGTGCGCCCCGCAATCCGCCAGTATTTCACGCAGCGTGATGCCAAACGGGTATTCGTAGATGCCGGGAACTGCACAGTCGCCGCTGATGCTGAACAATTTGCTGCCGATCGACTCGCCGGTACCGGAAGCACGCATCCACTCGCAGCCGTGCAGGGCAATCAGCGCGGCGGCAACGAAAGTCTCGACGTTGTTGACCACGGTCGGCTTACCCAGATAGCCGTGCGTCACCGGAAATGGCGGTCGAATACGCGGTATGCCACGCTTGCCCTCCAGTGATTCGATCAGCGCAGATTCTTCTCCGCAAACGTAGGCCCCTGCCCCCAACACAATCTCGATGTCGAAATCGAATCCGGCACGACCAAGGATATTGGCGCCAAGCAATCCGGACGCACGCCGGTGAGCCAATGTGGCGTGCAGTTGTGGCAGCAGGTAGCCGTATTCGCCCCGCAAATAGACAAATCCCTTTTCGGAGCCTATCACATGGGCACATACCGTCATGCCTTCAATCAACGTGTCAGCGTAGTTTTGCAACAGCAGGCGATCCTTGAAAGTTCCAGGTTCGCCTTCGTCGGCATTGCATACCACATAGCGCGCAGTGCCCTGTTCCTCCCGGCAAAAGCGCCATTTCATGCCGGTGCTGAAACCTGCACCGCCGCGACCGCGCAGGCCGGACTGGACAATTTCCTGCAACGTTTTTTGAGCGCCCCGCGCCAGCGTCGCGCGCAGACTTGCCCCGAGTTGGAGAGTTTCCCGGAGCAGCAATCCTTCGCGACGGACGTCGTCATTCGGCGCCATCCACTCCGTTGGCCAGTCACTAACGGGCGTACCCAACTCAACCAGTTCCGCAATACGCTGCACGCGTGTGGAATCCAGGCCAACAATAGGCAAACCGTTGACCAGCAATGCGGAGCCATGGTCACACATGCCGATGCAGGAAGTTTCGCCGATACTGACACTGCCGTCCGGACTCGTCTTCTCGGCCACAACCCCGAGACGGCCGCGGAGCATCTGCATGAGATTCCCGGCAACCGACATATAACCGCAGCTGGTACAGTTACTGAAACGAATATCGAACTGTCCGCGCGGATTCCGGTGCAAGAAGGAATAGAACTCGACTACCGCTTCAACCTGACTGACCGGCACACCCAGTTGCGATGCTACCTGATGCATGGCCGAGTCGGAAATATATCGAAATTTTCGCTGTATGGCGTGCAGGATATTCAGCAGGTGGGGCGAATCAGCGCACGCCTGGCGAACTGCGGCAATAAGCAAACTGGTCTCATGCACCGATTCAGAACTAGAGCTTGCCGTATTCGTCATGATGGTACCCCGCATTCACCCGACAGCCGCAAAGGGTACTATTGTGTTGTGCTGCAGGTCAATTGAATTGCAATTAATCTGCTCCGCACAGTTCCGCCAAACCGCGTCAGACGTCGTCGATGCGCGGGTGGAGAGAATTCCGTTGTTCCTGCCGAATTGCGCGGCACCGGCGGTTCGTGACACAATCGGCGCCCCTCGGCAACGTTGGCGGATAACACAGCACAACGCGGCTATGGAAACGACTATTCAGGCCAAAAATGCAGCATCAACGCTCTATACAGAATTGCACGACATGACAAGCGAAAACACGCACCTGCAAGACGAAAATCAGATCATTGCGGAACGCCGCAACAAGCTGGACGCAATACGCAAACAAGGGGTCGCGTTCCCGAATGACTTTCAGCGCAGGCATCTCGCAGCGGATTTACACACCGCTTACGGCGGCATGACCCACGATGAACTGGAGAACAAGCAGATCGATATCGCGGTAGCCGGGCGCATGATGCTGAAACGGGTTATGGGCAAGGCAAGTTTCGCGACGATACAGGACATGAGCGGGCGTATCCAGCTCTTCGTCAGCAACAACGATACCGGCGAGGAGGCGCACAATGTTTTCAAACATCACGATCTCGGCGACATACTCGGCGCCACCGGCGTGCTGTTCAAGACCAAGACCGGCGAGCTTTCTGTTCGCGTGAACCAGGTTCGCCTGCTAACCAAAGCATTGCGCCCATTGCCGGAGAAATTCCACGGCCTGACCGATCAGGAACAGAAATACCGGCAGCGCTACCTCGACCTGATCACCAATGACGCCGCACGCAAGGTTTTCCAGACGCGCACCAGGATCATCCAGGCGATACGCGATTATTTCGTTCGGCACGGTTATCTCGAAGTTGAAACGCCGATGATGCATGCGATACCTGGCGGTGCCGCCGCCAAACCGTTCGAGACGCACCATAACGCACTGGATATGAAGATGTATTTACGCATCGCGCCAGAGCTGTATCTGAAGCGGTTGGTGGTGGGCGGCTTTGAAAAGGTGTTCGAGATCAACCGCAACTTCCGCAACGAGGGACTTTCCACGCGACATAATCCTGAATTTACCATGCTGGAGTTTTATGAAGCCTATCGTGACTATCGTTATTTGATGGACTTCAGTGAAAATCTGTTCAGAGAGGTCGCACTGACGGTACTGGGCACGACGCTGATCAGTTATCAGGGCAAGCCGCTCGATCTCGGCAAACCATTTCACCGACTAACCATGGTTCAGGCGATACAAAAGTTTCACCCGCAATTTTCCACCGCACAGCTAAACGACCGCGAATTCGTCATTGCCGAGTTGCAGGATCTGAAAGCCAAATACAAACCTAACGATGGCATCGGCGGTCTGCAGCTCTCATTGTTCGAGGAACTGGCCGAGGCGCAGTTGTTTGAACCTACCTTTATCATCGATTACCCGGTCGAGGTTTCTCCGCTTGCACGCAGCAGCGACAGCAACCCTGAGATTACCGAGCGTTTCGAACTGTTCATCGTTGGACGGGAAATTGCCAACGGATTTTCCGAACTCAATGATGCCGAAGATCAGGCCGCACGCTTCGATGCACAGGTGGCCGCAAAGGATGCCGGTGACGAAGAAGCAATGTACAAAGACAACGACTATGTGCGCGCACTGGAGTACGGCCTGCCGCCTACCGCCGGCGAAGGTATCGGTATAGACCGACTGATCATGCTGCTCACCGACTGTGCCAGCATACGCGACGTTATCCTGTTTCCGCAGATGCGTCCTGAATGATATGGCGAATTCGCCACATTTATCGGCGGTTCGCGCCCTGCACAACGGAACCATTCGGCAATTCCTGACCTATGCTCGCCGTAGACGTTAGAAACAGACTATTGCTGCAGTACCCCATGTTCCGCGAATTGCCGGCGGCAGAACTGGACAGTTTGCTGGATTCGGCCAAAATAATGCAGCTCCCTGGTGGTACGGTGATGTTTGACGAGAACCAGCAATGTCAGGGATTTCCACTATTGTTGTCTGGCAGCATACGCGTCATCAAGGCGTCCCCGAACGGGCGCGAATTGCAACTGTATCGTGTGCTGCCCGGTGAAAGTTGCATACTTACCAGCAGTTGCCTGCTCGGTCACACGCGTTACCAGGCCCGCGGAGAATCCGAACAGGCGCTGGAGATGGTCTTGCTTCCCGCGGGGGCATTCCACACAATGCTTGGCAATCATGCGGTATTTCGCAACTATGTTTTCAATCTGTTCTCGGACCGACTTACCGGCCTGATGCAACTGGTATCGGCGGTCGCGTTCCAGAAGCTGGATCAGCGCCTGGCCGCATTGTTGATCGGCAAGGTCAGTCCCATTCAGGCGACTCATCAGGCCATCGCAGACGAGTTGGGCAGTGCACGCGAGATCGTCAGCCGCCTGCTGAAAGGCTTTGCCGATCAGGGCTGGGTGTCGCTGGGGCGCGAGAAGATTGATGTCACCGATCGCGTAGCGCTGGAAAAGTTCGCACACCTCTGAAACATACCCCCCGAAGTACCCTAAGGATATTTCCTTTGTGATGTTTGTCACAGACACTCAGGACGCAGGTCGTTAATCTGCGCACACCCTAACTTATCCCGAAGGATTCGCAAATGAAATTCAATGAAGGAACAATCGATCGCGCGTTGCGCGTAGTCGCAGGGCTGGCACTAATCGGCCTGACCGCAAACGGAACAATCGGCGCATGGGGCTGGATCGGTGTACTACCGCTACTGACCGGCGCTATCGGTTTTTGCCCGGCGTACGCCATTTTCGGCCTGAGCACCTGCCCGATGAAAAGATAACAACTACTCTCCTCCCCCCTTACGCCCGAGCAGTCTGTCGGGCGTTTTTCTTTGTGTGGATAGGCATATAATCATCCCATGAATCTTTCCGAACACACCGAACTGCAGATCACCGGGATGCATTGCGCATCCTGCTCGGCGCGACTTGAGAAGGTGCTGAATCAGCTTCCAGGCGTGTCTGCCGCGGTCAGCATCGCCACCGAAAAAGCCAGCATCAAATTCGATCCACAATTGACCGACGTCGACGGTCTGATTTCCGCCGTGAGCACCACCGGATTCGCTGCGCATCGCATGCGCGACTTTGCCGCCGAAAAGACGGATCGTGCTGCCGCCTATCGCCAGCAAAAAATGCAATTTGCAATATCTGCGCTGCTTAGCCTGCCGCTGCTGCTGGAAATGCTGCTGATGTTTGCAGGCATCGAGGTGATGATGCCCGGTTGGGTGCAACTTGCACTGGCCACGCCAGTACAGTTCTGGATCGGACGCCGGTTCTACACGGGCGCCTGGAGCAGCCTGCGCGGAGGCGGAGCGAACATGGATGTTTTGGTGGCATTGGGTACCAGCGCCGCCTATCTGTTCAGTTGTGCAGTGTTGCTCGCCGGTCTACTGGGAATGGCATCCAGGCAACCATTGTATTTCGAGGCCAGCGCCACGCTGATCACATTGGTGTTGATGGGAAAATTGCTGGAAGCGCGGGCCAAGGGCAAGGCGTCCAGCGCCTTGGAGGCGCTGATCAACCTGCAGCCGAAAACCGCGCATGTCGAACGCGATGGTATTGAAACAGAACTGTCGGTTGACCAGATGCGAGTGGATGACATTTTTCTGGTTCGGCCGGGTGAGAGCGTACCGGTTGACGGGATCGTGCTGGAAGGAATGTCGAGTCTGGATGAAGCCATGTTGACCGGCGAAAGTCTGCCGCAGGACAAGCAACCCGGCAACAATATCTATGCAGCGACTCTTAACCAGCGCGGCCTGCTGCGCTGCCGGGCCCGTGCGGTGGGCTCGCACACCCAACTTGCTGCGATTATTCGCCTGGTTGAACAAGCGCAGGGTTCGAAAGCGGATATCCAGAAGCTCGCTGACCGAATATCCGCAATCTTTGTACCAGTAGTAGTCGGTATCGCAGTGCTTACCTTCGCTGCCTGGTGGTTGTTGGGCGGCAGCTTTACCGTGGCATTGATCAACGCGGTCGCGGTGCTGGTCATTTCCTGCCCGTGCGCGCTCGGCCTGGCAACGCCGACCGCCCTGGTTGTCGCCACCGGACGCGCGGCGCAAGCCGGGATACTGGTCAAGGATGCGGCGGCACTGGAACGCGCGCACCAGCTTGCGGTACTGGTGGTTGACAAGACGGGCACACTGACCTACGGCAAACCCGGCGTTACCGATATCGTTCCTGTTTCCGGCAGTAATCAGCGGGCGCTGCTGGAAACGGCGGCGCTGCTAGCACAAGCGTCTTCTCATCCGCTGTCCCGCGCAATATTCAATCACGCGGTCAAGCAACGATTTGCACCCGCCGTCACCTTGAGTGTCATGGAATCTAGCGGTCATGGGCTGCACGCAAATCACGAAGGCGTGAACTACCTGCTGGGTTCCCCGGCCTATCTCGCCAGCAAGGGCCTCGATGTCGATATGCAACGCATCATGCCTTATCAACAACAGGGCAAGAGCGTCATCGCCGTGGCGGCCGATAGTGTGTTGCTCGGCTACATCGCACTTGCCGATCAGTTGCGCGACTCCAGCCGCGCGGCAGTTGCGCGACTCAAAGGTATGGGCGTTCGTGTAGTCATGCTGAGCGGTGACAATCAGCCCACCGCGCAAGCCATCGCAACCCAGGCTGACATTTCAGAATTCCGCGCCGAAGTGTTACCCCAGGACAAGGCAGCCGTAATCAAATCGCTCAAGGTTGCCGGCCAACTGGTAGGCATGGTTGGTGACGGTATCAACGACGCGCCGGCCCTCGCCGAGGCCGATGTCAGCTTCGCGATGCGCAGTGGCAGTGACATTGCCATCGAGGCCGCAGACATTACCTTGATGCACAATGACCTGATGAGTGTCGTCGATGCAATATCATTGTCGCGTGTGACATTGCGCAAGATACGCCAGAACCTGTTTTTTGCCTTCGGCTACAACGCGCTGGGTATCCCGCTCGCCGCCGCAGGCATGCTCAATCCGGTCATTGCCGGTTCGGCGATGGCAATGAGTTCAGTTTCGGTTGTCAGCAACGCACTATTGCTTAAACGCTGGCGTGGCGTCCGGCACTAGCGAAAATCCGGCTCACGAATCCAGTCTGCATGGCGATTGCGGATATTTAACCGTCAAACTTCTGGCTTTCTTATTGCTGTTTGCGGTCGCGGGCTGCGCAACTGAGGGCAGCATTCGTCCGCCATCCGCCAATACAGATCGGCTCGTCTCCTATGCTCGCAGCCTGATCGGCACACCTTACAAGTACGGCGGCAATTCACCCGAACACGGATTCGATTGCAGCGGATTTGTCGATCACGTATTCCTGCACGAAACAAACATCAGGCTGCCGCGCAGTTCACTCGAAATAAGTCGTCGCGGCAATGCCGTCAGCAAAAAGAATTTGCGTTCCGGGGATCTGGTTTTTTTTAATACATTGCACAGCAAGTTTTCGCATGTGGGTATCTATCTGGGCGGTGACCGTTTCATCCATGCACCCAGCAATGGCGGAGCTGTACGCGTGGAAGACCTGCAAGACGACTACTGGGGGCGCAGCTACAACGGTGCGCGGCGGATTATTTTTGATCGCTAGCAGCACGCGCAGCCTGGATGGCTTCTGCCAACTGAAATACCACCATGGCGTAGTAATCACTGTTGTTATAGCGAGTAATGACGTCAAAATTGTCATATACCAGCCACCACTCCTTGCTGTCCGAAGAAGTGAAATCGACCAGTCTCGCGCGCCGCTCGGGTGATGACTTTACCGCAGTCACGACCCCCACTGCCGACCACTGTGCAAGCGTTCTTGCCGCAGTAATCTCGCCCAGCCAGTTCTTTTCTGTAAAGGTGGCCGGTACCGAAACCGGATCGTTCCTGATCCAGCCGAAAACTTTCAGGTAGTTGGCTACGCTGCCTATCGCGTCACCGGGTTCGTGCAACAGATCAACAGTGCCATCACCGTCAAAATCGACCGCGTAGTTCCGATAACTGCTCGGCATGAATTGCGGTATGCCGATAGCTCCCGCGTAGGATCCGCGAATGGCGAGCAGATCGAATTGCTGATCACGTGCCAGCAGCAAGTAGTTTTCAAGTTCGCTGCGAAAAAATTCTGCCCGGCGCGGATAGTCAAACGTCAGCGTGGTCAACGTATCCAGCGTGCGGTAACTGCCCGCAGCCTGACCATAGATCGTTTCAACGCCTATGACTGCAACGATGATCGCCACAGGTACACCGTATTGTTGCTCTGCATGCTCCAGCGTCGCCTGATTCTTGTTCCAGAATTTCAGCCCGAGCCTGACGCGTTCAGGGTTCACAAAGTTGGCCCGATACTCCGCCCATGGCTTGGAGACGGTCTGCCGCGATATCGTTTCTATTACAGCCGGAAGGTATTCCGCCCGGCTGAACGCCTTTACCAGTTCGCTTCGTTTGAATTGATGCTTACTGACCATTTCATCAATGAATTCCGGCATTCCCGGCAAACTCGCTGCCAGACTTGATTTCACGACGAGACAAAAGAGCAAAACCGAAATTGCAGTTGTTATTTTAGGCATGGCGGAATTCTACCCGATGGAAGCTCGACAGACTGCCGCAACTACTGGTAAATTCCACGTCTTCACAACGCAGAAAGAACAGTTGTCATGGACAAAGCCGCACAACACCATCGCCTCATCATCCTGGGTTCCGGACCTGCCGGCTACACTGCGGCGGTATACGCCGCGCGCGCCAATCTCACCCCGGTTCTGATCACCGGAATGGCACAGGGTGGACAACTGATGACCACGACAGATGTCGACAACTGGCCCGCCGACGCCATGGGCGTGCAGGGTCCGGAACTGATGGGGCGCTTCCAGAAGCATGCGGAACGCTTCAATACGCAAATTATTTTCGACCACATACACACTGCTAAGCTGCAGCAAAAGCCGTTTCTGCTGAAAGGGGACTCGGGCAGCTATACCTGTGATGCATTGATTATCTGCACCGGTGCCTCTGCGCAGTATCTCGGTTTGCCTAGCGAAGAATCGTTTATGGGACGCGGCGTTTCGGGGTGTGCTACCTGCGATGGTTTCTTCTACCGCGGACAGGACGTTGCGGTAATAGGCGGAGGCAATACTGCGGTCGAAGAGGCGCTTTATCTGTCAAAAATCGCCAAACACGTCATGCTGGTACACCGGCGCGAAACCTTCCGCGCCGAGCGCATCATGATCGACCACCTGATGGAAACGGTTCATAACGGAAACATATCCCTGCAATTGAACTGCACCTTGTTGGAAGTGCTGGGCGATGCCGGCGGTGTGACCGGGATGCGTATCAAGAACGTGCAATCAGGTCAACTTACGGACATCGCGTTGCAGGGCGTATTTATTGCCATCGGTCACAAGCCCAATACCGACATTTTTGCCGGACAGCTGGAAATGATTAACGGCTATATCCAGACCCAGGGCGGCGCCAAGGGAAACGCCACGGCAACTAGTATTTCCGGCGTGTTCGCGGCGGGCGACGTGCAGGATCAGATCTATCGCCAGGCAGTTACCAGCGCGGCAAGCGGATGCATGGCGGCTCTGGATGCCGACAAATACCTTGCGGCACAGGCCAAGAGTTAGCGTGCTTGCTGTTCAATCCGGTATCTACGGATTGCTCGCGGCTGTTTAGAATCGCGATGAAACGTAACTCGGTTAAACCTCCGGAGACCGACCATCCGGACGACCTCGCGTTGTTCCATGAGAGCGTCGGCAAAATACATCGTCTGCCGGAACAACACCGCATCAGTCCGCAGTTTCAGCCACGCCGTCCGGTAATACGCGATACCGTCGCGTCGACCGTTGTCATTGCCGACTCATTGTCAGACCATGCCGCCGACGCGGCCGCTGCCGAGTTTCTGCGCAATGGGGTATCGCGCATGAATTTGCGCAAATTGCGGCGCGGACAGTGGCCGGTTCAGCGGGTACTCGATCTGCACGGCAGCCGGCGCGATGCCGCACGGCAGCTGCTCGTCGACTTTCTCCATGATACCGCGCTAAACGATATGCGCTGCATACTGGTCGTGCATGGCAAAGGCATGAACAGTCCGGGCGGTGAATCCGTGTTGCGCAACCTGACCCGCAACTGGCTGGCGCAACACCCTCAGGTGCTGGCCTATTGTGATGCGACGCCCCGACTGGGCGGAAGTGGAGCGTTACTGGTGTTGCTTAAGAGCAAGGTCGTTTGAGATCGCAATAATTATTGCCTGTGCTAGACTTCGATCGTCGCAATTGACCATGAGAAGTCGGGTGACAGGGTCGCGCATCTCCCGATAGTTTGAACCGAATCAATATCTCATCCGGAGCACTACACATGAAAAATTGTCTGTTGGTTGTATTGATGCTGTTCACAGGTTATACGTATGCCGGCATCAATAAATGGCTGGACGAAAACAACCATGTCCATTATTCGGATCAACCCCCACCATCCAACGCCACGGCACGAAAACTGACCCCGGTTGCGGATCCAGGTCCCGCTGCAGAGTCTGACGCAACGACGGAAGCCAACGGTACCAACACGCCAAAAACCATTGCCGAACGTGAAGCGGAGTGGAAAAAAACGCAAAAGGCCAAACAAGACGCTGCCGACAAAGCGACCCAGGAGCAAGCCAAACTGGACGCCAACAAGGCAAATTGCGCGAGCGCGGAGCATAGTCTGAAAGTGCTCGAGTCGGGTACCCGCATTACGGACGTGGATGAGAAAGGTGAACGCTATTTCCTGAGTGAAGAGCAACTGCAGCAACGGATCGCAAAAATCAACAGCGACATTCAATCGTTCTGCAAGTAGCACTATGCGACTTGCGGTTCTTCACGCATCCGCAGAGCTTCCTCGATGTCCACCGAGACCACCTTGGAAACGCCCTTCTCCTGCATCGTCACGCCTACCAGCTGTTGCGCAAGTTCCATCGTGATCTTGTTGTGACTGATAAACACGAATTGCGTTTGCTGCGCCATCTTCTTGATCAGCGCGCATAGCCGTTCGGTATTGCTGTCATCCAGCGGCGCATCCACTTCGTCCAGCAGACAGAACGGCGCGGGATTCAGTTGAAACAGCGAGAAAATCAGCGCAATTGCGGTGAGCGCCTTTTCCCCGCCGGACAACAAATGGATGCTGCTGTTCTTTTTTCCGGGGGGTTGCGCCATCACCTGCACGCCGCTATCCAGTATCTCGTCGCCGGTCAACACCAAGCGCGCTTCACCGCCGGCAAACAGTACCGGGAACATTTCTGCCAGGTTCTGATTCACGCGATTGTACGTTTCCATCAGCAATTCGCGAGATTCCTTGTCGATCCGGCGGATTGCCTCCTCCAACGTTGCCATTGCCTCGTTAAGATCCAGCGCTTGCGCATCCAGATAGGTTTTGCGCTCAACGGCCGCCTGCAGCTCTTCAAGCGCGGCGAGATTGACGGCGCCAAGCACCTCGATTTCCGCGTTCAGCCGGTTCAATTCGCCCAGCAAGGCATTCGGTCTGCTATTGACCCCTTCCAGTAACGGTAGCAGCGCATCTTCGGCGATACCCTGCAATTGCTCGGCCCATTGTTCGAAATGCAGCCGCGATTCCTGTTCCTTGAGCGTCAGCTCATTGAGCTTTTCACGCAACGGACTCAGCTTGAGTTCGCAGCCAAGACGGTCCTGCTCAAATTTTTGCAGATTGACAGTGGCATGTTCCAACGTGTTGCGCGCGAGAGCCAACGCTTCCTCGCGGGCCTGTCTGACCTCCAAGGCCGACTGCAACTGCTGTGCAGCTGACTCGTCCGCGCATCCGGCCAGATCCGCACGCAATTGCTGCAGGGTTTGCTCGAACTGCGCCAGAGCTTCGCCCAGTCGCTCGATGTTCTGCTGCAGGTCGGTAATTTTCTCGCCGCAGGTCTTGGCAAAAAAGCGTGCTTCCTGCAGCGCATGTTGCGCCTGCTGCGCCCGACCGCGTTGTTCGCGCAACGCGGCTTCGCGCATCTGCGCATGACGTTGCGCATCATCAACCTTGATCTGAAAATCCGCCTTCTGTTCGCGGTATACCGACGACTGTTCGTCTATTTCACGAGTCTGACGCAACTCGCCCGCAAGCAGGTCGGCTGCCTCCTGCAATTCGCTTTCTATCTGCATGGTGCGCTCTGCGCTACGCTCTTGCGCCTGATTGAGCTTGAGGATATTCATTTGCACCGCGTGCAATTGCTGCTGCAACGCGCTGCCCACATTACGCAGCGGCGCGATCTGTGATTCTACAAACTGGTAATTTTGCTCGGCCAGCACCATCTGCTCCCGGGCTGCATCCGTGCTCTGGTTCTGCAGCACCAATTCGCGGTCCAATTTCTCGATTTCCCGCTGTCTGGCCAAGACTCCATGAAGCTGGCTGTCGGGTGCATGAAACACCACGCTATGCCTGCTGATCATGTGCCCCTGGGGCGTAACGAACCAGGCGCCAACCGGAAGCGACGTCCGCTGCGCATAACCCTGTTGCATGTCGGGAACTGCAAAGACATTGAACAACCAGTCCTGCATTATCGGCTGCAGCCGAGCATGCTGGCACTGCACGAAGTCCAGCAGCGGCTTCAGGCTGTCAGGCGCAGTCAGGCCGACAGTATCGGCGTCGGCATAGTTGAACAAGGCCAGTTTTGCCGGAGGGGCTTCGTGCCATGACGATGCGTCGGCCGGATCATTCAGTTCCAGTGCATTCAGGCGCTCCCGCAATACAGCTTCCAAAGCGTCTTCCCAGCCGCCGTCTATGCTTATGGTTTGCCACAGATGGCTGGCGGTATCCAGTTGATGTTGTTGCAGCCAGGCGTTCAGATTCTTGTCACTGTCGATCTGCTGTTGCAGTTGCTTCAGCGCATGCAGACGGGCTTCAGTTTGTGCCACCTCGCGCTCCTGCCGATGCGAGGAATTGCGCAGCTCGCTGCGCTGCTGGTCGGCGCTTGGTAATCGTTCCAGCAGATCGGCCAATTTGGCCAACTGTTCTTCATGCTCAAGCTGCAATTCGCGGTGTTGCTGTTCAGCCTGCAAAATTGCACCGGCATCCGGAACATGCAAATTGTCCTTTTCAAGCAACAAACGGGAACGGCGCGATTCAAGTTGTTGAACGCTGCGTTGCACGTTGGCGCGCTGCGTATCGGCCAACTGCAATTGTTGCTCCAATTGGAGTTGTTCACGTTGCATCACATTGAAGAGTTCCTGGGCGCAGCGTGCCTCATCTTCAGCCAGCGGCAGGCTCAACCCTTCTTCCTCGGCCTTGTGTTCCGCGTCCGTGACCTTGATTCCCGCACCCTCCTGCTGGCGCTGCCAATGTTCCAGCAACGAATGTACGCCATGACGTTGATGCAACTGCTGCTCGATTTGACGCTCGGTATTGGCGATCTGCTGGGTCAGGCGCTGGCGCTGATCGGCAATGTGCCTGATGTGCTGCTCCAGTCGTGAAATTTCTGCATTGGCCGTGTACAGTTCACCCTGTTTGGCGTGCAGCGCATCCGACAGCTGGTAATGCTCGCTGCGCGCCGTTTCCAGTTGACTTTCAATTTCCCTCAGCCGCGCCGTCTCGGCTTCCAACTCAATACGTGTCTTTTCGGTGTTCTGCGCGTACCTGGTACGCTGATTTTCGGCTTCCTGCTTCTTTACCAACCAGAATAGATGCTGGGTGGTATCCCGTTGCGCTTCCAGCGCGCGATATTGTTTTGCTATCTCGGCCTGCGCGCCCAGATGCACCAACTGCTTGTCCAGTTCCTGCAGAATATCGCCGACGCGCAACAAATTCGCCCGCGTATCGCCCAATCGCAACTCGGTTTCACGACGACGGTCGCGATACTTGGAAACACCGGCCGCCTCTTCCAGAAAGATACGCAGTTCCTCGGGTTTCGCCTCGATAATGCGCGAGATCATGCCCTGCTCGATGATCGCATAAGCCCGGGCGCCCAGCCCGGTACCGAGAAAGATATCGGTAATGTCCTTGCGTCGCACATGCTGGTTGTTGATGTGGTAGCTGGAATCACCGTCGCGTTGCAAAATACGCTTGATGGATATTTCAGCGTAACTGGACCACTGCCCGGCAGCCTTGCCGAGCGAATTGTCAAAAATCAGCTCAACGCTGGCGCGAGATACCGGTTTGCGCTTGCTGGATCCGTTGAAAATGACGTCCTGCATCGTTTCGCCGCGCAGCGCAGACGCTTTGGATTCTCCCAGCACCCAGCGCAGCGCATCGATTACATTCGACTTGCCGCAACCGTTCGGCCCGACCACGCCGACTATCTGCCCGGGCAGCGCGATATGGGTAGGATCAACAAAGGATTTGAAGCCGGCGAGCTTTATCTGGGACAGACGCAATTTAGTGGGATATGCAAATTATTTGGACAATGTCGGCCGCGGTGCGGCGATATAATGCGCGCCATTCTAACCGAACACGACTGGCACACCAAATGACTTCAAACCCGAGTAAATTGCTCGAAACATTCCCCAATCCGCAGCCAGCGCGCGATTACCATATTCACATGGAAATACCGGAATTTACCTGTTTATGCCCGAAAACCGCGCAGCCTGACTTCGCCACGCTGATCCTGGATTACATACCCGATCAGGCATGTATCGAGCTGAAGAGTCTCAAGTTGTATATCTGGTCATTCCGTAACGAAGGTCATTTCCACGAAGACGTGACCAACCGCATACTTGACGATCTCGCTGCCGCCACCCGGCCACGATTCATGCGCCTGACCGCCAAATTCTATGTGCGCGGTGGCATTTTCACCAACGTTGTCGCGGAGCACCGACATCCGGATTGGCAGCCGGCACCGGCGGTGGAACTGACGCAATTCGACACGCAATCGAATATGCGAGGATAGGTGTCATCGCCATACCCAGCGTTTGCGGACTGCGGAAAGGCCAAGGCATGAATTATTACCTCGGACTGGACTTCGGCACTTCCGGGGCACGCAGCAGCGTCATCGACGACGACCATGTCGTGGTCTGGAAGCAGCAGGTCAGCTATGCCGACGCCGCGTCGCAGACGCCCCAGGATTGGCGCAGCGCGCTGCATCAGCTGTTGCGCGGGCTGCCCGGTTCCATCGCCAGCCACTTATCGGATATCGCTATAGACGGTACCTCGGCGACTGTGCTGTTGTGCGACGAACACCTGACGCCGTTGCACCAGGCACTACCGTACCGCGACGACCGTGCGCAACAACAGGCCGGTCAACTCAGAAACATAGCCCCCGACAACCACCCGGTTTGCAGTGCCACGTCGGGACTCGCCAAATTCCTGTGGATGACGCAGCATCTTGATTGTGCGCATGCGACGCACTTTCTGCATCAGACCGATTGGCTGACCGCGCTGATCAGCGGCAAGCCGGGAATAAGCGATTATCACAACGCGCTGAAGACCGGTTACGATGTTGAAACGCTGCAATGGCCGGAATGGGTGCTGGCACTACCGCACGCTCATTTGCTACCGACCGTACAGCCCCCAGGGGCGGCCATCGGCCGCGTAATTTCCGACATTGCGTCACATTTCGGCATCAACCCGGACTGTACCGTCCGCACGGGAACCACGGACAGTATCGCCGCATACATCGCTTCCGGCACGCCGCAAATCGGCAGCGGTGTCACGTCCCTCGGCAGTACGCTGGTATTGAAACAACTCAGTCGTGATCGCATCGAAAGTGCGGAACTGGGAATTTACAGTCATCGCTACGGCGACCTATGGCTGGTGGGTGGCGCGTCGAATGCGGGTGCCGGCGTGCTGCGACATTTCTTCAGCAATGCGCAGCTTGCAACACTGAGCTCAGCCATCGACCCTGGCAAGGACAGCCCCCTCAATTATTACCCGTTGACTCAAACAGGCGAGCGTTTTCCGGTGAATGATCCGCAGCTTGCCCCCAGAATCACGCCGCGTCCGGATAGCGACGTCGAATTTCTGCACGGCTTGCTGCAGGGTCTGGCGCGAATCGAGATGCAGGGGTATACCACGCTCGCAGCACTCGGTGCTGCGCCGGTGCTGCGCATCTTTACCAATGGTGGCGGGGCAATCAACGAAGTTTGGCGGCAAATACGCGAGAGAATTCTGGGCGTCCCGGTATCCGTCGCAAAACATAGTGAAGCGGCGTACGGCGTTGCCAAACTGTGCACTGCCGATTTCCGATTTCCGTCCCGCTAGAAACACCCTATCGGGAAATGGTTGTGCCGAAATGTGCAACTTCCACGCGGAACAATCTCCTTCGAGAATCAGACAAGACGTTGGTTTTGATTGCAGGGTTGTGGTTATAATTCCGGCTCCGCATTTCCTGTATTGATAGGAGCCTCCGTCATGTCGCACAACTTGTTCAATTCCCGCCAATCCTTTCATACCGCCAGCGGCAAGACCGGCACGCTGTATTCCCTGCCTGCTCTGGAAACAGCAGGACTAGGCAAAATATCGCGGCTACCGGTTTCGATACGTATCGTGCTGGAAGCGGTATTGCGCAATTGCGACGGCAAAAAGGTAACTGAACAGCATGTGCGACAGTTGGCCAAATGGCAGCCGAACGCAGCGCGCACCGAGGAAATTCCGCTGGTTGTGGCGCGAATTGTGTTGCAGGATTTCACCGGCGTGCCACTGCTCGCGGACTTGGCGGCGATGCGCAATGTAGCAAGCAAGATGGGCAAGAATCCCAAGTTGATCGAGCCGCTGGTTCCGGTGGATCTGGTGGTCGACCACTCGGTGCAAATTGATCACTATGGCGACAAGAATGCGCTGGACTTGAACATGAAGCTTGAGTTCAAGCGCAATCAGGAGCGCTACCAGTTCATGAAATGGGGCATGCAAGCTTTCGACACCTTCAAGGTAGTACCGCCCGGCATAGGTATCGTGCATCAGGTCAATCTGGAGTATCTCGCCCGCGGCGTACACCAGAAGAACGGGGTCTACTTTCCGGACACGCTGGTCGGCACGGACAGCCATACCACGATGATCAACGGCATCGGAGTGGTTGGATGGGGTGTAGGTGGCATCGAAGCGGAAGCCGGCATGCTCGGCCAACCGGTATATTTCCTGACCCCGGACGTAGTGGGCGTGAATCTCAAGGGCAAGCTGCACCCGGCTTGTACCGCGACCGATCTGGTGCTGACCATTACCGAAATGCTGCGCAAGACCAAGGTAGTGGGCAAGTTTGTCGAATTTTTCGGAGAAGGCACAGCATCCCTGGGTATCACCGATCGTGCCACGATCGCCAACATGGCCCCTGAATATGGAGCCACCATGGGCTTTTTTCCGGTAGACGACAAGACTCTGGAGTATTTTGAAGGCACCGGCAGAACCGGCGAGGAAATCGAGGCGTTGTCCGCGTACTTCAAGGCGCAAGGTATGTTCGGCATACCGCAGGCGGGAGATATCGACTACAGCCAGTCACTGGAGCTTGATCTATCCAGCGTGATGCCTTCGCTTGCCGGCCCGAAACGGCCGCAGGACCGTATCGATCTAGATCGCGTCAAGAGCACGTTCAGTTCGCTGTTTACCAAACCCGTCGCCGAGAACGGCTTTGCCAAAAAGGCGGAAACCCTGCATACCGCCTACAAGACTTCCGATGGCATGGCTATCGGTAATGGCGATGTGCTGATCGCTGCCATCACTTCCTGCACCAACACCTCGAATCCCGGGGTGTTGCTTGCCGCAGGACTGTTGGCCAAGAAAGCGGTAGAACTCGGGCTTACGGTCAAGCCGCACATCAAGACGTCGCTGGCACCCGGTTCGCGCGTGGTAACCGAGTACCTGACCAGGGCGGGCCTGTTGCCCTACCTGGAAGAACTGGGGTTCAACGTTGCCGCCTATGGCTGTACCACTTGCATCGGCAACGCAGGTCCCCTGGCGCCACCGGTTGAAGAAGCCATCGTCAAGAATGATCTGGTATGTGCCGCCGTCCTGTCGGGCAACCGCAATTTCGAAGCGCGCATCCACGCGAACATACGTGCGAATTTTCTCGCCAGCCCGCCGCTAGTCGTTGCATACGCAATTGCCGGGACCATGCTCAAGGATTTCCGCACCGAACCGGTTGGTAGATCCAAAGACGGCAAAGACATCTACATCGGACAGATCTGGCCCGACGCCGCCGAAGTGAAGGCGCTGATGAAACTCGCGATGGACGCAACCACGTTCAGAAGGCTGTACGCCAACCTCGCCGAAGCCACCCCGTTATGGAAGGCGATCGCTGCGCCGTCCGGCCAGGTCTACAACTGGCCGAGATCAACCTATATCGCCGAACCTCCTTTCTTTCAGCAGTTCTCGATGCAAACCGGTCAGGTCGGCGATGTTACCGGCGCCCGCATCCTCGGCATATTTGGGGATTCGGTAACCACCGACCATATCTCTCCGGCAGGCGCGATCAAACCTTCATCGCCTGCAGGCAAGTATCTGCAGGCGCATGACGTTGCGGTTGCGGACTTCAACAGTTACGGCTCACGACGCGGAAACCATGAGGTGATGATGCGCGGTACGTTTGCCAACGTGCGCATCAAGAACCTGATGTTGCCGCTCAAGGCCGATGGCAGCCGTATCGAAGGCGGCGATACACTGTATCAGGGCAGTCAGATGCCTATCTACGATGCGGCCATGAATTATGTCGCCGCAGGAATACCGACGGTAATATTTGCCGGTGAAGAATACGGCACCGGTTCAAGCCGTGATTGGGCAGCAAAGGGAACACAGCTGCTTGGTGTCAAAGCGGTCATTGCCCGATCTTACGAACGCATACACCGCAGCAATCTGGTCGGCATGGGTGTACTCCCGTTGCAATTCAAGGGAGATATCACGGTAGCTTCATTAAACCTGACGGGCGAGGAAAGTTTCGATATCGTGGGCATCAGCAATGATCTGAAGCCGCAACAGGATGTAACGTTGATTATCCGGCGCAAGGACGGCAGCTGCGAAAAAATATCCCTGTTGCTGCGCATCGACACGCCGATAGAGGTGGACTACTACGTTCATGGCGGCATCTTGCCGTTTGTGCTGCGCGAACTGGTATCGAGCTAACAGGACTCGACCGGGGGAGCTAAGCGAACAATACTTCAAACTGTTGTAGCGGCACCGGTTTGCCAAACAGATACCCCTGAAAATGGGTACAACCCATATCAAGCAGCAATTGCCGCTGTTGCTCGGTTTCCACGCCTTCGGCGATGACATCCAGATTCAAGCTGTGTGCCATCGCGATGATGGTGCCGACGATCGCCCTGTCACTGCTGTCGAATTCGATATCGTGCACAAACGATTGGTCGATCTTGAGTTGATCGAGCGGCAAGCGCTTAAGGTATTGCAATGACGAATACCCTGTTCCAAAATCGTCGAGCGAAAACTGCACACCGAGTTTTTTCAGCTCAACCATGGTTGCGATTGTCCCCTCGATATTGTCCAGCAGCATGCTTTCCGTAAGTTCCAGCTTCAGTAGTTCCGGCCGGACAGCGTGTTGGCTCAACGCAGACCTTACCTCCCCGACAAATTCCCTTTGGTGGAACTGTTTGGCACTGACGTTAACCGCAATCACAAGGTCGCGGGTTTTTGCATTATCTTGCCAGCTGCTGATTTGCGCGCAGGCGGTATCCAGAACCCAGTGTCCGATCGGCAGTATCAGTCCGGTTTCCTCTGCCAGCGGTATGAATTTTGCGGGCGAGACCAATCCCTGTTCCGGATGCAGCCAACGGATCAGGACTTCCGTTCCGATAGGTGCATTCAAGTTATCCATTTGTATCTGGTAGTACAAATGAAGTTGCCCGAGTTCCAGCGCACGATGCAAATCACCCTCGATTACGGCGCGGGAATTCAGCGTATTCTGCATTTCCGGATCAAAAAAGCGCAGTGTATTTCTTCCCGCTTTCTTCGACTGATACATCGCGATATCGGCCTGCTTCATCAGTTCATCGGTGGATTGCAGATGATCGCCGAACAGCGTAGCGCCGATACTCGGCGTACTCCGTGATTCGTACTTGGCCAGGTGGTATGTCTGGCGGAGCGAAGCAAACAGCTTTTCGGCCACCACCTCGGTGCGCTCGGCGGCCTCAAATTTGTCCTGACTCAATTCTTCCAGTATCACCACAAACTCGTCACCGCCCAGACGCGCGACGGTATCGCCCTCCCGTACGCACGCAGACAAGCGGGCTGCGACCTGTTGCAACAGCAGATCGCCCACGTCGTGACCGAGCGTGTCGTTGAGTGCCTTGAAGTTATCCAGATCGAGGAACAGCAACGCGCCGATTTTGCCGCTGCGTCCGCTCGATGCCAACGCGTGCTGCAAGCGGTCGACCAGCATGCGCCGGTTGGGCAGCTTGGTTAGCGAATCGTAAAACGCAAGATGTCTGATTTCTTCTTCAGCTTCCTTTCGCGACGTGATATCTGTCAACGACGCCACGTAATTGGTGATGACACCTTCGGCATTCCTGACTGCGGCAATAGTAAGTTGTTCCGGAAATACCTGGCCATTCTTGCGCCTGTTCCAGACTTCACCTTCCCATGTGCCGGTGCTATTAATGCTATTCCACATCCCTGCGTAAAAATTGGCGTCCTGGCGGCCCGAACTCAGTATCCGCGGATTTTTTCCAACCACTTCGTCGGCGGTGTAACCGGTGACATCGGTGAACGCCTTGTTCACCCTGAGGATTACACTGTTCGCATCGGTAATCAGCACCCCTTCCTGCGATTCAAAGGCCGTGGCGGAGATGCGCAAATCATTCTGGGCCTGATAGCTTTCTATAGCGATCTGCACCAGATTCGCATAGCGTTCAATCAGCAATATTTCATCTTTGGAGGGTATTGAAGGTTGTCGATGATAGATGGCAAAAGTACCCAGCACTTTTCCGTTCTGGTCCTTGATCGGTTGCGACCAGCAGGACTGCACGCCGGCCATGTGCGCCAAATCACGGTATTTTTCCCAATAGGGATGTTCGCGCACATCCTCGACAATAACGCGCTCACCGCGAAAGGCTGCCGTGCCGCACGAACCCAGGCCATCGCCAATTACCAGCCCCGATATCGCCTGATTGTATGCATCAGGTAAACCGGGTGCCGCTCCGTGACGCAGCGTCTTGCCGTCGCGATCCAGTAACAGGATTGAGCAGATCATTTCGCGGTGCAGCACTTCAATCTGCTTGGCCAGGTTGTCAAGCACGTTACTTAAAGGTACATGCTGGTTAATCTGCGAAAGGGTATGGTTGTGCAGTTCCAGTTCACCGGTACGGCTGCGCAATATTTCCTCCCCGTCCCGGCGTTCGCTAATGTCCTGCACGATTGCAACGCCGCCGACTATTCGGCCATTTCCGTCACGCGACGGGGCGCAGGTCATTTCTATCCACACGGAGAATTCGTTGAGCGTGGAATGATACTTCCCCGTATAAAATCCGGTTGCGCCGCTCAACGGCTTGCGCAAAGCCGGAAATATCGCATGGTCCTCAAGCGTCTTCATTTCCAGACCGATCAGGCGCTCAACCGTGTTGTGCAAGATGTCGGCAAAGCGGCTGTTGCAATAGGTAATGACGAGATTGTTGTCGTAATGAATGATACCTACCGGAGAGTGGCTCAATAACAACCGGTAACGTTCCTCGCTTGATCTGATCGCTTCGCCACCGGCAATCGCCTCGTTTCGCAACAAATTGTTCTCGGCGATCCGCTTGTTGGTCTGCAACATCACCATGATCATGAAGCAAAGATAAATCAGTGTTGCAAATCCCATCGCTGGCGAAACGCCCCCACCGATAAGCAAGCGGGTAATGAGCGGTAGCAGCGTTGTAACGGAAAAGCCGATTGCGCACACGAGATCGGCAGAATAGGAAACCACGCTGCCTGCCGTCAAACCTGCCATCATAAAGATCAAGAACATCTGGTGTTCAGGATCACCGTCTGGAAAAAGTAGAAATCCCGCCGATCCCCAGACAATACCTGCGATCAACACGCTAGAACGGAATCTAAGTGCCCTGCTCTGCGCCATTGAAAAATCTTCAGTAGGCGATTTGACGTAGCCAGCCACCAGTACCGCACGACCAAACGCGGCCAACACGACCGCGAATAGCCAGATGGCAATGACCGTGTCGGAAATTACCTGACGTTGCATGATCGCGAGAACGACGGCCAGCACGGTACTGGTCACTAAAGCTGCTTTGCTCGCGCTGAAGACCTGCTGCATCTGCAAGGGCAGTATCGTCGAACTATTTCTTATGATGTTGATCATCTTCAATAAAGAAAACTAATTTCGAAAAACGAATTCCCAAACGATGAATAGCTCAGTCAGTTACTAGGCATTATGACCGATGATGATTTTGATCGCATATCAAATTGCCTATTTCTCGACGCACTGCCAAGGCATCTGCAACGGTTTTCTGGGCACCCATTGCAAGCATTCCGGAAACACCCCGTTCAAACTCGCATGAACGAGTCGTCCAAAATATTTCGCCTGTTTAGAGACGCAACCTTGTGATGTTCACTGTTTGGGAGGCAATGGCGTTGGGACAAACATGAATATCCATTCAGAGTATTTTGTCTTCCCTTCAAAATCGACATTCTCCAAACGAAAATTGCTCTGTTTGAGCGGTGTGTCTTCGGACCGGCTGAAGACGCCGACGATCGCCCCGTTTTGGTTTCTCAGCAAACCCCAGTCGGTTTGGCCAGTGATCGGGTCGGTGTAGATTTTGCGCAGGTATCGTTGGGTTGCAGGCGAACGTGGATCTTTTAGCAGATCTTCTAGACTCATAGGATACGGCTGCCCCCTCGCCGCGACCGGCGTATGTGCAAAATACGATTTGATCGCGCGCCGGAACTGGTCGCCGACGAACAAAAGTGCCTGCTCCTTTTCGCGCTGTTTTGCCGTATGCCACACCTCACCTACGGCGAGCAATCCAATGCCGAGGATCGACACAATGACCATCAAACCGATGAAGGTGAACCCGCTCTGTCCTGCTTTCCAGTGCATGCAAGAGCACGATCTTGTTTCACGATCACACGCGGTGCCGGGCATTTACCAGTCCTTGTATTCGCTGCCGTTCAGCGCAACGCCAGTCGCACCGCTCCTGATGTCATAGACCCCGCCTTGCCGGGGGGGCTCGGGTGCGATGATCAGCCAGGAAGAATTGCTCTCGGTAACCGGGTCATAGGGAAGACTGCGCAAATATTTTCGACTGACCAACTCGTCCAGGCTTTCGGGATATTTCCCAGTGTCGCTATAGTACTTGTCGAGTACCTGTCTCGTCAGTTCGAGGTTTTCGTGCAAGACCGCTTCCCGGGATTTTTCCACGCTGCGAAAGTACCTTGGTGCGGCTATCGTCAACAGAGAGGCGATAATGGCCATCACCACCAGCAGTTCAATCAGCGTAAATCCGTGCTTCGATTGCTTGTTCATCGGGTCTGGCTACCAATTCTTGTAGGGAATATCATTCAATCCCGTTTCGTCGGACAGGGAGTAAACGTCGAACACATCCTCTCCCTCTTCAGGTTCCTCGGCAGTGCTTTGGTAACTGCGTTTTCCCCAGGTGTCCTCGCCGGACAACTCCGCATCAGTTGCAAACGGATCGCGGGGAATACGCCTGAGAAAATATATCTTGTTCTGGCTGGTGGGATTTTTTATGTCGGGCACACCTTCAGTCAGCGTCGCGAGCGTCGGCGGATATTCCGACTTTCCGGCGCTGCGGGCTATTCTTCCGTCATCCACCGCCTGTTTGTAAGCATCAATTCCCTCGCGAATTTGCCGGAGTGCCACGCGTAAGTCCTGCTCCTTGCCGTGTCTAAACGCTACTTCGGCAAGTGGCAACGTAATGGTTGCCAACAAGCCGATTATCGCCACCGTCATGATTAACTCGATAAGTGTAAATCCACCCGGCTTTTTCATTGATCATTTTGTTACGGCGATTACATGCGGATCGGGCGTGAGTATGCTAAGCGAGTCGCCATTTGCGCCGGTAGACATGATGGAATTGATGTTGACCGCCGTTTGCGATGCCAGAGAAATCACTTCGAACATCAGCGTAACCACATTGCCGGTGCCGGCAGCACTCGGCCCGTTAACGTCAGCCGTAATTATCCCGCTACCCTGATCGATCGTTTTAGACAGGCTGGAAGGCACATTGGTACGCTTCAGGAAATTGCCCTCGACCACATCGATCGCTTTAAGAACAACCGGATCATACCCAACCTGAATAGCCATCGATTTCACCGCCTGCGGCGATTTGGTATTGAGCGCGATGACGAGCCTGTCATGCACCCTGGCGAGCGCCGGACCCTGCCACGAAAGCACCATCGGTTGATCGGTGCTGGCTGCAATTGCACTGGATGGCGCGCCAATCCCGGGTACCGAAATCGTTTCAACCTTGGCAATCATGACCGGTTGATCATTCCCGGGACCGGCACCTGGCGGCGGTAGCCTGGAGACATCCGGTACCAGCGGCTCTATGCTGAAGGCGGGCTGCCCAATATTTGCGGGCGCGTTCTGCTGCGGCGTTGCAACTGGTGTAGCATCCTGCTGCGGTTCCGCTGCGGCATCTGGCGAAACCGCAGCGGGTTCCGCTTCCGGTGTCACTACATCGGGCACGACAGCAGGCTCGATCGCGGGAACCGCAGAAACGGGAGCCACCGGCGCCACAGCAGGCGAGACGGCAAACGGAGCGTCAGCGGGCGCCTGCGTTCCGAGTGCTGATACCGGCACTGATGCTGCGGCTGGCACTGCAGGATGGGAAAGCTGTGCTTCAGTCGCAGCGCCACGTTGTATCGCAACTGGCGAAGGTCGTGGTATCGGCATTGCCGTAGGCGCCGCGCCACCCTTGGTATTGCCCAGGGTAACGGTACCCAGCGGCTTCAACGTCAACTGACTGCTGCGCAAATCTGACTCTGTCCCGGACCAATATTCCATTTGTCGCGCATCGGGCAGTTTGCTGTTACCTACGATATGCGGGGTGATGGACAGGATGATTTCTGTTTTCGACTTGTTGCCGTTGTCGCTGGAGAACAGGTGACCCAATATCGGTATTTGTCCCAAAGCGGGCACTTTATCGGCCGTGCTTCTATCCTCGTCGGTAATCAGGCCGGCAAGTATCTGCGTCTCACCATCGCGCAAGCGCAACGCGGTTGACGTATTGCGCGTACCAACCCGGTACACGGTAGACCCGGATGCATTGTTGACTGCCAATCCCAGCGAGCTGACCTCCAGACCAATCTTTATCGACACTTCGCGGTCCAGATGAATCTCGGGTTCCACATCCAGTTTCAAGCCGACATCCTGATAGGTAACGGTTCCGGTAACCACAGGCGTGCCGGTGGCAACCGGGGTAACGGTATTGGTGATGATGGGCACGCGCTCCCCTATCATGATCTTTGCCTTCTCGCGATTGCGCACGCGCAGGCGCGGACTGGACAATATCTTGGTGTCGCTGTCCTGCAACATCGCGTTCAGCGTAATCGATGGAATCGGGCTGACGCCGATGTTTGACCCATTAATATTCCGAACGGTATCAAGTGTAAGTTGCTGCAACTTTTCGAGTCCGCCACCCGGGTCAATTAAAGTTGGAATTGGTGAAAGTGTAATCTGGCTTGGATATTTGACGCCAATTTCGCTCAATCGCGAACGACTGATTTCCAGCACTTCAACTTCCAGCATCACCTCGGGATCGGCGATATCCTGATCCGCGATCATTTTTTCTGCCAGTGCTATCGCATCCGGCGTATCGCGCATTACCAGCGAATTGGTCTTTTCGTGGATAAAGATATCCTTGGTCTTCAGCAACGTCTTGATCATCGTCAACATCTGTTTCGGGTCGGCATTGACCAGATGGAAGCTGCGTATCTTGAGATCCTGAAATTCCTTGTTTTTGGCTGGCGTATTCGGGTAAATGTAGACAGTGTTATCGCTCAGTATCTTTTTTTCCAGCTGGCTCTGCATCAGGATCAGATCGATAGCGTCTTCGATCGAAACATCCTTGACAAAAATCGAGGTCTTGATGTCCGGTCTTATATCCTTGTCGAGCAGCACATTGATGCCGCTGGTACGCGACAGCGCTTCAAACACCATTTTCACATTCGCGTCGCGGAATTGCAGGCTGATGGGTTTCTTGAACTTGCCGGTCAGGGCCGGCTCGGCCATCTGCAGCTTGGTTTCCTTCTCGTCGATCTGACGCTGCAGCATCACTGCCTGGCCCTGGGCTGGATTTTCCAGCAGAATCGGCTTGAGTGCTGCCCGCGCCGCTTCCAAATTTCCGGCGGCGAAATATGCCTGCGCGTCTGCAAACAGCGCATCATGGCGTCTATCCATTTCCAGTTCTTCCAGCGCGGCGATGGCTTTGCGATTTCCCGGATCGATCTTGAGTACCCGTTCATAGCTGGCTCGAGCGGCATCCGAATGACCGGTCGCCCGTTGTTCTGTAGCGCTGGTTAGCAACCGGGCGGCAATCTGCGTTCTGGTGTGCATCAGGTCGGAACGGAACTCTAGATTTTCAGGATCAGCGTTACTTGCCTGTTCCAGCTTTGCGAGACCTTCCTCAATATTCCCGCTTTGCACCATTTTCATACCTGTATCGTGCATCCGGTTTCCCGCACATCCGGTCAACGCTGCAGCGGTAAAAACTATAACCGCGATATTACCCCTGAGTTTCGATGAAAGTTTCAGCATGATTTCAATTCCTCAGATTCGATGTTTACGTGTTGCATGGCACTTGCTGTTCCGCTAATCATGTTGGATCCCCGGTACGCAGGTACTGTTCGATATTCATCGGCAGATATTTCAGCACTATTATTCCGGGCGTGAATCTCTCCACCCGGTACGTGTTCTCTATTACATCTCCGATGGTTACGGTGTAAACCTTATCACCCTTTGCGAGGATGATGATCCGTGACGCGTTGTCGCCATACCTGCCAAGATAGGTGAAGGGCACGGGCGGCGCGGCCGCCGGAACAACTTGTACCGACATCGACGGCGCAACCGGCACTGGAACGTAATGTACCGGAGGTGGCGGGACATACCAGGATGTGGGGTCGAATACATTGCCCACCTTTCCCGTTTCTCCGCGCTTGGCCTCCAGCCTCGCCAATCTTTCCAGCTCGACTCCCTGACCACGATCCCTTACCTGTCCGGCAAATTCGGATTTCGCGTTGCTAGGCGGCTTCCCGACCTGCCCGCCCTTCGAATTGCTTTCATTGTCAGACGGCGCCATCACAACGAGAACTGCAGTCGCAGTCAAGATGAGCACCCAATGCAGCCGCGTCAACTTCACGGTTGCTGCACCAGATAGAGCGCCAGCGCGATTTTTGTCTGCACCGATGAATCAACGATGTTTTTGCGCTCGAACTGCACCTTCTCCAGCACCAAACTTGGAATGTCCGTTTTTAATGAGGACAGGAAATTGCGTATCTGCGGATACGTTCCTCTTACCGGCAAACTGATACCGAGTCTCATCAACATTCCAGCCTTGTCGCGGGTTACCTTGTATTCGCCATCATTCAGTTGCAATCCGTTTTGTTGCGCAATTGATGACAATTTCTCCAGCAGCTCGGGCGACTTGTGCTCAACCGGAAAAAATCGATAGAATTCTTCCAGCTGATCGGCTGGCGTGCCTTTGGTCCCCGTGATCCTCGCGACCGGGTTCAAATTCTGTTGCTGCTGAAGTTTCGCCGCACGTTGCGCATCATCGAACCGCTGTTGCAGCGGACGTATCGATGTAAGGTACCAGGAACCGCAGATCACCAACAAGCCGATCGCAACTATCCCCGGCTTTCCCAACACCGTCAGCCAGTGACGCATGTGCCAGCGAAATCGCGTTGTTGAATTCGCAAACGGCGTTGCGGCGCCATTTGAAAAATACTTCGCGACGCCCGGCATGCCTGATTTCGTTTCCGGCATCATGGTATTTCCCGCCAGGTTGCAAACAGTGAAAATCGCACCGGTTTTTGACGATCGTTCAGCTGCACATGATGACTTTGCAGATTTATCGAACCGAACACTGGCTGTGCTTGCAGCCGCGTAACGTAGTCCATCAGCGCCTTGTAATTTCGCGTTTCACCGCTAATTTTTACCTCGCGTTTTGCAATGTCCGGCTCCATGGCCAAAAGCGTAACGGTACTACCATCCGAAAACTCGACCGCCTGAAACATTGCTTCCCACGGTACTCCCAGCTGGCGTAATACGTTGTTGGCGCTATCGACTTCCTGCCGCAGTTCCTTTTCGCTTCGTTGACCTGTCCGACCCGAGGTGCCGTACAGCGGCTTTCCGTCCGCGGACATACTTGCGGTAGCCTCCATGGCGGCAGTTTCATCAGACAATCTGGATGTATAAATTCCGGTCAACAGCAAGACAATAGCGGCAAAGCACAGTGCCGCAATGCCGGTCAAAGTAACGCCTGACGAAGGCTGGAAATCAAGTTGCAATTCGCTCATCGTCTCACCCGCACATCGCCATGACAAACTGTTCATCATACTCTGACACCAGACTGGGCCTGATTGCCGGTTGTAGCTTGTGTATCTGCCACCGCTCGCCTCCGGGTATATCTTCCTTCCAGTATTCCGGAGCCCACAAAAATATCTCGCTGGAAGTAACATCGAGCTCCGACAAATAGGACTCACGATCCAGTATTTCCGGCAATCTCATCAGCCAGTCACTGCCCACTTTCAAACAGCGAACACTACTCCAATGACCTTGTTGAAGCAGCCCGAGGCAAAGGCTACCCTGATCGAAACTGACGAACCAGGCGTCCAGTTTCTGGAAGCGTGCCTGACAGTTGTTGTATGCGGTCATCAACTGTGGCTGTATCGACTTAAGTTTCACCTTTGCATCGTGAAATATCTGGCGCAACGTTCGTGTCATCGTTTCGTCCACCGCGCACGCGAGTTGTGGCACACCTGCACCGTCCTGAGTCATTCTGATTTCCCAATCGTCTGCGTTGATTCCGTAGAGCTGAGCGAAACCATGCCTGGCATAGGCAATCTCTTCCGCTTCGTTTCCCAGGTCCGGACTCCACGGAATCATCGCATAGCGAGCGTAGTGATTGGACAGAACCACGCGCGCAACCGTCGGTTTCTTAGCCGCGTCGGATAGCGCGAAATTCAAACACTGGGTCGCACTTTCCCATGGTTTTTCGCTGGCAACCGGAAACGGAATGATCCGCTTTTCCTGCAACTGGTAGCCGATGCCGGAAAGAGTCAATTTGCGACCGAAGCGCACCCATTGCAGGTGATCCCGGCACACTACCACGCGGAGTTCGTCACGCAACGAAAGTGACACGGTTGACCTCCTCTAAAGTCGATTCACCCTGAAACACAAGGTTGAGCGCACCTTCGCGCAAAAACCGCGTGCCGTTCCTCTGCGCCGCTTCGCGGATCAGTCGGATCGGCTGCCTGGCAATGATCAATTCGCGTATCTCGTCATTCATCTGCAATACTTCGGCTATCGCTTTGCGTCCTTTGAACCCGGTACCGCGGCAATGACCGCAACCGCGTCCGGCGCGAAAGTTGGCGTTTCGGCCAGTATCCGGATCGATACCTGACAGCGCCAGCAACTCCGCATCCGGATGATCGTCCGTCACGCATTGCGGACAATTGATCCGCACCAGACGTTGCGCCAATATCCCGTTCAGGGCCGACACAAAGCTGTACGGATCCACCCCCATATGCATGAAACGTCCAATGACGTCGAACACGTTATTGGCGTGTACGGTGGTAAAAACCAGGTGACCGGTCAGGGCGGATTGAACGGCGATTTGCGCGGTTTCCGGATCGCGTATTTCCCCCACCATGATCTTATCTGGATCGTGGCGCAATATCGAGCGCAAGCCCCTTTCGAAAGTCAGGCCCTTTTTTTCGTTAACCGGTATCTGCAATACGCCCGGCAGCTGGTATTCCACCGGATCCTCGATGGTAATAATCTTGTCACGGCCATGATTGATTTCGGTAATGGCGGCATACAAGGTGGTGGTCTTGCCGCTGCCAGTGGGGCCGGTAACCAGTACCATGCCATACGGTTCGTTGGATAACCTGCGGATAAATGTCATTGACCGGGCATCGAATCCCAGATGATCGAGGCTCAATCCCTTCATTTGATCTGACAGCGCCCGTTTGTCCAAGACGCGCAGCACTGCGCATTCGCCGAACACGCTGGGCATGATCGACACGCGCAAATCCACTTCGTGCCGTTGCATTGACACCTTGAACCGTCCGTCCTGTGGGGTACGCCGTTCGGTGATGTCCAGCCCGGATATGACTTTTATCCGCGAGATCACCTGCTCGGCAATTTCGACCCCATCCATGGTACTGACAGGAACCAGCACGCCGTCCATGCGATATTTGATCGTCAGTCCGGCAGGCGACGTTTCCAGATGTATATCGCTTGCTTCCGCCTTCAACGCATCGTAAACCGTCGAATGCACCAGCTTGACGACAAAGCTGACTTCCTCGCTGATGGATTTGAAGGACAGGTCATCAACACCCTGACCATCTTCCTGTGAACTTTTCTCGCCCGAATCCTGCATGCTGTCCATTGCATGCAACGATTTCTCGTGATGAATCAGGTACGCCGAAACGTCGGAACGATGCGCCAATGCCCATGTGAAATCGACCGTGACGTGCTGTTCGATCCATGCTTGCAATGCGACGTCGAACGGGTCGCTGATGATCACTACGATATCCTTGCTTGCGTTCCTCAGCGCGAGACAGTCTCGCTCCATCGCTTCGGCAAAATGCAACACGTCAAACGCCGGATACAACTGGTTCAACGCGTCCATGGTATAAACCGGATAGTGAAACAGCTCGCCCAGTGCGCTCGCAAATTCCTGAGCCCCCAGTCCAAGCTGGTCCTCGAGCAATTCTGCAACACTGCGCTTGGTTTGCGCCGCGATCGCGCGAACTTCGCGCAACTGCAGGGCGGTAAACAACGGCGGTGCCACGGAAACTGATGAATCTGTCGTGTTCATTGGATGCTCCCGGCCAGCTCAAAAATCGGAAAGTACATAAGCACCACAATCACTCCCACCAGCAAACCAACAAAGATCATCAGTAACGGTTCAAACAATTTAACAAACCGCTCTATCCAGCGTACCGTTTCCTCTTCGTAGAATGTCGCGATTCGCTCCATCATTTCACCCATCTGCCCGGTACGTTCGCCAACTCTAAGCAAGCGAACTGCCAAGGGCGTTACCAGCGCGTATTTCTCCATAGCCTGTGAAATGGAAATGCCCTCCCTGATGCTGACTGTTGCCAGCGCCAATTGGTCGCGCAACGATTCACGCAGCAGACCAGAAACCAGTTGTAGCGCCTCCAGGATAGGCATGCCACCTTGCAGCAACATACCCAGGGAACGGTAAAATCGTGCCAGCTGGTATAAGTGCATACGCTTACCTATCGCGGGCATATCCCAAATCTTCTGCTTTAGCCAAAGCTTGCTGGCGGGCTGCAGCATCGCAGCAATCAGTAGCATAGATGCTGCAACGACGGATATCAAAATGAGTTTGGCGTTCGCATCGATAAATCTTCCCCAGTTCATCAACATTCTGGACATGACCGGCAAATCGCCGCCCATGTCTTCATATATATGACTAAAGCTGGGAACCACGAAAACCATCAGGAACATCACCACAAGGGTACCCACCACGCCAAGCAGGACAGGATAAATCGACGACGTGACGATCTTTCGCTTGATGCCCTCCATCTGCGACTCGTACACTACATAGCGGGACAAGACTTCCGGGAGCGATCCGGTCTTTTCGCTGGATCGCACGGTGGCGACGTACAGGGTTGGAAAATCGTTGGGCAACTGGCTCATCGCGTACGACAGGTTGTGGCCCTCGTAGAGCAGTTCGATAATCTTCCGCAGGGTGTTCTTTACGTCTTTTTGCTCTTCCTTTTCTGCCAATGTCTCAAGGACTTCTACCAACGATAGACCGGCCTGCAGCAGGGCAACCAACTCCTGACTGAACAATACCAGCGGAAACCTGGACTTGCGAGACCGGGTAAACGGGGACCAATACTGCCTGACTTTGGTCGCGATCACCGAATAGCCCTGCGCCCTGGCCAATGTTTCGGCTTCATGCGCGTCCATCGCATCGAACATCAGCGAACTGAATCCCTCGTTGCCGCGCAACACTTTAAGCTCAAATTGCATATACGGTTTCCATCATCGTCCGGGCCTACCAATTGGCAATGTCAGCCGCCTCACCCTCGCCGCCTGGAAGCCCGTCCTTGCCATTTGATATCAGATCATAATCGCCGTGCTCGCCGGGAAATTTGTATAGATACGGATTTCCCCAAGGATCCATAGGCAACTTCTTCGTCAAATACGGACCATCCCATTTGGGCAAATTTGACGGATTGGTAATCAGCGCAGCCAATCCTTCCTCGGTACTGGGATAACGCCCAATATCCAGGCGGAATTGGTCTAGCGCTTTGCCGAGAGAGTCTAGCTGGGCGCGGGCCACCTTTACTTCCGACTTGCCTATCTGCGCGAAGTACTTCGGCCCGACGTAGCCGGCAAGCAGGCCGATGATTACCATCACAACCAACAATTCGAGCAATGTGAAACCCCGCGACCTGCGCCGTTCGTGCGAAGCACAAAATCTATTCTTGACATTTTTCATAAGCTGTTCGGGTACTCGGTATGTTCTATCGAAGGCGATTTTACCAATCGTTGTGGCATCTGGTCCTACTTGGATTTCAGCTTTTTGTATTCCTTCAGGATATCCGATGCGTCTACTAGTCCGTCCAGACGCACCCATGTGTTTTCCGACCCTTTCGCCTTCAGGAAAGTAACCGGCTGATGATTCATTTTGTCTCCCGAATAGACACCATAGGCCTTTTCCACCTCGATGCCGTCTTCAACCGTTCCGGTCAGCAATTTCCACTGCGAGTCCGCGTTGTATTTGTTGGCGTACTCCCTCAAGTTGGCGGGCGTATCATGTTCCGGGTCAATCGAGATCGACACCATGCGCACTTTGCTGCGCTGCTTGCCCAGCAACGCTTGAACTTGTTGGAATGTTGCGCTCATCACCGGACAAATGGTGGTGCACGTGGTGAAGATAAAATTCAAAAACACTGGCTTGTCACCGGATAACTCCTGCTGAAGCGCTACTTCGGTACCGTTCATGTCCAGCATCCTGACGTCCGGTGCGACATAGGTGTTTACACTCCGGGTAAATTTGCCTGCCTTCTTCATCATCGCCATATGCTGCTCATGACCGCTGTGATCCATTCCGTTCTCGTGCTGTGCTTGGTCCATGGGCATACCCATCTGATGCTCGGAGTGATCCATAGGCATATCCATAGGCATATCCATCTGGTGTTGATGCTCGTCGGCTGCTGCGACGATACCCGAATTACCGCCAAGAACTAGTAACAGGCTGCAGGCTGCAATACCTAGTCTGCGTTTGATCCGCATAGGGCCACGTTCCTTATCCAAATCCAGCGTTGCTACGATAGCGACATTATGCAAATCAACTCTCCTTCCTAATACCATGATTAATAGCCGATTATCTTACCACATTAAGGGATGGCACGGCACCCGCACAGCGCTTATTTCATTGGAAACACGATAAATTCACATCGCGGCGCATCCGCGTCTCCCGCCAACGCCCTGTAATTACGGAACAATCCATTCAGATTCGACGATCAGTTTGACGTCCTCTGGATTGGCAAAGCGGACGATATAGCCCCCTTTGGACGCAAAGCGCTGTCCCGGCCCAAGACTGAGGCGCGGATAAATTGTCGTACCTTCGCTTTTCACCGCCGAACCGGCATGGGGTTGAATTTTCACCCTGGTCTCGGGTGGCGCTGTGCGCTGCCCATATTTTCTTTCCATATCGCCAGTCCGGCCCAGAAACAGGCGACCCCTGGCTTCTTGCTCCGCCTTGCTGCCCTCGCGCTTGCTCAACATCGTTTCTGCGCGTTCCATCAGATAGTCACGATACATATTGTTCAGCATTTCACTGACCGTATCCGTCAGGAAGTTCAGCGTAAAAAATGCCTCTGACTGCATCACCTCATCAACCAGTGGCAACTTGCGCATATTCAACCAGGCGTGAAAGTAAGCCAGATTTACCGCACGCTTCTCGGGAAGTTCGTACGGATAAACCAGGTTGGATTTTTCCTTCCACGCTGGCGACAATGGTGCGTTTTCAGCCTGTCCAAGTACGGCAGAAAAATAGTATTTGGCACCGGTAACCGGACTCACGGTGTTCAACGCCGCAATGTCGTTCGGACGCAGCCACATCATAACTACATCACCGTCCTTGATGGTCGCTATGGTCTTTTTCAGGGAATCAGACACTGCCTGATCGCCTGAAATTGCTCGATCTTCGATTGTTATCACAGAACCTTCCAGCGCATGCTTCAATGCTCCCGATGCACCTTGACCAACGCCATCGTCGCGAAAAATCTGTACCAGATGACTGGACTCGCCCTTATTTTTCAAATAGCTGGCCAGCACATCGGCCTCCAGTGCCACGCCGCGGGAAAAGTAGAAAGAATAGGTACCCCTGGATTGCACCGGCAAATCAACACTCGGGAACCAGCATGGAACTTTCTCACGCTCGCAAAAATCATGCACCGGTTGCCAAGTGGAATTGGACAAACCCGACACAAGGGCAAAAACCGGCCGCTGGCGATAGTAGGTTTCCATCTGTTCCGCCCATGTCTGCGGCGCACCGTGCAATTCCCAGACTGATAGATCCCAGGTACGTTCAGTGCCCAGCACCATTTCCGCCGCAGAAACCATGTGCTGACGTTTGGTTCCCGAACGTTTTGAGGTCATGGTGCTGCCGTTCTTTTGGTTGAAGGCAATGCGCATCATCTTGATCAGTATGTCGCGCCGCGCCGGGTCAGCGTCAGGCGTAATCACCATTCCAAAGTTGATATTGTCGTCCGTAACCCCCGGCGACCAGTCTTTCGACAACTGCTTGAGGTATACCGTCAACACCCTCATGTCTGAAGGAGTCATCGCATAGCGCGGCATCAGATCACTCATTTTTCGACCAGCATTGTTCGCCCCATGCACTATCGCGTTCGCCAAAGATTCTTCGGTATATGCGTCGTGTGCTTTGTTGAATCGCTTGCTTACCCGAGGATCCATAACTGCAAGATGTTTTTCATCGGCGGAACCAAATAGATAGTTGCCGGTAATCGGCTGCACGGCATCGTCCCCTTCAACGGCACCCATACCGCTAGGCCGGTGACAATTAACGCATGCGGCAGCTTCTCCTGACACCGGAGTGGTACCGAAACGCATTCCGGTCAACTCTGCACCGGATGGAAGCTTACCTTCCACGTAGATACGTCGCCCCAATTCTATTTCTTCGCCCGGACTCACCTCTGCCGCACGCGCTGCTTTGCTCACGGATACGAACAGACTGATCGCAATCACGACCAGCAATACTGTTTCCAGGCTTAGATAACGCTTGAAGGCGCGCTTGATAATCCCGCAGATTTGGGAAATTGAGGCAGAGCGCAATCGGCAGTCATCTGCAAAGCGGCAGTCTATATGTTTCATGATCTTATCGTCCGTCGTCTAAGGTAAAAGTTCGATCCCCTGGTGCCGGAAGAACCTTGAATTCTGCATACGACTGAATGGACTTCCCGTCACCACCACTCCCTTCTGCCCATCCCCATGGCGACAAATCTTTGCGGTCGGATACGATGGACAGCCAGTATTGAACACCGGCTTCGAGCGCCAGTGGCTCAACCAATATTGCCCGGTAATCGGAAAGCCGGTCGTCCAGCTTCATCTCTTCTGCGTTACCCGTCACATGAAGCACCGCCAATGGATTATTTATATCCGCCTGAGCCGCAGAATCAGATTTCGACGGATAGATTTTGACCGTAAATCCGGCCATCGCGGGAGTTGACGCCGCACCTCGCCAGGAAATGCTGGCAATGGTGGCTGCCTTGTCCAGCGCAAAGCGATCAAACGTCGTGACATCATGATCACTGCCATCTGGATGCGCCAAAGCGTTGGAGTTAATCGTCCGGCTACTCGACATAGACACCGGAGAATGACTGAAGACTGTCGCTCCGTGCGCAGACTGCGCAGCAATCAACACGGTCGCGGCAAACAGCATGGCCAGCAACCACTGAAATTTATGCAGTCGCGCGGGTCGAGCAGCTTCGTAGTTGTCCGAAGTGCTCCTGCAAAGTTGACTCGCAGTACCAATGCTTACTGCACGCCGCACACTATGAGTTTTCATCTTCAGTATCCCTATTGATACGCCACTGTAAGTATCTATGTCGAGCCTATTTAATCGAGGAAATATCCATGCTGTATATCAGCACCGCATTGGGACCAACGCCACGATTACCCGCCTGGCCATAGGCGAGTTGCGGCGGGATCACAATCTCCCACTTGGATCCCGACGGCATCAGCTTCACAGCTTCTTTCAGGCCTGGAACAAGCGTGGAAACGATCACCGGAACGGGATTTTTGGACGCCGAACTGGCAACCGTTGAACCGTCCGTCAAGTTGCCGGTATAACGGCACATGATCACGCTTTCCTCCGTGGGGTTCCTGCCCTTGCCGGCACGGATAATCATGTACTGCACACCACTTGGCAGGGTGACCACTCCTTGCTTGACTTTATTAATCGCCAGAAATTCTTCCCCCAGTTGCTTGTTACGGTCGGCAAGCTCAGCCTTTGCAATCTCCCGCTGTTGCCGGGCACTCAGCTTGTGCCCTTTGAGTAGACGCTCCCTGTTTGCCTCATCCTGCGCGCTGGTCGCGTTTTCCACGGAGGGCGGCGTGGTGGCTTCCGAGGCAGGCGCACCGGGAATTTCACTCAACATCCTCGAATCAATGACAATTGCTTCCTCGGCACACGACGGCGACGCGATGAAAAGCAACCCCAGCGACGCGATCCATATCAGTTTCATCTTTCGATCCTTCCTGATAAATACGCGAACTGTCCGGTAGAATTCTTTCGATCCACGTTACGAACATTGTCCCGGTGAAAGTTCAGCTTACTTAATACCCAACAATTCGACTTCAAAAACCAGGGTTTCATTGGGACCAATGTCACTACCCACGCCCCGATCGCCATAGGCCAGCGCTGACGGGATGAATATCAGCCACTTGGAACCCACCGGCATCAGGCTCAACGCTTCCTTCCAACCGGCGATCAGCGCCGATGCTTTCAAATCAACCGGATGGTCAGTATCCGTCGAATCAAATTCTGTTCCATCGAGCAGCGTACCCCGGTAGTACACCTTGACAATATCCGAATCTTTTGGCTTGGGACCGGTTCCCGCCTTGATGATTCTGTACTGAACACCGCTGGGTAATTCCACAACACCCTCTTTGGTCTTGTTCTCAGCTAGAAACTCTTCGCCTTTTTTTCTGTTGTCGTCCCTGGCAAGTCGCTTGCTCAACAAGGCCCTCTGTCTGACTTCAGCCTGGTATTTATTCATGATCAGGCGCAGTTCCTTCTCGGAATAAAGCAACTTTTCGGCGGACAATCCCGTTTCGATACCCTTGATCAGGATATTCATGTCAACGTCCGTGTCTTGCTTCCGGAGATTTCTTCCCACACTTACGCCGATGCCGTAACTCAATTTATCCTTGTCACTGGTTAGCACCAACTTCTCTTCCGAATGCGCCTGGCCAACGACGCCAACCAGTACACAAAATAGCAGGGTATTTAGCTTTATCATCAATTTATTCCTCAAATTATTTTTCAGACCTGACGGGAATATCCCAAACCTCTTACAAAGGCCGAACGAGGCCTGACTCAAATAAAATGCGAACGCGTGCCATTCACGGTGCAACCCTCTGCGGCAAAATTCGTAACGAAATAACCAAACAACCGCCCACTCGGGACGGCGAATCTACCGAGACAGTTTTCACGGCTTGATATTAGATTTAAGAGCGGGTATTGTCATGGAAGAGAGCGACATATATGTATAGGGTAACCCTATCATTCGCCGCCAAGGCTGAATAGTACAATTGTACTACCGGCAAAATCTCCTAAATTGAGATAATTGCCGAGAAATCGCTGAAATTGTTCGGCGAGCATTTGCGGGCCTCAGGGATGTTTGTACTAGGTCACCAGCTTTATCCGGCACGAAATAGCTTTCTGCCTATCGCGCGACTGACATGCACGCCAAGTTGGCAAAATTTCCGAAGCCGACGAAGCATCAAACAAAGCAGCACGATCACGGGCGAACTTCAGGCCATCCTGTCGTAGTGCGCTGTTGCAAATCCTTTTTTACTACAGACAACAAGCCGTCCGTCGCGCTTTCCAACATATCAAGAACCAGTTCAAACCCTTCTTCTCCGCCGACGTAAGGATCTGGCACTTCCTTGCTCTGATACAGTCTGCTGAATGACATCATCAACTTGGGCTTTTGCCACAGATCAGGCTCACCCAATCGATGAAGCACTGTCAGATTCTTTATATCCATTGCGAGAATATAATGGTTTACTGCCAAGTCCTCCCGATTTACCAACCGCGCGCGTTTAGCAGACAGGTCATAACCTCGCTTGAAGGCAGCATCTTGCGCCCTCAAATCAGGTGGCGCACCAACACGGTAGTCATGAGTTCCGGCTGAATCTACGGTCAGGCTGTCGACAATACCGGCCTTTCTCGCCTTGCTCGCAAACATTGCTTCCGCAGTAGGTGACCTGCAAATATTTGCCATGCATACAAATAGCACGCCAAGCATAGGGGATTGGAGCCGTTCAGTCACCCGCAAATCCTACGTTTCATTCGCACCACTTTACACATGCTTATCAAGATTTAGTGAAATCCACGCCAACGCGAGAATTACCATGAAAGTGGCGGCGTTAGCCGGGATCTGCAAGTTGAAATCCACGGTACCATGAATCATCAAAGCAACGATACCCATCACTGACGCGAACGCCATGCTGCGCATCAGAGGATCTCGACGCTTTCTTAACGCGGTCAGTGCTGCCGCAAAACTTGCTATTACCATAGCGCCAAGCAATCCCAGTCCGATGAGACCGGCGTCTGCAGCAATTTCCAGATAATCCTGGTGTGTATGGTCGTAGTAAGCACCGATCGTATCCGGTCGATACCTTGGATAAACCGTGTGAAATGTGCCCCCACCGCTTCCAACCAAGGGATAATCCTGCCACAACTTTATTGTATTGAGGCTCACTTCGATGCGGTCTGCGTCATGTTCTGCTGACGTTTGTTCGATACGAGCCACGACTTTTTCAACGCCAAACCAAGTACCAACAATAATCAGATCGATTACCATCAAACTGATAAGTAGTATCACTACACCCCGCGCTTCACGGCGTAAGAACATCGACTTCACTGATCCAGCCTGAATTCGAAATATAACCAGATAGGCAATACCGCCCGCCAACATGCTGGAAAAAAAGGCTGAATTCCCCATGCGTGAACGCGTGAGTACCAGAGCGATCACCATCATTGCCAGAATAAGTCTCAACACCATTTTTTGACTTAGCAACAGGGATGCCAGATTGCGTACGCGCCGCTTCCAACTACTGCCAGGAACAGACGAAGGCCATGACGCCAGCAGTAAGCCTATGCCCACTGACAGCGTCATCTCCAAATAGCCAGCGAGATGATTACGGTTGACAAACGTACCCGTCGCAAAGCCTTCGTATGCCTGCTTCCGGACGAAAAATCCGTATTCCTCCCCCGACAGCGTCATCAAGCTGCCATAGAACCCCTGAATGAATCCGCTAATTACCAGAGTATAGGCGAGCAAAATCAACCTCTGTTTGCTATTGACAAGAAGTAACACGAGGACGAACAAGAGCGCGTAACCGATACTCTTCATCCAGTATAGAAAAGTGGAATAGGAGTGC
>JBARHR010000321.1:0-4850 GCA_049799335.1 Gallionella sp. | reverse complement strand
CTATTCATCGATCCACGTAGCCGAGTCTTTACACCTTCCCGAGCAACAGATATTCCATCAGCGCCTTTTGCGCGTGCAGCCTGTTTTCGGCTTCATCCCAGACTACCGACTGTGTTCCATCCATGACGCCGGCAGATACCTCTTCACCGCGGTGCGCGGGCAGGCAATGCATGAACAGCGCATCTCGGGCCGCGACGCGCATCATGTCTTCGTCCACCTGCCAATCGGCAAAAGCTTTCATGCGTTCTTCGTTTTCGGCCTCATATCCCATGCTGGTCCAGACGTCGGTGGTGACCAGATCGGCATCGCGTGCCGCTTCCATTGGGTCGGAGAATTCTTCATAGTGCTCATGGCCATATAGACCGGCGCGTTCCGGTTCCACTTCATAGCCGGGTGGTGTCGATACATGCACATTGAATTCGAGTATTTCTGCGGCCTGCAGCCAGGTGTTGCACATGTTGTTGGAATCGCCGATCCAGGCGATGGTCTTGCCGCGGATAGATCCGCGGTGCTCGATATAGGTATAAATGTCGGCGAGAATTTGGCAGGGGTGATATTCGTTGGTCAGGCCGTTGATCACCGGCACCCGCGAATTTGCGGCAAAGCGTTCGATGATGCTCTGTTCGAAGGTGCGGATCATCACGATGTCGCTCATGCGTGAAATCACCTGGCCGGCATCTTCCACCGGTTCGCCGCGACCAAGTTGTGAGTCGCGCGTGTTCAGGTAGATCGCCGTTCCGCCCAACTGCTGCATGCCGGCTTCAAAAGACAAGCGGGTGCGGGTGCTGGCTTTTTCGAAAATCATCACCAGCGTGCGATCGGTCAGCGGCCAATACTGCTGGTAGCTCTTGAACTTGTCCTTGATTATCCGTGTGCGCTCGAACAAATATTCGAGTTCGTCGCGGGACAAATCCTTGAATTGCAAAAAATGTTTGATCGCTGTTGCGGTTGCCTGTTTTGTCGGCATGATGCACTTCCAATCAGGTTTGCAAAAAATCCATTATTAGCGGACACAGAATATCCAGCATTTGCTGAGCTTCCTCCTGGGTCATCACCAGCGGTGGCAGCAGCCGGATTACGTTCTCGGCGGTGACATTGATCAGCAACCCTTTGCCTAAAGCCAGTTTGACCAGTTCGCCACACGGCCGGTCGAGCTCAATGCCGATCATCAGTCCCTGGCCGCGTATCTCCGTGACCCCTTTGACGTTGCCCAATGCCGTCGCGAATCCCCGATGGATGAATGTTCCCAGCGCGTCGGCGTGCGCCAACAACTTGTCTTGTTCAAGAATATTCAAGGTGGTCATCGCGGCGGTGCAGGCCAGCGGATTGCCGCCGAACGTCGATCCGTGATTTCCCGGCTGGAACGTCCCGGTTGCCTTTCCCGCGGCCAGACATGCGCCTATGGGCACGCCGGATCCCAGGCCTTTTGCGAGGGTCATCACATCCGGAAGAATGCCGGTGTGCTGGTGTGCAAACCACCGACCGGTGCGGCCAATGCCGCATTGCACTTCATCCAGCATCAGCAGCCAGTTCTGTTGATCGCAGATTTGTCTCAGTTGTTGCAGATAGGCGATATCCAGAGTGCGTATGCCACCCTCGCCCTGTATCGGCTCAACCAATACCGCCACGACGTCGCGATTGTTCTGGCGTACCTGGTTAATTGCATCGAGGTCATTGTACGGAACACGCACAAAGCCTTTGACCAACGGTTCGAAGCCCGCTTGAACCTTGCGGTTTCCGGTTGCCGAAAGTGTTGCCAGCGTGCGGCCGTGAAAGGCCTTTTCCATGACGATGATGGCGGGCGCTTCGACGCCGAGTTTGTGGCCATATAGGCGCGCAATCTTGATTGCGGCTTCGTTTGCTTCGCATCCCGAATTGCAGAAGAACACTTCCTGCATATTGCTCAGACTGCACAACTTGTCCGCAAGCAACTCCTGCCCGATCACCTGATAGACGTTTGAGCAATGCATCAGCGTGTCGATCTGGGTTTTGAGTGCGTCGGTAAATCGTGGATGCGCGTGCCCCAGCGTGTTTACTGCAATACCCGCCAAGCCATCCAGATAGCGCTTTCCTTCGCTGTCCCACAGCCACGCGCCTTCACCGCGCACAAAAGCGACCGGTAGGCGTGCATAGGTATTCATCAAATGTGACATTCAAGTTCCCCAAAAAACAATACGGCGGACCAGCCGCCGTTCAGCGAATTACTTTAGGGCTGTATATTGATCCAAAAAGCCCTATCTAGGCAAGGAATAACCAATCAGGTTGGCGGAAAAAACGTGCGCTGCAAAACAAACAAGCCGACATCACTGTCGGCTTGGTGAAACTGCGAGCCATCTACGTTGTTGTCAACAATCGCGTCGTGAGCGAATGCCAGTGTTGAATTGCGTCTGGACGCCGGGTTGATTTACCCGGGCGATTAAGCCATTGCCTTGATGGCAGCGGACAAGCGGCTCTTGTGGCGGGCAGCCTTGTTCTTGTGAATGATTTTCTTGTCGGCGATGCGATCTACGGCACTGACGGAAGATTGAAAAACGGCTTGCGCAGCGGCCTTGTCACCGGCGCCAATCGCCTTGATCACCTTCTTGATTGCAGTGCGCAACTCGGAACGCATACTGCTGTTATGCGCATTCTGTTTGGTTGCTTGACGTGCACGCTTGCGAGCTTGTGCGCTATTTGCCATGACTACTCCTTGATTGTTCGGTACGACGAAAGGCGGGCATTCTAATGATACATGCGGGTTTATGCAAATCTTTTAACATCAGGCGGATTGGTGGCTCGCGGGACTACCGAGCCCTGCAGCAATAATTGTGCTATAAAATCGCGCGGCAGGCGCTGCTAAAACGCAGGACTTCGTGGATATAAACATCAAGTCCATGAATTTAAGTGGCTATGTATTTCGTGTTCGACTTGTGATTGATCCCACCAAGGTGTCAATGAGATTTTAGGGTGTAGCGGGGGGGTACCATTGAAGAATCGCATAATTGCATTTTTGGGTTGTCTGCTGGCCGGTTGCGCGCAAGCAAGCCTTGATGATGTTACGGCGGCGGAGCGCGTGTCGGACCAGTTGCAGAACGCATACAGGGCGGTGATCTACTTTTCCGGGATACAGGGCGCGGATCGAACGCAGCTTAGTGCGGCGATTGCGCGCGCGTGCAGGTGCCAACCGGTTTATCTTCGGCCATACGCCGTCGACGCGTTAATCTACCGGGTCGAGTTGCCGCCGGGTAGCGGTTTTCCTGCCTTTCAATATGAATTGATGAAGAGCAGCGAGGAGCTGGGGATCACGGCGGTTGAGCCAGACAATCCGATGCGACCCCAGTGAGGGTCGGAATCTACGTTCCGTTGCACACATTCTTGAAGAACGCATCGGGAAGATCCGGCAAAGTTGTCGCGGGTGCGTTGATTTTCGTATCGCTGACGGCGCTGACCATGTCGCCCGCCGATGCCGCCGAAAATGCCAAGCAGAGTTCAGTTGTCAGGAACCATCTTCCGCAAGTCAGCAACCGCCTGATCGTCAAGCTGCGGCCGAATTTCGTGAGCAGGGGTTTGAGCAAGGCACAAGTCGCAGCGGAATTGCGCAGACCTTTCCGGCAACAGGAAATTGATGAAATTCGCGGTGCCGCGGGTTTGGAGATGTCGGAGGCGCACGCGTTGTCGGATGGCGCGCATGTGCTGGTTATAGCCGGAAAACGTGATAGACAAATGTTGGATGACGCAATCGCGCGGATATCAAGTCTAGCCAATGTGGAATACGTCGAAGAAGACAAGCTATTCACCCCGCAACTGGTCGCTCCAAATGACACGTATTTTGCGGCTGCAGATCCGGGTTTGTGGGGTCTGTATCCTGTAGTAGTTCCGGTGGCGCTACCATCGCACGGAGGGTCAGGCAGTTACGGCGCGGATTTTGAGACGGCATGGGATACGACTGTCGGGACCGACGTGGTAGTCGCCGTAGTTGATGGCGGGATCACTCCTCATGTGGATATCGTTGGAGTTAATGGGACGGTGTCACCGGCTACCGGCAATCTGATTTCTCCCGGCTTCGACTTCATATCCGACTGCAGGATACGCGGAACTTGTCCTGCCACGACGGCCGCCAGTGTTGCTACGACGGCTCCCTGGAGTGATCCTCAACCGGACGCGACTGATCGTGGCGACTTTATAAGCTATGTAGATAGTACAACGACAGGTTCATTGTTTTATGGGGAACCTGTAACTAACAGTACTTGGCATGGTACTCATATCGCCGGGATCATCGCGGCCATCGGCAACAATGCTACTGGCGTAATTGGCGGAGCATATGGCGTCAAGATATTGCCGGTGCGTGCGCTGGGCAAGGGCGCGGGCAATTCCTCCGACGTCATGGAAGGAGTCAGGTGGGCAGCTGGACTCCCCGTTACTGGCGCCCCACTCAATCCGTTTCCGGCGAAAGTCATCAATCTGAGCTTGGGGGGTGTCGGCTCCTGCGATCGGAGCGAACAGGACGCGATCGACGCTGCAACTGCGGCCGGTGCCGTCGTTGTCGTCGCAGCGGGTAACGACAAAATGGATATTGCCAGCTTTGTCCCGGCGAATTGCAAAAATGTAATTTCTGTTGCGGCCACGGCCAGGGACGGCAGCCGCGCCAGTTATAGCAATTTCAGTTCACCTGCTGGCGCGCCCAGTCCGGTTTTTGTCACTTTGGCAGCACCGGGTGGCGACATAGATTCATACGATCCCGGAATACTGTCCACGGTCAATGCTTCGACAACCACACCAAACATTTCAGCTGGAGGCTCCAGATACGCGAATTACGGAGGCACCAGCATGGCGTCGGCGCATGTCGCAGCGGCAGTTGCGTTGATTTTTTC
>JBARHR010000320.1:0-13170 GCA_049799335.1 Gallionella sp. | reverse complement strand
GAAAAACTGGTTGCCATCTTTAGCCACAAAGATACCGAGCGACGCAGATTGTAATTTCCCTCCCCGACCAGTCGCTGCTGATGTTCAATATCAATGGACGTAATCGAACGCGTTACATCGAGGATTAACCCATCAACATAGGCATAAGGCCCGTCATACTTGACGATCTCGCGCGCTATTTCCCGGCGCATTGCCTTGAACGAGGAAAGATACAACGCGCTTGGCTTTCCCAGCAAATGCGTTGCTACCCAGTTGTTGAAACGACTGCCTATCAATTTCCAGGACGCGTGGTGACGATTCACATAGTTGGTATAGCAAACGTCATAGCCGTCCTTTATTGCGGACAACATGCTTCCGATGGCATGGGGGGGATGCTGCAGGTCATCATCCATTAGCACGACATATTCCCCACTGATGTAATTCAATCCGGCCATGATCGCGTTGTGTTGGCCAAAATTCCGGCGCAAGGATATGCCTCTGATGAATGCAAATCTACTTGCAAGCGTGCAAATCACTTGCCAACTATTGTCGGGGCTGGCGTCGCTGACCAGCAACAGCTCGAAATCATTCTCAAGACCCTCCTTGCGCATTTCGGCAAACACTTCTTCAACCAGCTTCGGGAGAATTTGAGCGCTTCGATACACTGGAACGACAATGGATAGGATGCGGCGCATCTCAGTATGCTTTTCCATAGTAGGTGTCCGCTACTCGTTGCAGATAGCCGGGACCAAATGCAACACCCGCCGATTGGAGTATCGGCAATATCGTGCTGGTATCGATTTCGTAGCCGGATCCGCGTTCCAGACTTTGGTATATGGCCGACTTTCCCACAGACCGTTCCATTGCCTGAACGATTTCAAGCATCGAATAGTTTGTAGTATTGGCGACATTAATAACGACATTATGGCTGCCATTGCTTTCGACAAGCTGACTCGATAGCGCCACGACGTCGTCCACGTCGATAATATTGCGTCTGGCCAGCATCCACAATTGGAACGCCTCGCTTCGGGATATTCGCGCATGCAGGAAGTTCAACAGGGTATGCGGATTGGGTGTTCTGCCGGCCACCTGAGGCAGTCGCACTACGAGATGGTTTGGATGTGCCGACACCAGACGCTCCATCGCCAACTTGTGCTGAACATAGGGTGTGTGTTTCGCATCCGGGTCGGCGACGCTACAGGTACCGAAATAGACAAACAAGCGGTCAGCATCCCAATTCTTCAATGCTTCGTGCAGTCGGGCTTTCTCGCGCTCAAACTCGCTCCTGTCCAGGCAGCTTGAATTCGAAACGCCGGCAGCATAGACGCAAACATCTTCGCGATGCGAAAATGTTGCGGCGAACGCAGTCGCCAATAATCCGGAACCTATCAGCATCGCAAATCAAACAGAGCAATATAATTTGAAGAAGGCCATGTAGCGTTTAGTTATACTGCATTTTGACAGAAAACCGAAATGTCTTCCCGAAGCCAACGGAGCTTGAATGGAATCGCCGGCGCTTTTGCCGCTTTCTATCTGCGCGTTAAGGCTGAAATCTGAATCGGAATACGATATGGCGACTTATGCAGTAGGCGACATACAAGGCTGCCACACCGAATTGGTGCATCTTCTGGACAAGCTCAAGTTCAGACCTGCTCAAGACCAGCTATGGCTCGTTGGCGATCTGGTCAATCGCGGACCGGATTCACTTCAGGTTCTGCGCCTGGTCAAGTCTATGGGCGACAGTGTCGTAACCGTACTCGGCAATCATGACCTGCACTTGCTCGCGGTCATCGCTGGCGTTGCCGACCTTCACAGCAGCGACACTCTGGACGAAATCCTGAACGCACCGGATTGCGATGAATTGTTGAATTGGCTAAGGCATCAGCCGCTGTTGCACGCAAACGGTAGCCATGTCCTGGTTCACGCCGGATTGCTCCCGCAGTGGGGTGTTGCGAAAGCAGTCAGTCTGGCCGGAGAAGCGGAAGCCGCATTGCGCGGCCCCGACTACGTCGAATTTCTGGCCAGCATGTACGGCAACAAGCCACGAGGCTGGGACGATGAGCTTGATGGTTACGATCGTTTGCGCGTAATCGTCAACGCGTTCACGCGCTTGCGTATATGCACAAGCAAGGGCGAAATGGATTTCAAGTTCAAAAGTGAACTGAAGAACATCCCGGACGGGTATTTGCCCTGGTTCGAAGTACCCAATCGCGCCAGCAAGAAAGAGACGATAATTGTTGGCCATTGGTCGGCCCTAGGACTTCGGGTTGAACCACGCCTGATCGCGTTGGACACGGGTTGCCTGTGGGGCGGGCGGTTGACCGCGATTCGATTGGAAGACCGGCAACTCTTTCAGGTTGATTGTACGAGGCCGGTGGCGAAACACTGGTGACTTAAAGATCGTTCAGAATGTCATCAATCATTTGCTCTGCTTGCCTTGCGTAGCCACCACCGAACAAATTGGCATGATTGAGGATGTGATACACGTTGTATAGTTGGCGGCGCTTCCGATAGCCGTCGTGCAGCGGGTATGCGGCGCGGTACGCGGCATAGAAATCGGGAGCAAAGCCGCCAAACAGTTCCGTCATGGCGAGATCTGCTTCGCGGTCGCCGTAGTAGGCGGCGGGATCGAAAGTGACAGGATTGCCACTGGCGAGAAACGCGCAGTTTCCGCCCCACAGATCACCGTGCAACAATGAAGGCCGTGGTCGGTAGCCGTCGAACAGTTCCGGCAACGAATCCATAAGTTTCGTCCCGTATTTTTGCAAGCTGCCACCAAAGCCTCGCTGTGCAGCAAGGCGTAACTGAAAACCGAGCCGTTGCTCCCGCCAGAATGCTATCCAGTCGTCTGCCCATAAGTTCGGTTGTGGTGAAGACCCGATAAAGTTGTCGCTGGCATAGCCAAATCGCGCGCCTTCATTGCGATGTAAAGCGGCTAACTGTCGTCCGAGCAACGCGTAATCGCCGCGATTTTCCAGCTGAAGATGTTCGAGTACGATGAAAGAGTGATTCCCCGCGACGCCGTGGACAATTGGAAGCGGTGCCGGCAACGTGTTTGTTGCGGCGATAAGCTGGAGTCCTGCAATTTCAGCGTCGAACATTGCAAGTTTGTCAGGAGAATTTACCTTGACGAAAAACAGTCTGCCGTCGGTTCCGTCAACCCGGAACGCCCGGTTGATGCAACCTCCGCCAACTTCTGAGAGGCTGGAAATTCGAAATTGCAGTTGCGTCTCGGCACTAATACGCCCGGCGATGGCCTGCCAATCGATCACGACCTATAGATTGATGGAGTGACCGAAATGGTGTTCAAATAATTCGGAAATTTCTGCCCTGGTATATCGATGATTTTGCCCGCCTCTGCTGGCAATCTTTAGCGACCCCATCAGCGAAGCGAGGCGCCCGGTCGTTTCCCATGCCCAGCCATGCTCGATGCCGTAAAGTAAACCGGCCCGATAGGCATCGCCACATCCTGTCGGGTCGACAATCGCATTGGGCTTCGGCGTCGGAATCGCGAGCATCTTGTCATCCACATAAATTAGCGAGCCGTCTCCACCCAGTGTCACGACCAGCGCCTTGAGTCGTTGCGCAATTTCTTTCAGAGGTTTCCCGGTCTTATCCTGCAGCATCTTTGCTTCATAATCGTTCACCGTGACGTAGCTAGCCTGGTCGATAAATCTGAGCAATTCGGCGCCGGAGAACATTGGCATGCCCTGGCCCGGGTCAAATACGAAGGGTATACCCAAGTGGGAGAATTCCAGCGCATGCTGGATCATGCCCTCACGTCCATCGGGAGATACGATACCCAGCGTGACATCCTTCGCCATATCAACACTGTTCAAATGCGACTGTCCCATCGCGCCCGGATGAAAGGCGGTGATCTGGTTGTCATCGAGATCAGTCGTAATGAATGCCTGGCCGGTAAATTGCCCCGGAACCTGGCGAAGATGGGTTCTATTCAGTCCAAGCTTGTCCAAACGCGATGCATAGGGCCCGAAGTCGTCGCCTACCGTTGCCATAATCAGCGGATGTCCGCCCAGCATTTCCAGGTTATAGGCGATATTGCCGGCACACCCGCCGTATTCCCGGCGCATTTCCGGTACCAGAAATGCGACGTTCAATATGTGAATCTGCTCCGGAAGAATGTGATTCTTGAACTTGTCCTTGAACACCATGATGGTGTCATAAGCCATCGAGCCGCAGATTAGCGTGTTCATCGCAATACCTTGGTGAAAATTGTGGCCGGGATTGTATCACCGAGTCATACACCGCTGAGAATGACCACACTGCAACATTCCTGCGCCATGACCAAAACTCTGGCGAGCGCGTGAGCCTGTGGCATACAAACGATGACGTCAGGTACAATTGCGCCGGGCGCAATCATTCCCCGGTTTGCCTGCTGGCGGCCGGGTAGAAGTTAATAAGGGGAAAGCATGTCCAGATTTTCAGGATTGTTGGCGGCGGTATTGGTGCTGGTACTGTCGGGGTGCGCGAATCGCGTGTGGATTGCAGACTGGAAGGAAACACAGCCGTTTAGTTCGCCACGCGCCGGAACTGCTTCGGTGGTGGTGAAGGACAAGTTGTATCTGATAGGCGGCGTCGACGGAAAGAATTTCGTCAATATTACCGAGTATGCACAGATAAACAAGGACGGTACGCTTGGGGCATGGCGGCAGGGCCATCCTCTATCTGAGGAACGCGGCTTCATGGAGGCGGTAGTTCACGGGGAGTATGTTTACGTTGTTGGTGGCGGGAACGGTCCGAACGGGCATCACCTGCTGCGCACTGCGGAGCGCGCACATATCGAATCGGACGGTACCCTTGGTCCGTGGCAAACGGAAAAGAATGAAATGGTGGTGACGCGTCGCTGCAGCAAAATCATTGCCACCGAAAAACGTATCTATTCGTTCGGCGGATATGGCGGTGTGTTGCTGGATTCGGTTGAATCTGCTGAATTTATGCCCGATGGAAACCTCGGAGCATGGCAGCTTGACCCCGAAGTCATGACTATTCCCCGTTACGTCGACAGCGTCAAGCTCGAAGATGACCGCTTTTTCATCATCGGCGGTCACGACCAGTCCAAGGGCGTAGGCATTACGGATGTGGAATGGACGCGCTACACCAAAGCGGGAAACACAGAAAAGTGGCAGGCGACCACTCCGATGCAGCAGGGCAGATTTGGCTTGTCCAGTAGTTCGTTTAATGACTATGTCTATGCCATCGGCGGCATTTCCGGCGCCGAGTATCTCGACAGCATAGAAATCACCAAGGTTGGTAAAGACGGAGCACTGGATCCGTGGAAGTACACAACGCCGCTTGATCAGGCACGCGCCAATTTCAGCGCCATCGAAAAAGATGGACAGTTATACGTCATAGGCGGGACGAATCGTGAAGGGTATCTGAATAGCGTAATTTATGCGGGCCGAAATGCCAATGGTGACTTGGGCTATTGGGGTACTGACGAGCAAGCAAAGGCGGTAAAGGCCAAACTTGCCGAGCGCGCGGCGCTCAAGTCGATGTTGCCCAACCATGGCAAGGTAATCGAATTTATCCAGGCAGAAGCCTATACCTACATCCATGTACAGAGCGACATTGGCCAGGACGCGTGGATAGCCGGACAGAAGATCGAGGATTTAAAGGTCGGCGATACTGTGGGTTTCAGCACGGGCGTGAATATGTCCAATTGGTATTCCAAGGAATTGAAGCGCGGCTTCGACGCGGTGCTATTTGTCGGGCAGGTGCGCAAGCAATAGTGACAATATCTCCTTACGATATCCGGCAGCGTCTGCGCTCCATCATTCCCGCCCCGGCGCTATGATGGATTCGAGTCTCGGGGCGACCTTAATTCCACCGCCGTACGGGTGCAAACAACTCGGCGTAATGTTATTGCGACTATCGGTGGCAAAACTGAATGAACATCAAATTCCAGCGAACTGTTGACCATTATCTGGGTGTGCCGATTTGCGCACTGCTCTCACTATTCGAGAAATTTCGCGGCAAATCGGTCATGGTCTCGCCGCCGCGCAGGATACTGGTGATTTTGCTATCCGAGATGGGTAGTCTGGTGCTGGCGCATCCGATGTTTCAGCGTTTGAAGCAGTTGTATCCGGATGCAGAGATGCATGTTTTGTTATTTGCCAAAAACCGCGAGGTTCTCGACCTGCTGGATGTGGTGCCTAAGGCCAACGTGCATACGCTGAACGATGGATCGTTGACCGGGCTGGTAGGCGACAGCTTGAAAGCGATTCGGACATTGCGCAGGGTGGGCATGGATGCGGTGATCGATTGCGAGCTGTTTTCACGGGTAAGCAGCATCTTTTCCTATCTTTCCGGCGCACCGTTGCGCGTTGGTTTTCATCCGTATACGCAGGAAGGCTTGTACCGCGGCTCATTCATCAATCGGCCCGTTCTCTACAACACCTACCGGCATTTGTCGCACCAGTTCCTGACCATGGTTGCCGCACTGGAGTCTTCCACAGTACCGGTCGCAAAAATTCAACCTGCCGTCAGTTCATGCAAACCGCCGGCACTGAATTTTGCCGACCACGAACTGGAACAGGCAGCTGCGCAATTGCATAAACAATTTCCGATGGTCAATGACAGACCGCTGATTCTGGTATATCCAAGCGGCGGGATTTTGCCGATCCGCGCGTGGCCGATCGAAAGCTATATCAGCGTGTGCCGTTCGCTAGTCGATGAGGGATACGCGATTGGCGTGATCGGTTTAAAAGGGGACAGGCAGGTTGCGCAGCTTGTCGTCGACAAATGCGAAAGTTCATTGTGTATCAACCTGGCCGGATATACCAAGACAGTTCGCGAGCTGCTGGCATTGTTTCACCGCGCATCACTACTGATTACCAATGACGGCGGCCCCGGTCAGTTTGCCGCGCTCACGCCGCTGCCTACCATTACATTCTTTGGCCCGGAGACGCCGCAGTTGTACCAGCCGCTGGGAAGTAACGGCTATAGCTTCTTCCTCTCGTTGCCCTGCTCGCCCTGCCTTACCGCATACAATCATCGAAACTCGCCATGTGACGGCGATAACCAGTGTCTGAAGCAGATCAGTCCGTCGCAAGTATTGGCAAAATCTCGTGAGATGCTGTCAGGGGAATACTGCGCACAAAACAGGCGCACCCAATGAAATTCATTTACAAGTTCGCGCAATTTCCGCCGGTGGTCTGGTTTTTCAAGAAGCGATTCATCAAGTTCGGTACGGTGGGCGCGTCCGGCGTTCTGGTCAATCTGGGCGTACTGTATGTCTGTCAGGAATTCTTCTTCAAGTCGATCGCTTCACATGACATGCGGCTCAATGTATCGCTGGCCGCGGCGATTTTTTTTGCGACACTGAACAACTTTTACTGGAATCGCGCCTGGACCTGGAGTGACCGCACCCGCCATCCCGACAGACACTTGTTGCTGCATTTTGGACAGTATGCACTGGCGGTTTGGGTTGGGATCGCGGTGCAGGTGGTATTGACCAAGTTGCTGGTGGTTTACCTGCATTACCTGCTCGCCAACGCGTTGGCCATTGTCATCGCCAGCGTATTCAACTTTCTCGTGAACAATTTCTGGACCTTCCGCAGTCACAAGCCGGTGGACGAGATCGCGCTTCCGATTATTCCGGCGGACGAGGATGACGAGGAAAGTATCGGAAAACCCGCGCCCGATCGTGAAGCCCGCTAATTACAGAATAGTCCTCGGTTGGTATCTGCTTGCGAGCCTGTTGGCGGTAGTCACTTATTTTTATGGCCTGGATGGACAACATATTCCGAAAAACGGCGATGAATATCCGTACGAGCACATCGTCCGCCTGACCGCTGCAAGCGGAGATCTGCTGCCGTTGCGGTCCGATCTGGATAACATGCGCAATACAAAGCCGCCGCTACTCTTCTGGCAGGGGATCGCCTCTACCAATTGGGGAAAGGATTGGTCCCTATGGAATTTGCGCTACCCCAGCGTGATCTACACCCTGCTGACCGCCCTGATGCTGTTCATGCTTGGGAAGAGATTGGCAGGAAACGCGGAAACCGGATTTATTGCGCTGCTGACTTTTCTCGCCTTTTTCACCACCTATCGCTTTGGCCGGCCATTCCTGACCAATCCTCCGGAAGTGTTTTGGCTATTCCTGCCTTTCTTCGTTCTGTTGTACTGGAAGAAGTCATTCGAATCTCTTCTTGTGGTTCCACTCGTGCTCGGGGTGTGCGTTGGTATCGGATTTCTTTACAAATCCTTCGCACTAGCTCTGCCCGTTTCCATGGCCCTGTCGGCCTGGTACTTGCACGAGCGCAAATTCAATATGTCCATGTTCATCAGGCGAGACCTTTTCAAGGTCATCGTTACTTTGTCCGTCGCGCTGATGATGTTTTCGCTGTGGTTCATGCTTGATCCTGATCCGCAAGCCGTGTGGAAGGAATTTGTTGTTGGAGAAAACGTCGGAAAATTCAACCCTCACGGTCCAGGATATTTGCAAAAACTGTTGTGGGGCGGCGCCAGCATCTGGAGCTTCGCACTCGCTTTCATAACCGATGCCGGACTGCTTACTTTTCCGGTAGGTAGTTTGTTTTTCGTCGCGTATAAGCGGCGAGCCAGTATGTCCGGGGATGAACGCCTGTTGTGGATCTGGATCGCCGTGCTGTTTCTTAGCTTCTGTCTTCCCAGCCAGCGATCCGGTCGCTACATGCTGGATGCGATGCCGGCCCTGGCTTTGCTGTGCGCACTGAACTGGGGAAACATAAGCCGCAGGGCCTTTGTTGCGACACTGGTACTTTCCGCGGCGATGCTCGCCCTGTTTGCATATCTTGCCGTCAGGTTGCAGGCAGGCATGGACGGCACGCCGATATATGGTGTGTCATTTTGGACACTGATTGCGGGGGCCGGCATGCTGGCGTTGTTGGCGTTGTCCATCCCTAGTCTTACCCGTCCCGTGGTAAATGTAGTTGCGCTGTTTGTACTGTTGAGTCTGGCAGCTTTCCTGCGACCTCTCGACGGTGTGTTGGGGAACTACGATACCGCGGCGCAGCGTGCTACAACCGGCAAGGATGTCTGGGTGCCTTGCAATTTCAGGGCGGTGGACGAAGGCTACCGCTTTCTGCTTCCGGGCGCGGAGATACATGGATACAGCGAAGACCAGAGCTTGGCGGTAAGCGAACTGTCAACCCGCTATCCGTTGTTTGCGGCGAAAGTGCCGCTCGATTTCAACCTGCATGAAGTCGCTTGTGTCGGCTGCGAGCTGCTCGGGAAGCGCCTTGACATTCGCAGCCGGCACAGTTCCGACGAGTTGAAGCAAATGTTTTTCGAAGGCAAGGTCTTTCAGTTGTTGTTTATCAAAGAGATCCTTGTCGCGTCGCCGGAAGGTGAAAAAATGATCGTACAACAATCGTTGGCACAAACGTGCCGCTGACATCAAGCATGCGAAGCAATTCGCACCATCTGGTATTGGTTGTGATTCTGCTTGGCGCGGTCGCCGCCCTTTATCGGGTTGCAAGCGCACCAGCAGCACCCCAATTTCAGATTCCCGAATATATCGGCGGCTACGAAATATCTGCGCCCTCCGTGCAAACCCACTTTGTCACGCGCACAATGAATATTCACACGCATGCCGCTTCGCTGGTGGAGCTCGGCAACGGCCAGGTGCGTGCTTTCTGGTTCGCCGGCAGCCAGGAAGGCGCATCAGATGTCGAGGTTCGCAGCGCTGTTTACGATCCTGTGAACGATCACTGGAGTACTGAGGAAGTAATTGCTAACCGGCAGGATACGCAGCGCGCGTTGCACCGCTACGTCAAGAAGATCGGCAATCCGGTCCCATATCGCAGTGAAGACGGAAGATTGTGGCTGTTCTATGTAACGGTCTCTCTGGGCGGCTGGGCCGGCAGTTCCATTACTTTCACGACATCGACCGATGAAGGCAAATCGTGGAGCGTCCCGCAACGGTTGATTACATCGCCGTTCCTGAACATTAGTACCCTAGTAAAGGGTACACCATTTCGTTTCAGCGACGGCACGATCGGCTTGCCGGTCTATCACGAGTTCATCGGCAAGTTCGGCGAGCTGTTGCGCGTGGATCAGTCGGGCCATATTCTCTCCAAGACCAGGCTGAGCAGCGGAAAGCAGTCGCTGCAACCCGTATTGATGGTGCAGAGTCCGGTTCAAGCCAAGGTACTGATGCGCTATGCCGGAGCAAGCCCGATGCGTGTACTTGAAACGTCGACTACTGACGCAGGAGAGCATTGGATGGCGCCACACAAGACGTCTTTGGCAAATCCCAATTCAGCGATCACCGGGTTGGTGCTGCCTGATGGAAAATTTCTGATGGCAGTGAACGACACCGAACACGGCAGGAATACGTTGTCTTTGGTTATTACGGGTGACGAAGGAACGACTTGGAAAATTGCGTACCAATTGGAACTGCAACCTTCAGAACTGCTGGGGAAAGATCAGTATGCGGAGATTGCCGCCGGTTTGGCAAGGGCCACCGAAGCGGATGTGACAAATGCGGCCGGCTATGCGAGCTCGGCGCAGCGGACCAAGTGTGAATCTCAGGGCTGCGGATTCGAATTCTCCTACCCTTATCTGATTCGCACCCGGAAAGGAGATTTCCATCTGGTATACACGTGGAATAGAAGTTTCATCAAACATGTGCGTTTCAATCTCGCCTGGCTGGAAAGCCAGATAGGCCAATCCGACAATGCCAAACTTCACTGACATTACCGGGCTGGCTGCAGTGGCCGCGGTTACCGCACTATCGTTGATGTCACTGCCAGGCATTTCCCGGCTTTCGAACAGAAGCGCGATATGGCTATCTGCGGGATTGTTTGCACTAATGCTCATTCCATTTGGTGCGCTTCCGCTGGCCGGTTACGTGAGAGGCGTAACCGGAGATTTCAGCGTTACGACATTACTGATATTGGTTGGCGGCTGCGCGACGCAGAAATTCCGACATGGCATGGAGATTTGCGAGCCAACTCGAACGACGTGGATTTTGCTCGCTGTTGTTGCCCTTGCCTTCTATCCGATGGTGCTGGGGTTGAGCCGGTTTGATCCTTATCAGCTAGGATACGGCAATGCTGCGTTTATCGTGATGTTGTTACTGTTAGCAATCCTGGCATGGTTGACGAAGAATGACCTGATTGCAATGTGTATATCTTTGGCGCTGATGGCGTGGACGGTTGGATGGTACGAGTCAGACAATCTATGGGACTACCTGCTAGATCCGTTCATATCCGTCTATGCTCTGGTAGCGCTATTTTTGGACGCGATTAAGTCGAGTTTCGGTAACAGCACCGAAGCCGCATAAAAGGGCCGAGCGGGGGAGCGATCCCCGCTCTGCTTGCAAGTTCGGCATCCAGTAGGAAGTTCGTCTGAACCTGGCCGATAAGGAACGATTTCCCACTTTTATTTCCACACAATTCCATTGCCCGATACTTCAGCAAACAAAACCGACCGGCCAAATTTCCGCGAACTGCTACAGCCAGGCTAAGCACATGACTAACAGACAGGGTTCCATCATTTCAGATTTTTTCAAACACGAGTCTGCTGGCGGCATCATTCTGATGTTTGCGGCCACGTTAGCGGTCGCATTCGCAAACTCTCCACTACAGTCGCATTACGACATGCTATTGGGCACACCTGTAGAAATCAGGGTTGGCAGCCTGGAAATTGCGAAGCCCCTGCTGCTGTGGATCAACGACGGCCTGATGGCGGTGTTCTTCTTTCTGGTCGGCCTGGAGCTCAAACGCGAACTGATCGAAGGCGAGTTGTCCGATCGCCGCAGCATTATTCTCCCAGGCGTAGGGGCGATAGGGGGAATGCTGCTTCCGGCATTAATTTATATCATCCTGAACAGAAATGACGAGGTAGCCCTGAGCGGTTGGGCCATTCCCGCAGCCACTGATATTGCGTTCGCGCTGGGAGTGCTTTCGTTGCTGGGCAAAAGAGTTCCGGCGTCGATAAAGATATTCCTCACCTCACTGGCGATTTTTGACGACATAGGGGCGATATTGATCATTGCGCTCGTTTACACGGCGAAAATATCGCTACCGTCGCTCCTCGTTGTCGCGGGCTGCCTAGTCGTGCTTGCGTTGCTGAACAGCCGTAACGTTGAAGGGAAAAGTCTGTACGTCATGATCGGTATCATCATGTGGGTGGCGATGCTCAAGTCTGGTGTTCACGCAACGTTGGCAGGAGTTCTAACCGCCATGTTCATTCCAATGCGGTCGAACTCAAATCCGGATTACTCGCCGCTCGAGGATATGGAACATGACCTTCATTCAGTTGTTGCATTCTTCGTTCTACCGGTGTTTGCGTTTGCCAATGCCGGCATCACCCTCACTGGCGTGGGTATGGAACAATACTTTCATACCGTTCCGCTGGGCATTGCACTAGGTTTGTTTATTGGAAAACAGCTGGGGGTGTTCGGCATCTGCTGGATAGCGATCAAATTGCGACTAACCGGTTTGCCTGCCGGCATGACTTGGGGAAGTTTGTACGGCACCGCCGCGATATGTGGTATCGGTTTCACAATGAGCCTGTTTATCGGTTCCCTGGCCTTCGAAGAAACCGGCGTCAGTCGAATTTTTGACGAACGCCTTGGCGTTATTGTCGGCTCGATAGGTTCGGGTGTACTCGGATATCTGGTCTTGCGAGCCACTTTGCCACCCGAGACAAAACTTCAATAGGATGTGGCGGTTGACGGATACAAATTCCACCCGCCCGAAAACGCCTCAAGCTTCCCGAAGCCGAAGCAATCAACCAATCCGCAGCGCAAATGCACGTCGAGAATACCCACGTTGGTAGTTACGACTGCAGCAAATCGATCTTCACACCGTAAAAAGTTGCTTGCCACGCCAGACACGACTCTTTATTCCACGATACAGATTTCGCTTGACAAGTATTACTTTTGTAGTACCATGCGCCTACGATTGAAGTATAAACAGGAAAAGCGATGACACTCAAAGCAATCACCATACGTCTCGACGAAGAGGAATACGAAAAACTCAAGTCGCATTTAGAGGCCTTCGGAGATCCGGACATTAACGTTGCGTATGTGGTCCGATCATATATTCGCGACCTGAACAGATCTCTACCATTCATGCTCAACTCAGGTTGGGATTTGAAGAACTACTTCGGGATGCTAGGCACATGGCTCAAGCAATTCGGTGCGATGAAAGACGCCGACATGTTCAAAATGGTCAGCAA
>JBARHR010000319.1:0-4648 GCA_049799335.1 Gallionella sp. | reverse complement strand
GATTTTTTTCGTCTTAAAGAAAAGCCGTTTTCGATAGCGCCCGATCCGCGATTTCTGTTCATGAGCGAACGCCATCGCGAAGCGACCGCTCACCTGTTGTATGGCATGCAGGGCGAGGGCGGCATCGTGCTGCTTACCGGGGAGGTGGGCACCGGAAAGACGACTGTCTGCCGCAAGATGATCGAGCAGATTCCGGAAAATATCGACGTTGCGTTCATTCTCAACCCGCGCATGAGCGCCGGTGAGCTGCTGCAGACCATTTGTCAGGAATACCATATTCCGATCAAATACAAGCGGTCGGGAATCAAGGTCTATGTCGATACGCTCAACGAACGACTGCTCGCCGGCCATGCAGAAGGTCGTCGTGCGATTGTCATCATCGATGAAGCGCAGAATCTCGAAACGGAAGTGCTTGAGCAGTTGCGTCTGCTGACCAATCTTGAAACCAATACGCGCAAACTGCTGCAAATTTTCCTGATCGGGCAGCCAGAGTTGCAGGCGATGCTGGACCGGACCGAAATGCGGCAGGTGTCGCAACGCGTTATCGCCCGCTACCATTTAACTAGGCTGGGCAAGCATGAGCTGCGCACCTATATTGCACACCGCCTCCAGGTTGCAGGGCTGCCTCCGGCGTCTCCCCCGATATTTCCCGACAAGTTAATGAAGACGTTATACCGTGCCAGCGGCGGCGTTCCGCGGCTGATCAATCTTATTTGTGACCGATCGTTGCTGGGTGCGTATGTTAAGGGACAACCGCAGGTCACATTGCCGGTGCTCAAGCAGGCGGTAAAAGAGGTGCTGGCGGTGAACCCCCGGCAAAAGAGCCAGCGCAATATGGTGGCCGGCTTGTTGCTGGTCGTGGTAGTCCTTGCTGCACTATTGCTTACGCAACTAGCTGCGAACCAGTTTGGCTGGACCGGGTCATGGTTTGCCAGTACGGCCGAAAAGGCGGAATCGTCGGCCGCAGCCTCCCACACAAGCGGTGGGCCCACCGCAGCGGGTGCTGTGGTGACCGCTGCGATCAAATGGCCGGAAGGCATGTCCAGAACTGAAAGTGAAGCGCTCGCATTTCAGTCATTATTCAAGTTGTACCGGCTTGCGCCAGATGCAGAATATGGAAACGCGTCATGTGTGTCGGCAGATGCACAGGGCATGCGTTGCTATAACGGACAGGGCGGATTGTTTGACCTGTTCCTGCTCGATCAGCCGGCGCTGTTGAAGTTGTCGGGCGCGAATGGCAGACAATACTCGGCAACCCTAAGTACCTGTACCTCAAGACCGCCACCTTGATCATCGGCGGAGTGGAGCAGCGTGTCAGCCTGACAGACCTGGCCAACTCCTGGTTCGGCCAGTTCATTTCGTTGTGGAATTCGCCGCCCAATTACAGCGGCAAACTGGTATTGAACCAACACAGTTCCGTCGTGAAATGGTTGCGGAACGAATTGAAACTGGTGGACGGCATTCCGGACGACGGTTCTGATGTGTTTGACGAAGCGCTGGCACGTCGAGTTCGGGTGTTCCAGCTTGCGAACGGGATCCAGCCGGATGGCCAGGTTGGTCCGCTTACCCTGATACGCCTCAATGTGCACAATGGCAAGGGCGGTCCGAGTCTCGCGCTGGAAGATCAAGGCTGATATGTCGTACATACTTGACGCATTGCGCAAATCGGAACGCGAACGGCAAATGGCCGCAGGAAAAATCTCCGGCATGCTTTACCCGATACAAATGGACCAGAAGACATCCGCAAGGCCATGGATAGTTCTGGCGTCGGTAGTGATGCTGCTGATAGTACTGGCAGCGGTATGGTGGTTCTGGCCGCAACCCGAACTGAAGAAACCTGTAGTGATCCAGCGGCCGATTTCTGCAGAATCATTCCCCAAGCTGCTGTTGCAGCAACCGCACCTGATGACCGAACCGGACGAGGAAATTGTGGCAACTGACGCGCCGCTGGCCAAGCCGCAGGTCAAGAAGCGCGACGCGGGCCGGAGTGCGCCAGTTGAAGTCCAGCCCAATTCTGTCGCTACTCAGGCGCCCCGTAAAATGGGCGAAGCGGTGCCAGCCGATCCCCTAGCCGATATGCCGGAGTTGATCGTACACGGTTATGTCCACAACGAAATGGGCGGCAGTTTCGCGATGATAAACGACCGCTTGTTGCAGGAAGGCGATGAAATTGCGCCGGGTCTGAAACTGGTGAAGATACTCGAGAGTAAGGGCGTTTTTAACTACAACGGGCATGAATTTACCCGCTAGTCAGCTGCGCAAAGGATACAGGTGACGCGAAACTGGCCCTCCAGCGGCTATCAAGCCCGGGTTTCCGGCTGTGAAAGGCGCTGGCGATATGTGAATATAAGTCCGGTACCCTTGGAACGATTTCTCAACGAAATGGAACCGTTGAACTGATCCGCGATACTGCGTGCTATTGCCAATCCAAGACCGCTACCGACTTGGGTATTGTCCGGCAATCGGTAGAAAGCCTCGAATACTCGATCGAACTCTGCTTCAGGAATACCCGGTCCGGTATCGATGACTTCGACTATCGCGTGATTGGTTTCAACTCCGATGCGTATCGTAACCTCGCCTCCCGGGGGCGTGTAGCGCAGCGCGTTTTCTGCGGCATTGCGCAGCATCAGTTGGATTGCTGCGGCATCGGCATCAATACACGCGGGCTCGTCAAGTGACAAACCAAAATCTATGGTCTTCGCGTCGGCAATAGGCATCAACTCTTCGATAACGGCCATGGCGACGGTGGGCAAGTCGACCGGTACCTGGCTGGTAGCGCTGGCTTGCTGCCTTACCAGATCAAGCAATTGGTTGATCAGATGCCGTGACCGCTCCAGTCCGTCTTTGAGCGGAACCAGGCGCTCTTTGCTGATAGCGTATGAGCCGGTTCTTTCGATGTTCTGTGCCTGCAGAGAAAGCGCGGTCAGCGGAGAGCGCAACTCGTGTGCGGCATCTGCGATGAAGCGCCGCTGCGATTCGTTCATCAGATTGATCCGCTGCAACAACCGGTTGATGGCGTGAATGAACGGGACAACCTCGTTGGGTGCATTGCCGGTCGGCAAGACTGCCAGGCGTTCTTCATTTTGCCGGTCGATGATTTCCGCCAACGCTCGCAGTGAACCCGTTTCCATGCGGATTATTTTTCGAGAAACAAAGATCAAGGTCGGAATCAATATCAGGAATGGCAGCATGGTGCGCAGTGCGCTGTCTCGCGCCATCATTTTCCGTACCCGTGTCTCCTGTGCAACGGCAATATGCTGATCGAGCAGGGTTGTAAACACATAGACCCGCCATTGCAATCCTTCGACGTTCACCGTGTTATAGCCGGTGTTCAGGTTTTCCGGAAGCCGGAGCAGTGCCGGGAACGCGTGGGGAGCAGCTGGTAGGGGCTGAACGACGATGCGCTTCGGATCGCTGTCCATGGATTCAAGTATGCGCTCGTCGTCCAGTGGCGTCTTGTAGGTGTCGACCAGCAATGCAGCCTGACGCAAGGCGTCGTCCTGGAATTCTTGCGCTTCGCCGAATGCTATCCAGAAGGAAACGCTGGATGCAAACAGGCTGATGGAAATAATTGCAAAGCTGATCCACACGATCAGCTTGTATTGCAGGGAATTTTTCATTTGTTGCGCACCACCATCCAGCCGGCACCCCGAACATTCTTGATCGTGTCAGCGCCGAGCTTCTTGCGGATGCCGTGGATCAGAAAATCGATGGCATTGCTTTCCACTTCCTCGTTCCAGCCGTAAATGCTTTCTTCCAGTTGGGTGCGGGTCAAGATTGCACCCGGGCGCAGCAATAATGCCTGTAATAAAGAGAATTCACGTGCGCTGAGCAAGCAGGATACATCACCTTTGGTGACTTCGCGTGTGGCGGGATTGAGGCTGACGATCCCATTGCTGAGCAACGCTGTAGCTTGACCGCCTTGACGGCGCAATGCTGCACGCAATCGTGCGAGCAGCTCGTCTATGTCGAAAGGTTTGACCAGGTAATCATCAGCACCCAGATCCAGACCCTTGATGCGTTCATTCACCCCGTCACGTGCGGTGATGATGATGACCGGCAACGTGTTGTTATTTGCGCGCAGCTTGGTCAGTACTTCAAATCCGTCGCGGCGCGGTATGCCCAGATCAAGCAATACCGCCTGATGTTCCCGATTGCCGAGCGCAAGCATGGCCGACTCGCCGTCTTTTACCCAGTCAACCGCGTACGCCTCGTCCCGCAACGCGATGACCATCGCGTCGCCGATCATTTGATCATCTTCTACCAGCAAGATACGCATTCTTGTCTCCCATCATGTCGCCCCACCATTTATGCCAATTGAATAGCGTGGCTCATTGAAAATCCCAGCGATAACCCATATTGAAATACTTGCGGCGGATTCTATTGTCCTGTTCCTGATAAATTCCTGTCGTATCAACCAGAAAGGTTCCTATGTTATGCGATTGCTCAAGTCCGGCACCAAACTCGAAGTGCACGCTGTTACCCCATTGATAGCTGAACTTGAGACTGGGATTGATGCGGGTAAACTCGCCGCTGATGTCGCTGCGTTGTGATGATAGCTGCAGGGCGACGTCGAGGCGCCAGTTAGTCAGAAAAGTTTCCACCTGACTGAATGTCAGAGACTTGGATTGGTAGGTGGTCGCATTGG
>JBARHR010000318.1:0-8891 GCA_049799335.1 Gallionella sp. | reverse complement strand
GCACGATACGTTTCGGGTCGAGCATTCTGCCGTCTACATAGGGGGTGATTGCGGGCGATAAATTCCAGATCAGGTAACCACCCCAGTTCATCGTGTTGAAGATTTTTCCGCTCAACTTGCTATCTCTGATGAATGCGACCGCACCACTTGGATATCGGTTCGCCGAGGTTCCATGCTGAAACACACGTTCCTGTTTGAAGCCCCAAACGAGACACACGAGCGCCACAAACAAGACGGCAACGTTCGATAGTAGTTCAGGAGGCCGGTGGTCCCTGAAACTGCGCTGTAGACTTGCCGCGACATACGGAGCCGCCATCAAGACGAAGAACGGGATATACCGATACCCGGTAAGGCTGACAATACCGATGGCAACGACAAGTCCGCCCAGATTCCAGTATGTTGCGTTGATAAATCCCGGAAGTGCAGCCATTGCAACAACGACGAACGCCCAGTAAAACGTGGCGACTTTCCCCATTTCGAAAGGACTGGCATATTCGGAAGTGCGATCGCGAATCGGATTGCTCTCAAGCGCAATGATATGTTCAAAAGTCGTAAAGCCGTTGGGTGCGAGCACCAGAACTACCGCGCTCAAGCAAACAATGATCAGCATCGGCCTGCTTTCCGCAGTGAAGAGACGTCCGTTAGCGATGCGAAGCTTGATCAGGTAGCCTGCGCCATACAATCCCAGTGCAACTTCACCGAGCACCGCGCCGCCGTGGGTGTTGCTCCATAGCAGCATTACCAGTGGAATCAGGTAAAGCAGCCACGATTTTCCGTTACGCGCATGCGCGTCGAGGAGCAGAAATATCAGCGAATAATAGAGGAACGAAAATAATTGCGGGCGCTCGCCGGTATGATGCAGTATCGCCAAGCCAGCCAGGCTGGTTAGAAGCAATGCATAAACACCCGCGGTGCCGGACAACTTGCAGCGCAAATAGACCAAAGCCAAGCATGCGGTAAGCAGGCCCGCGCGCAAATAAATAATGCCGTCCAAATCAAACCAATGAAAAACGCTGAACAGGATCACTTGTCCCAGCCACTGACTTTTCAGTATGGTCTGGCCCCAAATGTTGTTCGCATCGTATACACCAAACGGATCGGCGTTCGGGATCGCGCCATTTTCGAGGATGTTTCTTCCTGCCGCGATGTGCCACCAGAAGTCGATATCCCAGACCTTGATCGCAAAAAAGCCAAAAAAAGTTACTAGCAGCGCTGCGAGCGCAACGTATTCGAGCGTGCTGCGCCGGATATGATTGTTGCCATTTACCATTGTCAATGCCGGGCGTTAGCTTTTCTTTACGACCTGCATAGCGGTGGCGACCATACCGGCAATATCTGCCGCGTTGCCGGGAAGAATCATGGTGTTTCCCTGCTTGGCAATGTTGCCGAAGGCATCTACAAAGCGTTCCGCGACCTTCAGATTGACAGCGGCAAGTCCGCCTTCGATCTGGATGGCGCCGGCTACCAGCCTGATTGATTCGGCGGTGGCATTGGCAACCAGCAGCAGCGCCTCGGCTTCGCCTTGTGCATTGTTGATGGCAGCCTGACGTGTACCCTCCGATTCACGTATCGAGGCAGTCATCAATCCCTCGGCAAGATTTATTTCCTCCTGTTTCTTGCCTTCCGACTGGGCAATCAACGCGCGCTTTTCGCGTTCCGCAGTAATCTGTTTCTGCATCGCAGCAAGTACTTGCTGGGGAGGTGTAATGTCCTTGATTTCGTAGCGCAACACCTTCACGCCCCATGTCGGACTGGCGTCGTCCAACGCCTGCACTACGGTTCGGTTGATTGCCTCACGGTCTTCCAGCAATTTATCCAGGTCGCGTTTGCCGCATTCCGAACGCAGTGCGGTCTGCGCCAACATGGTAATCGCGGCGAGGTAATTCGAGGTGCCGTAGCTGGCGCGTGCTGCATCGGTAACCTGGTAGTAGAGCACGCCGTCTACCTGCACCTGCGTGTTGTCACGGGTGATGCAGACTTGCGGCGCGATATCGGTCGGAAACTCGGTAAGCCGGTGGCGATAGGCGACGCGATCCATGAACGGGACGACGATGCTCAGGCCGGGTTCCAGTGTGCGATCATATTTGCCAAACCGCTCAATCACCCAGGCATTCTGCTGCGGCACGATCTTGATCGTTTTGAACGCGAGAAATATCGCAAACAAACCCATAACGATAACAAACATATCCATACTCTAATCTCCCGATTCCCGCTATTCGATGATCAAGGTGCTGCCAACGACATTATTGATGCGCCATGCCCGGCGTGCGGCGTCTGTTTTTACATTTGCGGCAATCTCTGCATTCCATTCGGCGCCGCGATAAATGACGCGGGCGCGACGTTCGTCCAGCCAGTGTGAAATCTGAACTTCCTGGCCGATATCATAGGCGAGGTTGGTTTGGCCAGTCGTTGTGTGCTGCCCCTTCTTCCAGTAAAAAATTGCCGCAACGCTTGCAGAGCATAGAAGCGCTGCAATGACGGCTTGTGTGGCCCATACCAAACCCAGGTAGGCAGCGAGACCGGCACACGACACGCCGAATGCGATGGCGATCAGATAGAACGTACCGCTGATCATTTCGGCAATAATCAGCACTACGGCTGCCAGCCACCAAACCCAATACGCTTCCATTTATGCTACCCAAGAATTAGAACAGGCGCATTTTGCCATGATTGACACATTTAATTGACACACAAATAGGTAGCGCCAGAAAACGCAGGAGTCCTTCATTGCGGCGTCACTTTGTCGAGGGGCGCAGTTGCAGTTGCTTCAGACTGCGCTCTATCCACTGAGCAGTCAGTTTTTCCTGTACCGAGTTCTGGCGCAGGCGAGCCTTCAGGCCCGGGAAGTCGACGCAATCCAGCGGCTGGTCCTGGTCGAAACACGAAAACACCCTGGTCACGTTGCCCGTTTCAGGATCAATATGGGTTTGCAGGCATTGAGCGCATATTTCTTTCATCATGCATTGCATCGGGGAATTAATTGAACCTATCGCAACATGGTCCGGATTTATGTAGGCCTTTAATACTGTATGACGCGCAGTGGCCACTGCAGACATCATGGTGTCTGAGCCGATGGCAACGATGCGATCAGTGTCAGAAAAAGGTATTGCCTGGCTACCCAGTGTGCCGTTTGCATACGCGAGCATCGCCTGAACGATGTTTCCGACGAAACTGCGATCCTGAATCCGGCCAGGAACGAATCCGGGCTGTTCGTCGCAACACCAGATTACTACATCTGCTGCTTTTTCTATTTCCGTGATTTTGTAGCGATCGATCATTTTTTTGTATCCGGCGAAGTACAGTACCGTTGATCCGGCCTCGCGAAGCGCCTGGCCTATGGAAAACAGCACCGCGTTGCCCAGACCACCACCGACCAATGTCACGGTCTGGCCAGCAGGTATTTCCGTCGGAGAGCCAGTGGGTCCCATTAGCACGACCGGCTCACCGGGTTTGAGCATTGCGCACAGGTTTGCCGAGCCGCCCATCTCCAGAACGATGGTTGAAATCAGGCCTCGCTGCGGATCGACCCATGCACCGGTCAATGCCAGTCCTTCCATCGCCAGTCTTGTGCCGTCTATTTGAAGCGCGTTCCGGTCGTAATTTTGCAGCCGATAGAATTGCCCGGGCCGAAAACTGCGCGCCGCCATAGGCGCCTTGATGATCACCTCGACGATGTTCGGCGTAAGACGGATGATCTCATGTACGGTTGCGCGAAGTGCCGCATTGACCATTGCAATAAATTGCTCGTCCGACAAAATTGAAGCGGGGGCGACTCGATTCAATACCGCACTTATTGTCGGATAACCCTGTTTAGCGGAGCCCATGGCTTTGACGACGTTTCCAAAAAAGGATGGATGCACGTCACCAAAGTAGCTGATGTAGCGACCGTCGCTGTGTTTGGCGAGCAGCACCTGAGCTTGTTTGGGTTTGGATATTGCAGACTCCGGCTTGACCGCATTGCCGGCCTCGTCGCATGCCTGGAAATAACGACCATCGAGTACGAAATGCAGTGGATCTTCACGTGCCAGTACGGTGTTTGGTTGGGTGCCTGCGGCAACCAGTATGCTTCTTGCAGCGAGATCGATCTCGTTCCCGGAAACCCACATGCCTTCATCGTTAAGACGCTGCAGGGAAACGCGGATCGCGCGCACAGCGCCAAACTCGTCAACTTCTATGCGCTCCGGCTTGAGCGCCTCGCCAAAGCTGATACCTTCTTCGAGTGCCTTGGCTATTTCCTCGTGGTTTAGTGTATACGACGGACTTTCTATCAACCGTTTGCGATAGGCGATCGTGACTCCACCCCAACTCTGCAACAATTCCGCAATGCGCGCTTCGCGGCCTTCGGCTATGGCTTGTTGGCGTTCCGCTTCGATGGCGATGGCATGACCAAGAAATTCATCCGCGACTTGGAGTTCTTCTGCGGCCCAAGGCTGCCGGACCTCTGCTTCTCCCTTTTCCGCCACCAGTGTTCGATAGCGATGCAGGAATTTTTCAACTTGAACCGGATAGTAAGCCAGGGACTCGGTGGCCGTATCGATGGCAGTCAGGCCGCCGCCTATCACAACCACCGGCAATCGTAACTGCAAATTGGCGATGGAGTCGCGCTTGGCAGCGCCGGTCAATTGTAGCGCCATCAAAAAGTCAGAGGCAGTTCGCACGCCGCGCGCCAGTCCGTTGGGAATGTCGAGCACCGTTGGCCGGCCTGCCCCATTTGCCAGGGCGATATGATCGAAACCCATAGTCCAGGCAGAATCTACATTCAACGTTCCGCCGAAACGCACCCCGCCGAACAGGGCAAATTGGCTGCGCCGTTCCAACAACAGACGAATGAGCTTGAGAAAGTTTTTGTTCCAGCGCACGGTGATGCCGTATTCAGCGACACCGCCGAATCCGGCCAATACGCGCTCGTCCAGCGATTCATACAGGTCGGCAACCGCACGAATCGGTGCAAACAGAACACGCTCCCCGTTGTCTGTGACCCCGCCAATATGCGTTGGTAATGGCTCTATTTTCAGGCCGTCGATGCCCACCACGGTATGTCCATCATTCATCAGTTGATGTGCCAGAGAATAGCCAGCCGGACCCATGCCGACGATCAATACACGGCGACCAGTCGGCGCCTTGGGGTAGGGCCGGTGAAAATTCAATGGATTCCACCGCGTCAGCAGACTGTATATTTCGAAGCCCCAGGGCAGATCAAGTACGTCTTTGAGACTGCGGGTCTCCGCTTGGGGAATATCGACTGGTTGCTGCTTCTGATAGATGCACGATTTCATGCAGTCATTGCAGATGCGATGGCCAGATGCAGCCACCATGGGGTTGTCTATGGCAATGATCGCCAGCGCACCCAGGGCATATCCTTCCGTTTTTACCTTGTGGAATTCTGAAATCTTCTCTTCAAGAGGACAGCCCGCAAGCTTAACGCCGAATACGTTCTTCTTGAACGCTGCGTCACGCCCGTCAGCAGGTGGTTTTTCTTTGAGCCCTTTGGAACACGAATCCTTGTTTTGCTCGTGACACCAGATGCAATAATTCGCCTGATCGAGCGCACCAGTCAGATCGGTGCCCGCATCGGTAAGTTTGAATCCCTCACGGCGACGCAGCTCCAGCCCGGCATGACGGTATGCCTTGATCCCGTCCAGTTTTACCTCCCTAAGAGGAACCAGGTGGTCGAAATCCAGTTTGGCAGGTAGTTTGAACAATATCCCATGTTCATGTCGCCACTGGCCGGATTGTGTCTGCACGGACCATGCTGCGTAGCGCAGCGCCAACTGTAGGTTGTCCGCGTGGCCGATCTCGTCACGCAGCCATGTGTTGACATGCTGGGCGTAAGTCAGCTCACTGAAGGGCTTTCCGAAGAGTAGAGCCAATTCTGCTTCCAGATCTGGACCATCTATTGCGGCCGCTTCATCAGCTTTGATTTTTGTCATTGCACGGCGTTGCACGAACAGCCGCTTGCAACTGTAAAGCGGGGCCAACTCGTGATGGTGTTCGGCCAGCGCCTGAACTTGTGCTTCGACCCTAAAAAGACGTGCGAGAAAATCCTCCAGATGCGGAGCCAGCGCGACTATCAGCGCGGATCGATCACGGTCGGTCATGGCATCAGGAGCGTCCCGCGCCGCATTCAGTTGCGTCCGCAAAATGGCGTCACTTTCGTTTAGGAAATCCAGGAAACTTGAGTCCAGGCGTTTCAAGCCTTCGCGGTCGTAGAATTCACTGAAAGCAAAACCAAAATTTGGTGTCAGATCCGGGTTAATGCGGGTATTTGATAGAGTACTCGGCATTTTGATCATCCTCCAAGGCATACTTCAATGACCGGTAAAGTTTGCCGAAACGTATATTTTAGTTAGACCATTGTGGCGCGAATTTTGACCTTCTGGAGCATCGGTCATGCAACAATTGCGTGGCATCGCGAAACGGATCCTCGCTCAATGCAGTGATCATCGCAGCATTACTTTGGAGCAAGAGAATAGGGAAGGCGTACTATTGCCATGAAAAAAGGGGGGCCGAAACTCCCCCTTGGATAGGCGCGGCCACAACTGTTAAATTACATTGTTAAGGGTGATTGGCAATCAAAACAGCGTAAACAGATTTACCGTTGTGGTGTTGCTTCCGATGGCAGCCGTATTGGCGGCATCCCAGAAGGTGCCACTATCGTGAGTATAGGACAGGGATGCCACCATGTTTTGCGCTAGCTTGTAGGTAGCGACCAGCATGATCGCGTTGTCAGTGGCATTATTGCCGTCGCTGTCCGCATGACCACTCTTGGCGCGGCGGATGGCCGCACCTAGCGTTGCCTTTTCCGGAATTACGCCAATTTCGCCGGAAAAATTGATCGACTCGCGAGTAAAAGTGCCGTCATAATTAAATGCGCTGCCTGCTGCACCGCCGTTGGTTGATGTCGGTGGCGTTCTGGCTGCACTTGCGTAAAGTCCGACCGGCATGCCTGCCAATTCGCCCTGCATTTGGGCATCGAATGCGAGGGCTTTGGTAAAATATATGCCTGGCACAGCGGTGCCGCCTACGTCAAAATTTGGATTGAATGACCTACCACTCCAGCTTTGCATGCCTATACCAGTATCCCATCCTGCCAGATCAAAGGTGCTCGCTATACGGAAATAGGTAGAGCCCAGTCCCGCGGCTGTGTCACTGCCGTCTGCGGAAGTCTGGTTGAATTTGGTGATGTTGATGAATCCGATCGGCTGGCTCGCGACCAATGCAAAACCCGTTGCGGCTGCCCCAGTCCCAATGTAGTGCTGCGCCGATAGCGCATTGCTATGGGCATCATTTATGCCCCCAACGCCACTCATTACGTGTACAGAGTTGGCTCCTGTGTTAAGGGTTTCAAATCCGTATGATGAGCCTAATCCGTCCGTGGTAAATGGCACAATACCGGCCCGGGTGCCATCCAGTACTTCGAAGAGGATGGGCATTTTTGCAGATGCCAAACCTGCGGGGCCGGCGGCGCCGATCTCGGTAAGGAAGCCTGCGTTGTCGGTGATGCGGCCGCCTATAAACAGGGACAATTCGCCGGTATTGCCGGGAACATAGAATTTACCGTCACCGGCGTTATGTGTGTTGGGCACCGAACTAGTGTCGCTATTGGATTTTTCGTAGCCCGCCGTGGTCAGCACCGCCATGTTCAGCGTATTTGGGATGGATAGGGCATCACCATCGACTTTGCCTTGTGCGCCGATCATGGTGAATGCGGACGCCTTGAACGCTCTGCCAAAGCTGTTCAACAACGGAAAATGCTGGAAGTGGCAAGCGGAGCACGCCATGCCAGTCTGGCGGGCGAAAACCGGTAGAGCTGAGGCTGTGGTTGAAAAGGCAACGACCCCGATGATCGACGCAAGCATTAGCACGAACTTCTTCATTGTTTCCCCCTGAAGATTGATTGAATTAGACAGTTGCAATGATTCTGGAAAGTTGAAACTGCATCGACGGTTTTACGATTTTTCTCCACCAAGACAAAAGCTCAGCCCCGGTGATTCTTGTGGCGTCGTCCTCCGCGATTTCCCAATCCATGCCGCGAATAATACTCCGAATATATGGGATTCAACCAATATATGGCAACGCCTCAGAGAAGTTGCCAATACTTACCGTGGTATTTCGTCGTTATCCCACGCGAAATATTTGCCTGAATCGCTCACGGTGAGTGCCGGTAATTACTTTCCGCTACTGAAATCATTAGATTTGGGTTCACCAATGTCACTATTTATTCAGCCCGGATGGATCAATATTGTCCTTGTGCCGCGCGTTTTGAGATCTATTGCCAAGGTGCTCACGACCAATTTTGCACGGCCTGGAGGGAGGGGTGATGGTAAGGTCCGCCACAGCGATTATCGGCGATGCTACGCATCTTGCAGATGATATTTGCGATGGTTTTTGGTTGGCTGTGCGCAACTTGTGCGACGAATGTTTCGGCCAGCATGAGCGGAGCCATGGATGCAATTCGGAACATTAGCATCTGTTCTCTGCAGTCAGTATGCCCTTATCCTCAAGTTTCGACGCTTTGAATATTTTGAGTTGGTAGAGCTCCGAGCCCTTTAGATGTAAAGTCCAGTAGCTGCGGGAATCTCAAAAACAGGAACAGTGTGTATGGAGAGCTTCCTGAATGCGGGAATTTATGCTGCGTTTGGCATTGCCGCATTCGCTAAATCAATCGCTTAGCAATCTGGCATGGTACGTGCTTTCCCAAAGAGGGCGCTGGTAACCAACACTGAACAGTGCAGGTGGGTTAACTGAACAACAGCTATGTAATATTTTTCTATAAACGTCAATATAAGGAAATTAAGCAATGAAGACATCAATCGCTAAATTGGCACTGGGCCTGACCCTGGCTTCAATGAGCAGCATCGCACTGGCAGGTATCGCCAACACCAAGCACA
>JBARHR010000317.1:0-9477 GCA_049799335.1 Gallionella sp. | reverse complement strand
TGCTGCTGAAGTGATCGTGCGGATTCATTCATCCCGCCTGTTAACTTAACCATAGAGGAAAGCATCATGATGAAAAGCAAACTTTTGAATACCTTAATGCTGGCAGCGCTGGCAGTACCGAGTCTCGCAATGGCCGCGGACGCTCCTGCTCCGTATACAGTCTCAAGCAACATCGGCTTGGTATCTAACTATATCTTCCGTGGCATCACCCAAAACGTAGCCAAGCCAGCGGTACAAGGCGGGATGGATTTGACTCTGAGCAACGGGATTTATGCCGGTGTATGGGGCTCAAACGTAGGCTGGATCACCGGCAGCCCCGCAAACGCAAAAGGTAATGCCAGTCTGGAAATGGATACCTACGCCGGTTACAGAGGCGCGATCGCAACAGATTATTCCTACGATGTCGGCCTGATTCGTTACAACTACCTGGGAGACTACACACCTCCGGCTCCTTATGTTAAGGCTGACACCGCTGAAGCTTACGGCTCCATCGCTTATCAATGGATTTCCGTTAAGTATTCCTACGCTCTGGGCGACTTCCTGACCGTAGCGAATGCCAAGGGCACCAGCTACCTCGAAGTGAATGCGAACTACGCAGTTGGCGATAGCGGATTTACGCTGCTGGCACACTACGGCAAGCAAAAATACAAAGGTGCAGATGCTGACGCACTTGTCACCGGAGGTACCGACCCGTCTTACTCCGACTACAAGCTGGGTGTGACCAAGGATCTCAGCGGTTATGTAGTGGGTCTGGCTTACACCAATACCAACGCCAAGTCGGACGGCTACTACACCTTTACCAGTGATAATGGTGTGAAGAAGGACTGGGGCAAGAGCGCTGTTGCACTGTCTTTGACTCACGCAATGTAAATTAAATTGGGCGGGATTAATCCCGCCCCCAACCAGGAGAATGTTATGAAGATGGTCGTCGCTATCATCAAGCCGTTCAAGCTTGACGAGGTCCGCGAAGCCCTTTCCGCCATAGGCGTGCAGGGCATCACGGTGACCGAAGTCAAAGGATTCGGCAGGCAAAAGGGCCACACCGAGCTGTATCGCGGTGCGGAATATGTGGTGGATTTTCTGCCCAAGGTAAAACTGGAAGCTGCAATTAGCAGCGACATGCTCGATCAGGTTTTGGAAGCGATCGAGAAGGCGGCCAATACCGGCAAGATCGGCGATGGCAAGATCTTCGTATCCGACCTTGAACAAGTCATACGTATCCGCACCGGTGAATCCGGCACGGATGCGTTGTAAGGAGAACTTAAATGAAAAAATTATTCGTACTCTTTACCTTGATGGCAGTGCTGAGCGGAACTGTGGCACCAACGTTTGCGGACGAGGCCGCTGCCCCTGCCGCCGTTACGACAACTGCCGCACCTGTCGCTGCCGCACCTGTCGCTGCCGAAGCACCTGCTGCGGCTCCAGCCGCTGCCCCCGCGCCGGTGCCCAACAAGGGCGATACTGCATGGATGCTGGTAGCGACTTTACTGGTAATCATGATGTCTATCCCTGGACTGGCACTGTTCTATGGTGGCCTGGTACGCAGCAAAAACATGCTGTCTATGCTGATGCAGGTGTTCGCCATCTTTGCGTTGATCACCGTGTTGTGGGCTATTTACGGTTACTCGCTGGCATTCACTACGGGTAATGCATTTATCGGTGGGTTTGATCGGCTGTTTCTGAAAGGGATTTTTGATCCTGTCACAGGCAGCGTGGCCAATGCCGCAACTTTTAGCAAAGGTGTGGTGATTCCCGAGTTTGTGTTTGTCGCTTTCCAGGCTACCTTTGCCGCCATCACCGTGGCCTTGGTCGTAGGAGCGTTCGCCGAGCGTATGAAATTTTCCGCCGTGCTATTGTTTTCGGCACTGTGGTTTACCTTCGCTTACCTGCCGATCGCGCATATGGTTTGGTTCTGGGCAGGCCCGGATGCCTACACTACTCAGGCCGCTGCCGACGCTGCGAATGCAACTGCGGGTTGGCTGTTCCAGAAAGGTGTGCTGGATTTTGCCGGCGGAACAGTGGTGCATATCAATGCCGCCATTGCAGGACTGGTTGGAGCATTCGTGATTGGCAAGCGTATCGGCTACGGTAAGGAACCGATGGCGCCTCACAATCTGGTCATGACCATGATAGGAGCCTCGCTGCTGTGGGTTGGTTGGTTCGGCTTCAATGCGGGTTCTGCTCTGGAAGCGGGCGGTACTGCAACGCTGGCCTTCATCAACACCCTCAATGCAACCGCCGCCGCCGCAATCACTTGGACTTTGGCGGAATGGCTGTTGAAGGGCAAACCTTCGGTACTGGGCGCGCTTTCCGGTGCGGTAGCCGGACTGGTCGCGATTACACCGGCATGCGGTTGGGTCGGCGTCGGCGGTGGCTTGGCGGTTGGTGCGCTGGCTGGCGTGGCTTGTTTCTGGGGTGTTACTGGCCTCAAGAAGTTGCTGGGTGCGGATGATGCGCTCGACGTGTTCGGCATACACGGCATCGGTGGTATCCTGGGTGCGCTGCTCACTGGTGTGTTCAACACCTGGCACATGGGCGGCACCGGCATCGTCGATTATGTGAACAACACCATCATCGACACTACCATCAGCGGACAAGTGTGGATACAGGCGCAGGGTGTGTTGACCACTCTGATCTGGTCCGGTGTAGTAGCGTTCATTTGCTACAAGGTCGTTGATCTGACCATAGGACTGCGTGTTCCGGAAGAAGCGGAACGCGAAGGTCTGGATACTACGACTCACGGCGAACGCGCATACACCCTCTAAACCTCTCCTCCCGGAGCTTTCCAGCTCCTTTTCAAGGGCACCGAAAGGTGCCCTTTTTTTATTACTGGGGATAGCACAAATCGCCATAGCCTTCTATAACGATTGAGGCTGGCAGAAATTTACGCAAAGTTTCGGGCGCGGTCGCGCGGTATCCAAAATCAATCGCGTAGTTCGCAAGCTTACGCGATGCGCTACAGCTGTTCGCTTGCAAACAAAATCACGCCACGATTGAGTTCGTGCAAATATATAGATACAGTTACGCGGCCGATGAAGGCAACGAATTTGCAGGCAATTGATAACGACGAAAGAGAGCAAACACTCTTTGACAGATATTACGAGGTACCTTCGAAAGCCCAGCTTTACGCGTCAGACACCTACAGATTCGGAGGCATCAAACGCCCAATCTGCCAACGGTATGGATACCAAATCATCGATACGCTGTTTGTTGAGCGGGCGACTCACCCTGAGCTTCTAGCCTCGACCGGCAGGAAGTCGCTCTGGCATTACGCTCTGCTAGTTCAACCCGCATACTTTTGGCGTTTCATTTCTGCTGTGACTGTCAGCCTATTGTGCAACATATTCGTACCAAACTATTTGATCGAAAGTGGATGTAGTGGCGGAATGATCGCAGCAAGCAGCTGCAATCGCCCAGTAATAATGCCTCGCAGCGCGACCATTTCATTAGCGATCGCCTGCAGCTTTTCGGCGGGACCCTGCACCAGAATGACTTCCATCAGCTGGTCCTCGGTAAGGTGTACGTGCAGCGAGCTGATCACTTCATTGATGTATTTGTACTGAAGGTCGGCCAGCTTCTTTTGCAGATCCCGCGTCAAGCGGTCGTACAGCAGGGTGATGGTTCCCACCATCACCTCGTTGCCCAGCGTGCGTTTGTGCTCGCTGAGCTGGTAATTCACCATCTCGCCGATTGCCTGAGAGCGGCTTTCGTAGCCGCGGCTTTCCACCATGTGGTCGAGTTCGGTCAGCAGTGGTGGCGGCAACGAGATGCTGACGCGGCTGACCAAAGTCGAAGCTTTTTTCTGCCTGGGGAACTTCATTGCCGGTGATTTAGAACATATAGCTGTAGCGATCCACTTCCCATTTGCTGACGGCGAGGTGATAGGCTTCCCATTCCTCGGTCTTGTATCGGATGAATTCCCGTTTCAATCCTTTGCCTAGTGCCCGCTCCACTAGAGGATCGGCATCGAAGGCGGACACGGCCTCCTGCAAAGTCTGCGGCAGGAATTCGATGCCACGTTTGGTACGCTCGGTTTCGGTGATGTCATAAAGATTGTCTTCGTTAGGATTGCCCGGGTCCAGGCCTTCGCGTATTCCTTCCAGTCCGGCAGCTAGTACCAGGGCTGCGGCCAGGTAGGGATTCACCGCACCGTCGGCGTTGCGCGATTCGCAGCGTCCGCCGCCGGCGGGTACGCGCACCGAGTTGGTACGGTTGTTGGAACCGTAGGAATTGAACACCGGCGCCCAGGTGAAGTAGCTCATCGCGCCCCTGCGCACCAGCCGCTTGTAACTGTTGACGGTTGGCGCAAACACCGCGCACAAGGCGCGCCCATGCTTGAGAATGCCGCCGATGAACTGGTAACCCAGCGGTGTCAGGCCAATTCCCCGCGGATCATCCTTGGGGTCGCAGGCAAACAGATTTTTTCCACTTTTCAGGTCGTACAGCGACATGTTGAAGTGGGCCGCGTTTCCCGTCTTGTCAGCGAATGGTTTGGGCATCATGGTGGCGAGCAAGCCGTCTTCTTTTGCAAAGTGCTTGGCCATGTAGCGGAAAAAGATCAGGCGGTCGCAGGTGGTGAGCGCATCCGCATAGTTGAAATCGAATTCAAACTGGCCGTTGGCATCCTCGTGGTCGAACGAATACAAATCCCAGCCTAGGCCATTGATTGCGGTGGCCATCTTGTCCAGCCAGCTGAAGCTGTTGGTAAAGCCGCGAACGTCGTAGCACGGTTTGGTCAGCTTATCTTCCCCATCCGGCACTGACAGCTTGCCCTCGGCGTCCTGCTTGAGCAAAAAGATTTCGCACTCGATACCGAGGTTCATGCCGTATCCCAGCTCGGCCGCTTTGGCCATCTGCGACTTTAGCGCGACGCGTGTATTCAATGGGTAGGGCTGGCCCTGAAAGTGGTTGTCGGCCGGCATCCAGGCGATCTTGGGTTCCCACGGCAATTGAATAATCGAATTCAGGTCCGGGACTGAAGTCAGTTCGTCGTCGTTTGGCGCCTGTCCCAGGCCGTCCAGCGCATAGCCGGTGTAACGTTCGGAGCCTCTGGCCATATGGCTCAGATGATCGATGGGAACCACTTTTGCTTTGGGAATGCCGTGGATATCCACGTACGCGCCAATGCAATATTTGACTCCTTTTTCTGAGAGTTCTCTCTGCAGCTTGGATACATCTACGTTCGGGTTCATTGCCTTTCCTTTGTGTTGTGTCGGTTTGCAGTTAATCAGTTACGACGCGCCGGTGGCGGCATCGTCAAAATGTGAGTCGTAACAAATATCCAGCGGCGGTGTTTCGCTCAGGCCCTTCAACACATGGGCGCACAAGTCCTCCACCATCCAATCAAATCCGGTGCGGCCTTTTTCGCTGCTCGCCCGACTCGGACAACCGGTGACACCGTTCAGGCTGGTGCGGTTGACCGGATGCGGAAACACACAACTTGCGGTGCGATCGGGATCATCAGCAGTTGCGCATAACTCGTTCCGTACCAGAGCAGGTGCAATGGCCAGCATCAGGGATGTCTCCGCATCGTTGGCATGCCAGTCGGCTGCATCGGCAAAATGAAACTGGCGCACACGGGTGCTAAGCGTCGCGCTGCTGATAACTGTCACCAGGAGATCTTCGTGTTCGGCGCGCAACATTTCCAGCGCGCAACGCAATGGAGCCGCGTTGGTGACATGCGCATTCACAATGAACAGACGACGCACACCGCTGATGTAAGCCCAGTCACCGATCTGTTTGACCAGTTCGATCAGCGTGATCGGTTGCAGCGAAATGGTTCCTGGCCAGCGCTTGCTGTGCCCCAAGGAACAGCCATAAGGCAAGGTTGGCAGCACGGGCACCCGGGTTCTTTCGGAGACCGCCATGCACAGCTCTTCTGCGATCACAAAATCGACACCGCAGCCCAAGTGCGGACCATGTTGCTCGGTCGCACCAACCGGAAAAAGGACAGCATTGTTTACGGCGGTCAATACGGACGGGATTTCAGACCAGGTGAGTTCAGACCAGCGCATAATGCTATTCCACGTTATCGCTTACATGGGTGAAGCGGAGCAGATGCGGCTTGATCGCCTTTTCATCTTCACCTTCCTCAGCCGGCAACGGCGGATGGATCAATTCTTCCAGACGCTGTTTTGTGGCGCGGAATTCCGGCCCGACCAACTGCACGGTGGAACGTGGGCGAGGAACCGGGACTTCGATCATTTCCTGCACCTCTCCCGGATGCGCTTTCAATACCAAAATGCGGTCGGCCAGGAAAATGGCTTCGTCCAGATCGTGCGTGATGAAGACGATGGTGATGTCAACATTGCGCCAGATATCCAGCAAATTGGTTTGCATCTTGAGGCGCGTTTGTGCATCCAGTGCACCGAAAGGTTCATCCATAAGCAGGATGCGCGGTTGATTCACCAGTGCGCGGGCAATCGCCACACGCTGACGCATACCGCCGGAAAGCTGATGTGGATAAGCATTGGCAAACTTATCCAAACCCACAAGCTCAAGCCATAGTAATGCGTCGCGCTCTGCTTGGTCTTGGCTTGAACCGTTCATTTCCGGACCGAACATCACGTTCTTCTTTACCGTCAGCCACGGAAACAGTGAGTATCCCTGAAACACCATGCCTCTATCCTGCCCCGGGCCGGTTATCGGCTTGCCATCCAGCAGCATTTCGCCCGAACTGTGTTTATCCAGTCCGGCGAGTGTTCTAACCAACGTGGATTTGCCGCAGCCCGACGGGCCCACCACGCAGACGATTTCCCGGCGATGGATACTGAAGTTGATATCGCGCAGTGCTTCCACTTCACCTTGCGCCGAGAGGTATTTTTTTCCCAAATGGCGCGCCTCCAGAATTACGTCGCGTTGCTTGATCTTGTCGAAGCGCGCGCGTACCGCATCGGATTGCTGCAGGTAAGACTTATTGAATGATTCGCTAGTCATGGCTCATTCTTTCTTCTGGCTTCGATCCCACGGAAACAACCTCCGTCCCAGTTTGCCCAGCAGGATGTCGGTGCCAAATCCGATGATGCCGATCATCATGATCGCGGCGTACACGTTGTCGAAGTGCTGGTAGCGCGCCTGCTGCGTGATGAACCAGGTGATACCGGAGCTGGTGCCGATCAGCTCGGCCACGATCAGGTAAGTCCATGCCCAACCCAGCAGGATGCGCTGATCACGATACAGATCGGGCAGGATGCCCGGCAGCACCACGCGCGTCAGCATGCGCCAGCGAGTGGTGCCCAGAGTCAACGCAGCCTCGACGATGGTGGAATCAAGTTTGCGCGTGGTATTGGCCACGATCAGAATTTGCTGGAACAAAGTTCCAATCACGATGATGGCTATTTTCGGCGCGTCGTAAATGCCGAGCACCGCCACCGCCAGCGCGCCAAAGGCGGGAGCTGGCAGGTAGCGGAAAAACTCGATGAATGGCTCGTTCAAACGTGCCATGGTGGAATAGGTGCCGGACAAGATGCCCAGCGGAACGCCGATCAGCGACGAGATGACAAATCCCCAGAAGATGATTTGTATGCTGTGCCACAGGCTTTCATGCAGCCAGGGCAGATCCTTCTGTTCAGGTTCTTTGGTAAATGCGGTGTAAAACGCTTCGGCCACTTCATGCGGGGCCGGCAGATAAATCGGGTTGGCGGGTATGCCCTGCGGCAATTCAAGATTCTGCGCCTGCATGCTGGTGAGCTCGTCATGAAACACACGCTTGTCCACCAGCATGCCCGCACGGAAATAGTCCACACCCCCCGGTACTTCAACCAGTACCTTCGGGTGCCAGACAAACGGCAAATAGCTGACAGCGCTCCAGAGCAGTAACGGCAACAAGAATGAGCCAAGTACCAGCAGCGCAGATTTGCGTGCCACAAGCGATTTGTCGATCCAGGTCGAAAGATTGCCCACTCTTGTGCCAAACATCACCCTGCGTACCGATTATTTTGCGTTGTAGAAGGAAGGATCAATGTAGCCGTTGACGTCCTGCGCGGCCTTGTAAACGCCGTTCGCCATATTGAAGTCGTCGGCAATTTGCGAAGAACCGTAAAGCGAATTGAAACCCTTGCCCTTGGCCATGACCTTCTTGCCTTCAGCCAGGTTCAGCAGCTTGGTGCCCTTGAGCAGTGGCAGGTATGCCTCGGGTGCCAGACCAACTCGTGCCGACATGATCTTGACTGCGTCCGGCTGGGTCTTGGGATCTTCAATGTACTTCACTACGCGGCCCCATAGCGTGACCAGCTTTTGCCAATCGGCATGGCGCGATTTCAAGCTTGCCGGATTAACGGCCAGAACATCATAGATCAGGCCCGGTTCATCGGCAGAGGTATACACCGGCTTGGAGCCCGGCACGGCCATCATGGCCTGGCCGATTATCGGCTGCCACGCACCAACCGCTGCGATATCTGCAGAGGCGAGCATTTGCGGCATTTCATTGGTCTTGGCATTCACCAGCGTTACGTCGGACTCTTTCATGCCGAGTTTCTTCAGGCCGTTCAGCAACAGCAGGTGTTCAACCAGACCCGGTTCCACCGCCACTTTCTTTCCTTTGAGTTCCTTCAGCGACTTGATGCCGGGCTTGGCCACGATCATGTCGTTGCCGTTGGAATAGTCGGTGATCAGGATCATGATGCCCTTGCCGCCACCCGATCCGGTCACCAGCGTATCGCCGTTGGTCATGGTCACCGCATCGATCTTGCCGGATGCAAACGCGTCCATAGATGCCGAGTAGTCAAACCATTCGAATTTGGCATCAATACCCGCTTCCTTGAGCCAGCCTTTTTCAATGGCCACTTGCCACGCCACCCAACCCGGCCAGTCGCTATAGCCAATGGTCAGCGGTTGTGCCGCATGGGCGGGAATGGAACAAAAAGCAGCCAGTGAAAACAGCACACCGGCCATCCAGAGTTTCATGGTCTTACCGAGTTCATATACATTCATCGTCGTCTCCAATTTGTCGTAGGTATTACTAAATTGAATATTCGTAATATTCACGAGAGACAGAGCAACAACGATGCCAGCGATTTGATGATGCTTATTAGCCTTGTTTATATTGAGATTAGAAGGATTGTTGCGGCGGGCGGGTACGGCTGAGAGGTGAGCTATTGCACCAACATGGGACGGCGACCGCACCCAAAGCGGTGCATTTCAAACCTGCGCAGATCGCATGGACATTTGCACCGGTACGCTATCTGTCAGCCATTGTCTGTTGATCAGCCCATCGTATTTCTGCCACGCATGGTTTTTATTCTGGGAGGGGTTGGGGGGCAAACTTCAAACTTCACTTGGCCGGATCAATAACCCCGTATTACGGAGTACGACAATGGATTATTCATATAATGCATTGACTTATATAGTGTTAGAGGATAATGTTGCCAACACAAAACCTTTCCTCTAACCGCCATGTTCACCGCTCTAGACGAAAACCAGATCCGGCAATACATCGATGCCGAACAGGCCAGAAAATCCTGGCTTGCGGCGGAACGT
>JBARHR010000316.1:0-1997 GCA_049799335.1 Gallionella sp. | reverse complement strand
ACAATGCTTCGGTGGCAATACCATTCTCATTGGCCTGCTCGGTCTCATCCAGCCAAATCTTGTCCTGAAAACCCAGCCATTGCTGTGCGTTGCTCTCCAACTGTGGGTCTTGCAGCGCGCCGCCCATGCTGATCGGAATTACTGGACTATTAGGATGGCGTTGTTTGAATTCCTCGACTTCTTTCTGTACCCAGCCTGGACGCTCCAGCGTAGCCCGGTTGACAATCACGACCAGTGTCTTGGACTTATCGAGCGCGGTACGCAGGGTGCTATCGAGCTGCTCGCCCGGTGGCGCTTCATCCTCGCTGAAGAACACGGTGAAATCACGCTCACGCAGGCGGCGCGCAAGATCGGAGGCATAGCTGTGCGTCCCGCGTGGTGGCGGTCCGAGTGCAAAGGAAAGAAAGATGTCGTAACCAAACATGCGCGAGGCGAAGCTGCGCTTGGGCGCAACTGGACGCGCAGCCGCACCCGCAGATGTGGTGGAGTCCTGCGGTATGACTAGATTTTCCGGATGTGTATCCACGTTATTTGTGTCGTCAATTTGCACTTACCCATAAATCACAAACCCGCCAGCCGGAACAGTGAGCATTACCGCCCTGCCATTGTGCCGTTCGATGTTCACAGTGGTACCGATCTGCGCCGGGTTAGTCGAATAAAGACAAGTGAGCGTCCCCGATTTGTCATGCAAGGTGCTGTCGATTGTCACCCAGGCCGCACGCGTGCTGTCGGCGTCAGTGTTGATGGCCAACAGAATCTCCCGGTTGTTGAAGATGCGCGACCATGGCACCAGCGAGCGTATCTGGCCGCCTATCATGTGGGGCAGGCCGAAGCTGCCCTCCTCGCCGCTGTCGGATATTTCGCGCAGGTACTGGCGACCGCGCCGCAGCGCGAGATGTTCGCGGCGAAGCATCGCAACTTCGGCGATGAAGCGATAGATTTCGTGATCTTCGTTGAAAAAATGTCGGCCCGTGCTTTGCAACGAACCAAACGCGCCGCCGAACATGCATTCGCGCAGGAAACGGTCGCTGCCTCCCGCCCCGTCAAAGCCTTGCTCGGTGCCGTAATACAGGCAGGATATACCCATCGACGTGAGGTTGAGCCCGAGCACGGCCTTGAGGTGGGCATAGCCATTGTTGATCTTGTCACCGCAGAAGCGCCCTTTGTTGCTGCCCTTGCGCACTTGGTCGTGGTCGTCAAACAGCGTGACAACGTGTTTGCCGAACCAGACATGTGAGGATTTTTTTGCCAGCGCCGAATTGCGGAACAAGTCGAAGTAGTCGCGCGGCTCGCGCCAACCTTTTGCAAGATAGTCCATGCGGTCTGGGATATCGTCGATACCCAAAGCCGCGTCCAGCCCGGTGAGTTCAAGCGTGTTGTACGCGTTTTCGCGACCGCCGGTAATCTCGCCCACTAGGAAGAAATTTTCCTTGCCCAGCGTCTGCGTGTATTCCTTGATCACCGAAACGAAGTAGCGTGTCGCGCCCGGCTCCATGTGCTTGACGGTGTCGATGCGGAAGCCGTCCACATCGGCCAATGCAATCCAGAATTTGTACACCTCGCACAGCGCGCTGAACGCCGGTGTTTCGTGGAAGCTGTCGACGATGCGATTGTTCTGCGCATCCCGATCATGGTCGCCATGGTGGATGTCTTTCAAGGTGACGAAGTCGCCCTCGTAATACTCAGGGTCGTAATCCCAGCTATTGATGCGCCCCTTGGCGGTGAAGGTAGCCGCGTCTTGCAGTTCCGCGGGCCACACCGCATCGTTGGGCCACGCGTAGCCATGTGTTGAGGGATTGATGGCAACGAAAGGAATGTTGGCCTCGCCGTAAGCATTGCGCCAGCCTGCCACCGGGTAGGGTGCGTTATCCCAGCGCGGATCCATGTATGCATTGCCGTTGTCGTCCGTGGCCGGATAGCGTTGCGGGTTGCACTGGTAGCCGAATACGTCCCCGGCGTGGTTGAGGATGATGTCCAGGATCACGTAGATGCCATAC
>JBARHR010000315.1:0-7224 GCA_049799335.1 Gallionella sp. | reverse complement strand
GAAATGCGCGATGAAACGTCAACAGAGATCAAACTTGAGCGGCTTAAGCGACTGCAAGACCGGATTACGGAACATGAGAACGAAATTGCGCAGTCTATGATGGGCACTTGGCAACGTGCGCTGGTTGAAGGAACATCAAAAAAAGATGCAGCCGAACTGGCTGCGCGAACGGACAATAACAGAATCGTAAATTTCAAAGGTGCCCCGGGCTTGATCGGCAACTTTGTCGACGTCAGGATTACGCAGGTCGTGCGCCATACTTTGCGCGGTGAGTTGACCTAGCAAGCCGGCCTCCTCCAAACCTTTGCTGCGCATGTACATGAGAAATTCGAACAACTCTCCACACATTCAGCAATTCGCCTTCGAACCGGTCGACAACAGGCGGCTCGCACGATTGTGCGGTCCGCTGGATGCAAATCTACGCCAAGTGGAAACTGCGCTGGAAGTCAGCGTTGCGAGACGCGGAGAGAATTTTGTAGTTGAGGGTGAACAGGCGGAGCTTGCCCGTCGGGTGCTGGAGGATTTTTACCTGGAAGCCAATCAGGACATTACGCTGGAGCGTTTGCAGTTGGGACTGATAGGGGCGACAAGGTGGCGTGACGGGCCACGGCCGCCGGTTGATTCGGTACCTTTATTGATCACGCGAAAATCCGAAATTTTCGGGCGTACACACCGCCAAAACGAATATCTCAGGGCGATTCACGAGCACGACATTACGTTCAGCATTGGTCCGGCGGGCACCGGAAAAACTTACCTTGCGGTAGCCAGCGCGGTCGATGCACTACAGCGGGAAACGGTGCGACGTTTGGTGCTGGTCAGACCGGCGGTTGAGGCGGGCGAAAAACTTGGCTTCCTGCCGGGAGACCTGGCGCAGAAGGTAGACCCGTATCTGCGTCCCTTGTACGACGCGTTGTACGACCTGATGGGTTTGGACAAGGTCAATCGGGCGTTCGAGCGTGGTGTGATCGAGATTGCGCCATTGGCCTATATGCGCGGTCGAACGCTGAATCATTCGTTCGTTATTCTTGACGAGGCGCAGAATTCGACGCCAGAACAAATGAAGATGTTTCTAACCCGAATCGGCTTTGGCAGCAAGGCGGTAATTACCGGAGACGTAACGCAAATCGACCTTGTGCGCGGACAACAGAGCGGGTTGGTCGTTGCTCGAAAAGTTTTGAGTGAGGTTCGGGGCATCGCATTCAGTGATTTCTTCGCGGAGGACGTGGTCCGACACCCGTTGGTGCAGAAGATAGTTTGTGCCTACGAAAAATATGAACAAGATAAAACCAGCTGAAATCTCGCTCACCGTTCAGTACGCCTGCAATTCGCCGCACTCGCCGACGCGCGCTCAATTTCGCAAGTGGATCGGGAAAGCGCTGGTCTGCAACGCCCATATCACGTTGAGAATCGTCGATGCGACCGAAGGCAGACAGTTGAACAAGCAGTACCGCAACAAGGACTATGCGACCAATGTCCTGACGTTTGTATATGATGAAACTCCCGGCGGTAGCCGCGTCGACAAGAGCAAGATCGCGGCCGATGGTCGCGGCGGCGATGCGTGCAAGCCCTCGCTGCATGGCGATGTGGTGATCTGTGCGCCAGTGGTAGAACAAGAGGCGGAACAACAGCACAAGACACCAATGGCGCATTACGCCCACCTGGCGGTTCATGCAGCCCTGCATTTGCAGGGCTATCAGCATGAGGAAGAAAGCGACGCGATTGAGATGGAATCAATAGAATCGGCACTAATGTTAAAATTGGGTTTCCCCGATCCCTACGAGGCAGGACAACCTTAGCATAATGGACGACACAGAACCTAGTAAGCCCACTCTTCTGGAACGACTCTCTTCGTTCTTGTTGCGCGAACCGGAAGACAGTGCGCAGCTGATAGAGCTTCTGCACAACGCATACGAACGAAATTTGCTGGATGCGGACGCATTGTCGATGATGGAGGGGGTGCTGCAGGTTTCCGAGCGACAGGTTCGCGAAATCATGATACCCCGGGCGCAGATGGACGTGATCGACATCAGCGACACTCCGGAAAAATTCATACCGTTTGTAATCGACACCGCCCATTCGCGCTTTCCGGTGATAGACGGTGACAAGGACAATATCATCGGCATATTATTGGCCAAGGATTTGCTGCGCTATTACGCGGGTGAAGAGTTCGAAGTGCGCGACATGTTGCGTCCGGCGGTTTTTGTTCCCGAATCAAAGCGCTTGAATGTGCTGTTGCGTGACTTTCGCAGCAATCGCAACCATATTGCCCTGGTGGCGGACGAATATGGCGGTGTGTCCGGCATGGTGACCATCGAAGACGTGCTGGAACAAATCGTCGGCGACATCGAAGATGAGTATGACTTTAATGATGACGAAGACAACATCATTGCCGATGCATCCGGACACTACCGGGTAAAGGCAGACACGGAAATTGCCGATTTCAATGCCGCGCTTGATACCGGTTACAGCGACGAGGAATGCGACACGGTGGGCGGGTTGGTGCTCAAGGCGGCGGGTCGTCTGCCGAAACGCGGCGAAATCCTGACCATCGGCGGACTCACCTTTACCGTGCTAAGGGCCGATAGCCGACGGATATATTCGCTGCTGGTGGCACGGCTGAAATCGTAGGCACGCCGAGTTTTCCGGGGAAGTGCTGACGAAATCGTCAGCTCGGCGAAGGGTGATATTCAGCGTATTGAATTAATCGGGTTTTCGCTTTCGAGTGAACCACAAAGCAGAATAAATTGGCGCTACTCTGGCGCGATGAATATCAAAACTGTTCGTTCTCTCCCAGATAGCGCCACTGCCCGACTGGAAGATTCCCCAGCTTGACCTTGCCGATGCGGATACGCTTCAAGCCGGATACGCTGAGGCCGACCAGTTCGCACATGCGGCGTATCTGCCGCTTCTTGCCCTCACGCAACACGAAGCGCAACTGATCTTCGTTCTGCCAGGTTACCTTGGCGGGTTTGAGATACGCTCCATCGAGCTTCAATCCCTGATTCAGAAGCGCCAGGCCGGCGTCATCCAGCTTGCCCTGCACCCGCACCAGATACTCCTTGTCGACGTTCGAATCTTCGCCGATCAATCGCTTGGCGATACGGCCATCCTGAGTAAGCACCAGCAGACCCTGCGAATCGATATCCAGTCGACCGGCCGGTGCCAGTCCGAGGTATTGGCTGCGATGAAACTGAATCGGCGTGCTGTCTTCGGTCCAGCGTGTCGCAGCTTCAAACAAGACCGACGCGGGTTTGTAGTGGTGTTCGGCCTGCCCGGAAACATAGCCTATCGGCTTGTTAAGCAGCACGGTAACACGATGTTGCTGGCTGTTTTGCGCGGCAGTGCGCAACCTGACTTGCTGGCTCGGCAAGACCTTGCTTCCCAGCTCACTGACAACCTCGCCGTCAACTTCAACCCAGCCTTTCTCGATATAACTGTCAGCTTCGCGGCGTGAACACAGACCAAGTTCAGACATGCGTTTCGAAAGACGAATTTTTTCCATGAGTGGTTTGCAACAGCATATTAACGATGGGCTAACTTTGATTTAAACACAAACCATACGCATCAGGTACCGGAAATGAAAAACGCGGCGCATTGCCGCGTTTTTTCAGCGCGAAGCGCAGGTTAGTAACTGTGGTTGATCCCGATCGCGAAGCTCCAAGGTGCGGTCAACTGGCAGGTTCCGGCAATAGCCGGATCGGAATTTGCATAAAGATACAAAGCCGTCTGGACAAAGCCATAAAGGCTTGTTTTTTGCGCCATCACGTAACGAAGTCCCGGGCTGAGGTTTGCGCTGCGACCGCCTGAGGCGGGATTGGCGTTCAGTCCGCTGTCGCGCGACTTGCATTGCGCATTCACTTGAATTAGGCCCGTGAGCACTGGGGAGAAAGGATAATGCGCGCCTACGTCCAGATTCTGCATGTTGCCCGGGCGATAGTCGTTACGGGTCTGTGTGCGTCCTGAATTTGCGAGCTGGCGAACCCGCCCCAGGGCGAATCATTGATGTCGCGATGATAGTAAGCTCCCAATAGCATGCCGGTACTGCCGCTGCCGGGCTGGCTCGATCGTTCGAGCGCATAAGGTGTGGCGGGGTCGGCTAGGTCGGGTGGAGTCATGGTTTTATTGATTGCCCCGGTGGGCAGTTTGAGACCTAGCATGATGCCGCTACCCGCGTGATGTTCGGAACCAAACCGGAATTTGCCCAGCACGCGCACATCGCCCAATTCGTTGAACTTGGCTTGCTGAACGGGTATGCCGGCAGCGGAATCCAACATATGGGTGTGGTCGCGCAGTACCACCGGCAGATCATTAGCAACGTTCCAATTGGCGCTCAGCAGATAATCGACGTTAAGATTGATGAGCTGGTTGATGGTGCGCAGGTTCTCGATTTTCTCGCCAGATACGCTGGGCGCCTCGGTAGCAATTTTCGACGAACCGCTTAGAACTTGCCGGCCTTTGTGCAGAGGAATAGCGCACGTCATCGCGCAGATTGTCGTTGTTGACCAGCCCCTGCGTGTCCCAATGGGTGTTTACCGAGCAAAAAAGATGGGCCACACGAGGCAAAGGCGAGGCAAAGGCGTTGCTCATTGAACCGAGCAAGGCGACAATCAGTAAGGCGGATTTCATTGGTGGTACCCCTCAATAATATCTGACAAAGTATTATATCGACGCGGAGGTGTAACAAGCCTGCTGCATAATGTCGCAAGCTTGGCCCGCCACATTCGACGGCGCGGATGCGAGCCGAACCAACCAACAAGACAACATGAGACTGATAAACCTGAAATTGCTGCTGGCATTGCTGGCTGGAATCGTTTGTACTTTTGGCTTCGCGCCATTCGGCTATTACCTTTTGCACGTGCTCGCGCTGGCCGCCTTGGTGGTTTTGGTGATGAAGGCGGACAAGCCTCGATGCGCCGGAAAACTGGGATTCATGTTCGGTCTGGGCATGTTTAGTGTCGGAACCGGCTGGATCTACGTCGCACTGCACGATTATGGCGGCATGCCGTTGTTGCTGGCCGCAACGGCAACACTCCTGTTTTCAGCCTTTCTTTCGCTGTTCGCGGCACTCGGCTGTTATTTTCAGGCGAGGCTTGCGGTGGCTGCGTGGCAGCGCGCGACATTGTTATGGCCCGCCACATGGGTAGTGGCCGAGTGGGTGCGCGGTACGATCTTTACCGGATTCCCGTGGTTGAACGCAGGCTATGCGCATAGCGATAGCGCGTTGGCCGGCTATGCGCCACTTTTCGGAGTCTATGGCATCTCTTTGGTCGCGGCAGTCAGTGCCGGACTGTTGGCGCTGTTGTTTGTGGAACGGACGGCCGATCGGCTAAAACAAGCGCTGTTCTTCCTGATGCTGCTGTGGCTGGGCGGCGCCATGCTGCGCGAAGTGAAATGGACCCGCCCTGCAGGCGATCCTTTCAGCGTCGCGCTAATCCAGGGCAACATTCCGCAAAACTTGAAATTCAACGAAGACGCGATGGTAGGTACACTGGAAACGTACCGCCGCCTCGCCCTGGAAAGTAATGCGCAACTCACGGTGCTACCCGAGACCGCCATTCCGTTATTGCGCAACGAAATACCGCCGAATCTGATCGAGCAACTGCGCAATCATGCGCGAAGCAACGGTGGTGATTTGGTATTCGGGGCGTTTGAGCGCAACAACGGCGAGTCCTACAACAGCGTCTTTACGCTGGGGTCCGCCGACGAACAGCGCTACCGCAAGCACCATCTGGTGATCTTCGGGGAGTTCATACCGCTGCGCCCGCTGATGGGGTGGTTCATCAATGACGTGCTGGACATCCCGATGGGCGACCTCGGGCGCGGCGGGATCGCGCAGCCAACGCTGCAAGTGGCAGGGCAACAAGTGGCACCGGATATCTGCTATGAAGATGTGTTCGGCGAGGAAATCATTGGTCATCTCCCGCAGGCTACTATTCTGCTGAATTTGACCAATGATGCGTGGTACGGCGATTCTTATGCTGCGGATCAGCATAACCAGATTTCGCGTATGCGCGCATTGGAAAGCGGGCGCATGATGTTGCGTGCTACCAATACCGGAGTGACCTCCGTGATTGCGTCCGACGGCAAAATCTTGCAACAACTACCGCAGCACCAAGAGGCCGTGTTGCGGGGTAACGCGCAGGGCTACGCCGGTGCTACACCCTATGTGGTCTGGGGTAATACGGCCGCGATGCTCATCATTGCGCTTATGCTCGGCTATCTCTGGGCACTGCGGCAAAGCCCGGACTCCCATGTGAATAAATAAAGCGAGGCGGCAGGTAGTGAACTGGGTCTGCTACATACTGCGTTGTGCTGACGACACGCTTTATACCGGTATCACCAATAATCTGGAAAAACGTCTTGCTGCCCACAACCGTGGAACAGCAGCCCGGTACACGCGGTCGCGCGGCCCGGTGACACTGGTATTTAGCGAGGCATGTCCAGACAGATCGACCGCACTGAAACGCGAAATGGAAATCAAGGGTCTTACCCGGACAGAAAAAAAGCTACTACTCAGTCGGGTTAATGCCGATCCGGAATCGCGAACAAAATAGGCTGTCTACCTGCAACAATAAGGCGTAGTATTTGCACGTAGTAATGGTTGTATCTGCACCATTTATAAAATGAGAATTACACTTCTATTGTCATTGTTAGTCATTGCACTTTGCGGCTGCCAGAAAAATTCTGCTGATGGCGCGTTGCAAACGTCCAAGGGAATCCCGAAGAAGATCACTGTCACCTATACCTATCAGCCACAAAGCACACTCGTGCATGTTGCAATGGCGAAAGGTTACTTCAAGGACGAAGGACTTGAAGTCGAGCCCATAATGCGTACATTTGGCAGAGCATCGCTGCAGACCGTCCTGGACGGAGAATCGAATTTTGCAACCGTTGCGGAAACACCGGTTATGTTCAGTGTACTCAATGGAGAAAAGATCTACGTTATCGCCAACATCGAAGCGAGTAATTTGAATAACGCCATCGTAGCCAGAAAAAGTGCCGGCATTTCTGTTCCCGCCGATTTGAAAGGAAAACGAATCGGCTACACACCCGGAACCACCTCGGATTTTTTTCTGGATTCGTTGCTGACGGTTTACGGGATGAAGCGTAACGATGTACGGCCAGTTGAACTGAAACCCGAAGAGATGTTTGCCGCAATAGAGTCGCGTCAGGTCGATGCGGTGTCCACCTGGAACTATCCGCTAACACTCATCAAGCAGAATC
>JBARHR010000314.1:0-7513 GCA_049799335.1 Gallionella sp. | reverse complement strand
CCGCTTGCAGCCAACTTTTGAGTTTGGCGTGCAAGGTTTGGGCGAGATGGGGAAATGGAACGACTGGGGCTCGCGGGAAGAACAGAGTCATGTAGTCGGACCGGCCGCCTTTGGAAAAATCACCCTCAGCAATCGCCGCGCGGTCAAATACAACACCGCCTGGCTTTTCGGGACCGGCAATGCGGCGCCGAATCACACCTTCAGACTCCAGATCGAATACGAATATTGGTAGGCCAAAGTAGTGGAAGATGTGCATCAGAAACTCCGGACGACGCGGTGATGAAAACTCCTTGTGGTTGCGGTGCTGGAAACAAACCTTCCAATTCTTGGTGGCCAACGCATGTATCCCTGTCAAGGATGCGAGGTCTCGTGTATCCACTCCAAGCACGTAACGTACTAATTTAGACAGCCTTAATCCTTATCCGTCGATTTGGCACGGAACTTGTTGTACTTCTCCTGCTTACAGATGAAATTCGGCTGACATATTTTGCCAGCCGGTGTGAGGTTGCTTGCAGCGAACCAACGAGGGGGGAGTAAAAATGTCGATGGATACATTTTATGAAGTTATGCGGAGGCAGGGGATTTCCCGCCGCAGCTTCTTGAAGTTTTGCAGTCTGACCGCCGCGTCGCTGGGGTTGTCGCCGACGATGGCCGCGAAGATCGCCGAGGCGATGGAAACCAAACCGCGCACACCGGTAATCTGGCTGCACGGTCTGGAATGCACTTGCTGTTCGGAATCATTCATCCGCTCTGCCCACCCGCTGGCAAAGGACGTGGTGTTGTCGATGCTCTCTCTGGATTATGACGATACGTTGATGGCGGCCGCAGGACATCAGGCGGAAGAGATCATCGCCAACATTCGCCAAAAATACAAAGGCAATTTCATCCTCGCGGTAGAAGGCAACCCGCCACTGAATGAGGACGGCATGTACTGTATCCATGGCGGACGTCCGTTCGTCGAGGTATTGAAAGAAACCGCTGCCGATGCCAAAGCCATCATTTCCTGGGGTGCATGCGCGTCATGGGGCTGCGTGCAGGCGGCCAAGCCGAATCCGACCCGGGCCACGCCGGTACACAAAGTTATCACCGACAAGCCGATCATTAAAGTGCCGGGCTGCCCGCCCATCGCCGAGGTGATGACGGCGGTGGTGACCTACATGTTGACCTTCGACCGCATCCCCGAGCTCGATCGCCAGGGACGTCCAAAGATGTTTTACGGTCAGCGCATTCACGACAAGTGTTATCGCCGTCCGCACTTCGATGCTGGCCAGTTTGTCGAGCACTGGGATGATGAAGCAGCGCGAAAAGGCTTTTGCCTGTACAAGATGGGCTGCAAGGGTCCGACCACTTACAACGCCTGCTCTACCGTGCGCTGGAACGGCGGCGTTTCATTCCCGATCCAATCCGGTCACGGGTGCATCGGCTGTTCCGAGGATGGATTCTGGGACAAGGGCGGGTTCTACAACCGCGTCACTGACATCAATCAATTCGGTATCGAATCAAATGCGGACAAGGTAGGTGGAACCGTGGCAGCAGTCATGGGAGCTGCGGTTGCTACCCATGCCGCAGTCAGTGCGTTAACCAAAGCGCGCGGCGGCAACAGTGATCAGAATCAGGGAGGCAAATAATCATGTCAGCTTATGAAACCCAGGGCTTCAAGCTCGACAATAGTGGCAAACGTGTGGTCGTCGATCCGGTCTGCCGCATCGAAGGACATTTGCGTGTCGAAGTGAATCTCAACTCCAGCAATGTGATAACCAATGCGGTGTCCACCGGAACCATGTGGCGCGGACTGGAAGTGATTCTCAAAGGTCGCGATCCGCGCGATGCCTGGGCGTTCACCGAGCGTATCTGCGGCGTGTGTACCGGAACTCATGCGCTGACTTCGGTGCGTGCGGTGGAAGACGCTTTGTCCATCCAGATTCCGGAGAACGCAAATACCATACGCAACCTGATGCAGTTGAATTTGTATGTGCACGATCATCTGGTGCATTTCTATCATCTGCATGCGCTGGACTGGGTGGACGTGGTATCTGCGCTCAGCGCTGATCCGAAGAAAACTTCGGAACTGGCACAAAGTATTTCCAGTTGGCCGCTGTCTTCGCCCGGCTATTTCCGCGACGTGCAGAACCGCCTGAAGAAATTCGTCGAATCCGGGCAGCTCGGTCCGTTCAGCAATGGCTACTGGGGGAGTCCGGCGTACAAATTACCGGCGGAAGCGAACCTGATGGCGGTGACGCACTACCTGGAAGCGCTGGATTTCCAGAAAGACATCGTCAAGGTGCACACCATTTTCGGCGGCAAGAATCCGCATCCGAACTGGCTGGTAGGCGGCGTGCCGTGCGCGATCAACATGAACGATGTCGGCGCAGTGGGCGCGATCAACATGGAACGCCTGAATCAGGTGAAAAGCATTATCGACCGTTCAAAAGAGTTCATCGACAAAGTTTACATACCCGATTTGCTGGCGATCGCTTCGTTCTACAAGGGCTGGGGTTATGGCGGCGGACTGTCGTCCAGGAACTTCATGTCCTACGGCGATATTCCGCAGCGCGCCAACGATTACACCGCACCTAACCTGTTGTTGCCACGCGGTGCTGTGATCAACGGCGATCTGGGCAAAATCCACGAGATCGACCTGCGTAATCCGGACGAGATACAGGAATTCGTTTCACACTCCTGGTACAAATACGCGGACGAGAGCAAAGGTCTGCATCCCTGGGATGGTGTCACCGAGGCCAACTATCATCCGGAAGGTCCGAACTTCAAGGGTACTCGCACCAGGATCGAGAACCTCGACGAGAGCGCCAAATACTCCTGGATCAAGGCACCGCGCTGGAAAGGCAACGCGATGGAAGTCGGCCCGCTGTCGCGCATGGTGCTGGGCTATTTGCAGCCCAAGCAATATCCGGTGATCAAGGACACCATAGACGGCGTGCTGAAGAAGCTCGACCTGCCGGTAACAGCCTTGTTCTCGACCCTGGGTCGCACCGCAGCGCGCGGTATCGAAGCGCTGTATTGCGCCGATCTGCAGATTCAGCAGTTCGACAAGTTGATGGCCAATCTCAAGGCTGGCGACGACGCAACCGCCAATGTCGAAAAGTGGGAGCCGTCCACCTGGCCCAAGGAAGCAAAAGGTGTCGGCTTCACCGAAGCTCCGCGCGGTGCGCTCGGTCACTGGATCAAGATCAAGGACACCAAGATCGACAACTATCAGTGCGTGGTCCCGACCACCTGGAACGGCAGTCCACGCGATGACAAAGGCCAGATTGGCGCCTTCGAAGCAGCACTGATGAATACACCGGTGGCGAAAGCCGACCAACCGTTGGAGATATTGCGCACCCTGCATAGTTTCGACCCCTGCCTGGCATGTTCCACCCATGTCATGTCGCCGGACGGGCAGGAGCTGAGCAAGGTTACAGTACGCTAACGCGCGCGAAAGGGGACTGTCATGTCTGTCAAAACTGAAGTTGGTGAGTCCGCGATAACCGCGGCGGGTAATACCGTCTACGTTTATGAGGGGCCGGTGCGAGCATGGCACTGGATCAATGTGCTATGTATAGTCACGCTGGCAATTACCGGTTATCTGATCGCCAGTCCGTTGCCCAGTGTGGGCGGCGAGGCGAGTGATCATTTCATGATGGGGTATATCCGCTTCGCCCACTTTTCCGCCGGCTATATCTTCGCCATCGGATTGTTGGTGCGTTTGTACTGGGCATTCGCGGGTAACCATCATGCCCGTCAGTTGTTCATGTTGCCGGTGACCGACAAAGCCTGGTGGGCGGGTATGCTGCAAGAGATACGCTGGTACGCATTTCTCGAGAAGTACCCGAAGAAATATGTGGGCCATAACCCACTCGGTCATCTGTTCATGTTCGTCGCGATTACCCTGGGCGGGACCTTCATGATCGTGACTGGATTCGCGTTGTACGGCGAAGGGGCGCAAGCCGGGAGTTGGTCACATTCCCTGTTCACCAGTTGGGTGATTCCGCTTTTTGGGCAAAGTCAGGTGGTGCATTCCTGGCATCATCTGGTGGCGTGGGGCATAGTCTGTTTTGTGATTCTGCATGTGTATACCGCGATACGCGAGGACATCATGTCGAGGCAAACCATGATCAGCGCGATCATCAGCGGGCAACGCACCTTCCGTGAGTAGGTCTAAGGTTTAACTCGGCCGCAGACGAATATGTCGCAAGCGCTGAAAACAAACGCGGGCAAATGCCGGCGTTTTTTTTGGGCGGCGCCGCGCGCACCTGTGCACCCCGGAAAATTTCTTGATACACGCTACCTGCAACCCGGAAAGATTTCGCAGGAAGCGTTGGCAAACGCCTTGGAAATTTCGCGTCGTCGGATTAACGAGTTGGTTTGTGGTAAGCGCGCGGTCACCCCGGATACGGCAGTGCGTCTGGCGCTGCATTTCGGTACTGATGTGGCCTTCTGGCTTGAGTTGCAGTTTGCCTGGGATCTGCATCAAGCAACTCAGGTGTACTATAAGCAGGTAAGGCATGTTCCATAGCAGGCAAAAACTGCCAAGATAGTAACCACATCGAATTCGTCAAATTCTGCGCTGGCTTTATAACTCAATAATTACAAATACAAATAGTGCTTCAGCCTGATGGCATGAGTCCTGCTGTTACGGGTAGGGTAACACTGGGGGGGATCATATGAAGCAGACTCAGCTCTTGGTTTTGGGCATCGGCAACATCTTGTGGGCCGACGAAGGTTTTGGCGTGCGTTGCGTTGAGGCCCTGAATGCGATCTATCAATTCGGCGACGACGTGACCGTGCTGGACGGCGGGACGCAGGGACTCTACTTGCTGCCGTTTCTGGAAGAGGCGCGTTACCTGATTGTGTTCGACGCGGTGGACTACGGCAAGACGCCGGGCGAGATGGTGATCGCCAAAGATGACGAGGTGCCGCGCTTCATGGGCGCGAAAAAGATGAGTCTGCATCAGACCGGCTTTCAGGAAGTCATCGCCTGCGCCTCGCTGGCCGACCGTCTGCCCGAATCGATGATGCTCATCGGGGTGCAACCGGAACAACTGGAAGATTTCGGCGGCAGTCTGCGCGACATCGTCAAAGCACAGATTCCGCGGGCGCTGGAGGTGGCGCTGCAACAGGTAAAACAGTGGGGAATTCCCTACTCACAGCGTACTTTGCCTGTGGTCGACGCACATCAGCAAGCGCTGGCCATGGACAACTATGAAGCCGGGCGCCCATCAGCGGATGCAGCTTGCCGCGTTGGTGATGAACGCTTTATGACGGCGCAACTTTGACATGTGCCTGGGGATTCCGATGCAGGTGATCGAGGCTTTCGAAACAAGTGCCATCTGTGCGGGCCGCAACGGTACCCAGATGATCAACACGATGCTGGTGGGGAAAGTCGAACCGGGGCAATGGTTGATGACTTTTCTGGATGCAGCGCGCGACATTATAGATTCCGAACAGGCTGAACTGGTGAACGCCGCGCTTGACGGTTTGCAGTTGGTGGCGGATGGGGGCGAGATCGATATGGACAGATACTTCGGTGATCTGGTGAACCGCGAGCCGGTGCTGCCGGACTATTTGAGAAAGGACAAAGCATGAGCGAGACAGTGGAATTCGCGGCAATACGTGCCGAGGAAATGAAAGCCGGTTTCAACAAGCTGCTGGCGCGTTTGCGCACCCAGAGCAAAATCGTGTTGCTGGACGAGGAAGGCCTGGAGGCCTTCGTGATGGCGGGCGGCAATGGCATGGTGCTGTTCACGCAGGAGCCGGACCAGCAACCCGAAACCTGGGATGTGGCGGTGATTTTGCCGGAAGTGCTCAAGCTTACCGGCGACCGCCTGCGTGCCGCAATTATTTCGCCCGAGCTGGCGCGCAGGGAGAAGCTGCGTTTCGGGATCACGCGCTGGCCCGCGCTGGTGTTCGTGCGCGACGGCGGTTATGTCGGTGTCATAGAAGGCATGCGTAACTGGGACGAATACACGCAAGAGATTGCCGCGATGCTCAACAAGCCGACCAGCCGTGCGCCATCGGTAGGCATTCCGGTGAAGGCGGTTGGTGCGGCCCCGTCTTGTCATTAGCGGACATCGCATCCGTTCGTGGTGACCCCTGGACCAGCACAGCACGAATCGGCCAGATTGTTTTGTCAGTAAACGATTGTCAAGGAGCGAAGCATGATTAAAGCATTCCCAATCCCCGTCGTCGCCGTGGGTCCCGGTTCGCAACCGGAAGAAGACGAGTCGTTGCAATACATGCCGCTACCCAGCGCGATGATGACATTCGCGTTACCGGTGATCAACGAAGAGGCCGATTCATCTGTGATGGCCGCGGCGTGCAATGTAGTGGCGCAGCTAAAGGCGAAAATGGAAGCGGTGCTGCTTGGTTCGTCCCAGGTACCGGCTATCGAGTTGCTGGACATGGAGCCCGAAGTGGTGCGTTTGCTAAACCAGACCATGGGCGAGGGCGAAGTGAGCATCGCGGTGCGCGGCTCGGGTCAGTATCGCATCCAGGAGACGGTGTTTGCCGGCGTGTGGCGCGTGCATGAGTTCGCCAGCGACGGTCGTTTGATCAGCGATGTACTGATGGCCTGCGCGATTCCGCCGATGGTGAGGCGGTGGGCCCTGGATGGCGTCTCGCTGGAATGCAAAGTACCGGAAACGGCAGCCGGATTGATGAACGCGCCCGCCGTGCTGACCGAAATCATGGGCAAGTCCGAGGCGTTCAAGGCGGGCGACGGCGCGCATGTAGTCAACCTGACGCTGCTGCCGATGTCGCCGGAAGACCTGATTTGTCTGACGCAAACATTGGGTGTCGGCGCGGTGACGATTTTGTCGCGCGGTTACGGCAACTGCCGCATCACCAGCACCAAGTTGCCGAACGTGTGGTGGGTGCAGTATTTCAATAGCATGGACACGCTGATCCTGAACACCATCGAAGTCAGCGATGTTCCCGAAGTGGCGCTGGCCGCTCAGGAAGATTTCGAGGACAGCATCGAGCGGCTGGGCGAATGGCTGCAGTTGATGCAGACGACCTCGAAACTGGACGACTGAAATGGCAATGTTTGAGGGATCGTTCCTTGGCGACAACGGCAAACTATCCGATGATGCACTGCAGATGGAATGCGGAATCTGCTGGGAGGTGTACGATCCTGCTTTGGGCGACCCGGTGTGGCAGATCGATCCCGGTACGCCGTTCTCGCAATTGCCTGACCATTGGACTTGTCCGAACTGCGATGCGGCAAAACACAAATTCATGGTGCTGAAGGAATGAACTCGGCCGAACAGAGACTGCAAGCGGTATTTTCCGATATCGCCGCAACACGCATGGCCGGTCTGCCGATCTGCAATGCTGCGTTGCGTGTGCAGGTAGTTGGGTTTCGTGAATGGCCGGGGCACAGATTGGGTGTACTGGTTACGCCGTGGACGATCAGTCTGGTGTTGATGCAAGGAGATGAGGTGCTGCTCCAGACTTTGGGTGCGGATGAAAAAATGAGCTGGGATTTTCCTTCAGGCAGCTATGAGTTCATGGG
>JBARHR010000313.1:0-20469 GCA_049799335.1 Gallionella sp. | reverse complement strand
GTATGACTCATGATCGTCAGCTTGATTGTGATGGTAATGTAACCGTTGGCAAAATCTGGCCAGCACGTCCTGGTCAATTTCCGCTGAGAATTTTGTTTTCAACATAGTCACGACTTCCTGGATCCACTGGTCACGACTCCGCGTTGCGCGGCTTACGGCAAGTATAACCAGACGTTGCGGAAGACGATTGGCGAGTTCGAGTCTATACAATGCCGGTATTAACTTGATTCGTACGAGGTTTCCGCCGGCCCCGAAGATTACCAGAGTACACGGGTCCAATATCTTCATTTAAGTTCTATCGACTGTTTTACCGAGTGTCCACCGAATGCATTGCGCATCGTCGACAACAAACGATAGCCGTATCCAGTCCCGTCCTGACTGTTGAATCGCATCTGCAGTGCGAGTGTCAATACCGGTGCGGCAACACCCTGGTCGATAGACTCAATTACCGTCCATCTGCCTTCACCAGAATCGGGTACATAGGGGGCGATCGTCGACAAGCTCTGATCTTTTTGCAATGCCTCGGCAGTCAAATCGAGCAGCCAGCTTCGCACTACAGAAGAATGCCGCCACAACTCGGTGATTTGCGCGAGGTCCAGGGAAAACTCCTGCTTTCCGCGCAGCAAATCCAATCCTTCCGCCAGCGACTGCATCATGCCGTACTCGATACCGTTGTGTATCATTTTGGTGAAATGCCCGGAACCAATCGGGCCCACATGTGCCCAACCGCGCCCAGCCGACGGGGCGAGCACTTGCAGCACCGGTGTCATGGTCATGGCGACTTCTTTCGTAGCACCAACCATCAGGCAATAGCCGTTTTCCAATCCCCAAATTCCACCCGAGGTACCCGCATCCATGAAGCCTATACCCTGCTCCGATAGCCACTCGCCTCTGCGCTGGCTGTCGTGATAGTTTGAATTGCCCCCGTCAACTATGATGTCCCCCTTGGACAAAGCGGGCGCGAGCGCCTTTATTTGCAATTCTGTTGGTTCGCCACTGGGTAACATCAGCCACACTATCCGGGGACTGGCCAATTTTGAAATGGCGTCTTCTACTGAGGTCGCGGGCAACATGCCTTCCTCGTTTGCCAGCAGTTCAACGGCCTCGTTTGCCCGGTCGTAACCCACCACCTCGATGGCTCCGCGACGCAATCTTCGTACCATATTGCCGCCCATCTTGCCGAGACCTATCATTGCCAATCGCATATCACTCTCCAGAAAATTACATTGAGGCAGCTGCTGGCATCAATACTTAGACCGTCAACTCAAACCAAACTGCATGTACCGCGACCAAATTATAAGCGCATTTCCACTTGGCAACCGTTTTGCAGCCTTATTCTGCGAGCATTATTGTGATTTACATCCAAGAAAGGTTGCCTCAACAAGTGATATCGCAAGCGTTTTCTGGTGGCATAGGCCTTCGTTAAGACGCACTCGCAGCTGATACCGACTGGTTGATGAGAAGACTAGTAGAACCGGAACGAATAGAATAAATCCAGGGCATCTTCTGTTCCGCTTCTGGTAACGATGGTGATCCGCGGCGTCAGCGTATAGGTGAATTTGGTAACGCCACCGGTTTCGGTCAGGCCTTTTTCGTAACTGATACTTGCCCGCGTCGACAGCCGTTTTGCGACGGTAACTTTTTGACTCTGTATGGAGTCTGTTCCAGTCTGTTGACTGAGTGATATTTCATCAACTCCCAAGGCTCGACTAAACTGTCCAGCGGTCTGCCCGCCAAGAATATTACTCGCGGCTGCAACCAGCAATGAATTGTCTACACCACTGCTTTCCGGTACACGGCCCAGCATGATCCAGGAAAGTTTTTCTCCGTCGGGGACATTGGGTGTTGATACCAAACGCACAACTGGACGGCGCACAGTGCCGGTCACTTCGACACCCGCTTCTACGCTCAAGCCTTTGCGTAGTGCAAGAATATTCAACCCGGGATCGTCTAGCTTGCCTTGGAAGTTCACCATGCCGCGTTCAACCTGCAAGCGCTGCCCATAGGCCTCAAATACCGCGTCACGCGCCGCGATGATCCCGGTAACACTCAGCGGTTCATCCATTTCTTTACGCACATCCAGATTTCCTGCCAAGCGAGATTCGAGGCCGGATGCGCGAATAAGGAAATGATCCCCCATATCGAGTGTGCCGACGACGCTGTAGGGCATTTGTGACTTGCTTGCGCTTGCTTCCCCGACAAGCTGAACATCATCGGGCAAGCGCGGCCGATCACTCACCGGTTGATTGATCAAGCCTGCGTCTGCCCGAACATTGCCGTCCAAACGCAAGGCTTTGCCGGCGTATCGCGCATATCCCTTCCCCGATGCAATGATCCACCGGTCCGATCTCTGAGTTAACGGCAGATGCTGCGCGGTGATGAGTAGTTCACTATTATCACCATCAAGATCTATCGTGCCGCTTGCGCTCAATTTTCCGACGCCAGCGGCAAGCGTATAATCAGCAAACAATTTGTCTCGAGGTGAAGCCGCATAGGGCGCCCTGAATTCAAGCTGATCCAGCCGCACGCTATTGCCTTCGAAGCGCGCGTGCAGTTCTCCTTGTTCCAAACCGATTCCCTGATCGAGTAACCCGACAGCCAGGCCGCTACCGTGAATTTCGCCACGCAATCTCGGCACGCTGAACGTGCCTTCCAATCCGGCATCCAACTCAATGGCACCGGAACTGGTAAGATTCTTGTCCAGCATCTCCCCCACCCAGGACAGATTGGCGGACTTCAACTTTATCCGGCCAGAAAGCGGTGCGTCTGGAAGAATCGACCACCCGGAACCGGTTTGCGCTATCGGAATATTGGCATCTGCAGTCAGGTGTCCCGGTACTTCGCCATCGATAACAAGTTCTCCGTGCAATTGATCACCTTCCGCTCGAAACACCAGATGCATCTCGTGAATATCCAGCCGGTTATCGCTATTCGCCAACACTTTCGGGTCTCCATTCTCGTGTTGCAAACGCAAATATCCGTTCAAGTGTTCACTCGAGGTTATATCCCATGACCCGCCAAATCTCATGGTTCGCAGCTGATCTGTAAGCTGTTCAAGCTGTTTTTGATTGACAATGCGGACATTAAGTCCGGTAAAATTTCCCGCGCTGTGTATCATTCGCGGTGTCCATAGCAAGTCATCCAGACGCGCATGTCCCAGCTTGAAATCGAAGTTGGAGTCGCCTAAATATACGGCTTGACTGGACATAACCAGCGGAGCGGGTTCTCGCAAGCTGAACGGCAATAAGCCGCGAGCCTCAAACTTGTCCAGGGATCCCCGCCATTTCCTGTCCTTCCATGCGACATCCGAACTTAGTACACTGCCGCCCGCATGTAAGGTCAGGTCACCGACCGGTTCTTTCCCCTGGGCTAACGACACCGACGCCTGTATATCCTGATGCGCCATACTTCCGGATATCCCGATTGCCGCTGCCGGGATATTCAGTTCGCCGGGCCCACTTACGCCCTTCATGTTCAGATTCACTGATACAGTCTCGGTGCGCAGTCCGCCCGAGGTGTTGAATTCCGAAATGTGATAGCCCCCAGGCATCACTAAATCAGTTCCTCGCAGATCAAATTCAAGCAGCGGCGATTGCAGACTGCCTGCCAATTTAGCCTGGCCGGACACCTGCCCTTCCAATCCATAACCGAACTGTGCGAGACTGGGCGCATCCATCTTCAGGTCAAGTTTGTCGGCGTCCTTGTCATGAACCAGTTTCATGCTGAACCTATTCTCAAGCACCGTAATCGTTACCTCAGCATTGGCAGATTGCCCGCCGGCAAACTGAATCCGGCCAGTTCCCACCAACTCGTGCTGCAGAAGCTTGCGGTCATTGAAATCCACCTGTACGTCGGCCGTGAGCTCCGGACCTAAATTTCCATGCGCTTGTGTAACCGCATTAATGTCAGAAGTCGGGACCGTGGCAAATTCTGACAAATCCAGATGCTGCAGCTGTCCGGCTGCGGTAAAACCCTTAAGTTGATCCATCATCAGCTGTCCTTGTCCGGTGAAGACCGTTTTGCCGCGTCGTATGCGCACATCGGATAAATCCAATTGCATGTCATGTTGCTCCGCAACCATATGTATATCAATTGACCCGTCACCGAGTGCCACTTCTGCCCGCAGTTCGTTGCGTTTTCCGTCAACCTTGATTTCGCCGCCAAACCGCGTGGCGGGCAGTTTGGTGTGCAATGCTGATGCGGTTACACCGACAATTTTCAGAGCCCCGCTCAATTGATTGTCCTGCGATTGCCATGACACTGCACCGGAAATCGTCCCGGCATCTGCCAACGTCGCAACGAGTTGTGACAGATGTATGTCGGTGGTTGACAGAGTTATACGGGAGGAAATTTCCGGGATTGGCAATCCGCCTTTATCCCAAGGCGCGGCACTCTTATTGTGCAACAGCAGTGATCCTTCCAGTTCGTTGTTGGAGACGCCACGCAGATCTATCCGTCCTGACAAGTCTGCAGCAGGTGCATCCTTGTATAGTCGCGCAGGATTCGCTCCGCTGAAACTAATGTTCAAGTGCGTTAGCGGTACTGTAGCGTAAGGCAAAAATTGCGACGTTCCATCCATTTCAATGTCGGCGACATTGCCGTCGAACTGGATGTTCAAGTCTTTCAAATTGCCGTTTGCATGAGCATGAACAGTGGTCGGTTCGGATTTTCCGTCGAAATTCAGCTTAGACTGAAGCGCGGCCTTAGCATCAATTACATAAGGTTGCTCAAGTCCGATAGAGCCTGATCCGGTTACTGTTCCATAAACCGACCGGGCTTGAAACTCCTGAAGCTCCAGTCGGTATTTATCATTTATCAAGCGCGCTTCGATGTCTGTGGCAGAAAAATCGGCCGTAGTACCTTCACGACTATATATTGCCAACCTGTCGAGTTTAAGCTGCAGAACATTCAAGTCGAGCGGAATATGCAGGTTATCCGGATATGTTTTCGGTTCGCTTGATGGCAACAGTATCACTTCAGCATCATGCACCCTGACGCTGAACACCCTGAGTTTGCCGCTCAGCAACGCGGATGGTTGCCAGTCAAACCGAACATCGCGCAATGTGATCTTGTAGGTCGAAGTGCTGAATTGCACCAACTCCGCTTTCAGCGGGTGGATCAACGTTCTGCTGATTCCGGTAATGTTTAACTTCCCCGCACTCTGACTTTCGGCGACGCTGACCAGCCAACGCAATCCGGATTCGGTTACCAACAGCCAGCATATCCCGCCTGCAACAACAGCAAATAACACGAGTACCGGGACCAGCCATTTCAGGATACGGCGCCAGATTCGGGTAGGGGTAATCATCAGAAGCCTACCGCAATAGCGAAGTGCAGCATCGCACTGGGCTGATGCCTGCCTTGTGCAAGATCCAATGCCAGCGGCCCGACTGGACTGCGCCAACGCAGCCCCATTCCATAGCCCAACGATAGTTGCATATCAGCGACGATATCTGCGGCACTACCGGCATCGCAGAATACTGCTCCGCCCCAGTTGCTCCACCAATGGGTATATTCTGCGCTTCCGGTAGCCATGACTCTACCGCCGACCATCGCGCTGCCTTCCTGAACCCCCAGACTTTGGTAAGCAAACCCTCGAACCGTCTGGGTGCCGCCGACGCGGAATAAATAATCCTGAGGAATACCCAGTCTGCTCACGGATGCGGTATAGCCGCCTTCAACCCGAAAAGTCACAATGTCCCGATCGTTACTTGCGAGCCATGTCTGATACCGCAAGTGACTGCGGACGAAGTCCTGGTCGGATAATACGGACTTGCTTGCCCCGCCGATTCGCAATTCAGTCAAACTGCCTGCAGCCGGGAATAGCGGATTTTTGACGGTATTGCGTTTCCATGCCCAATCCAATACCAGTGCCTGGTCGGTTTCCCGAATGCCTCCTTGTGGCAATCGACGCTCCTGCTGCCAATACAGACCGGTGCCCGTATCAATGTTGAATAACGAGCGGCTGCGCGTGACACCAAACTTGTCGCTTACCGTTTCCAGGTCTTGAATCTGGGTCTTCTCGCCACTCGCCTTCCACGTCAAGTGGTAACCCAGCGGATTCGGAGGTGTATCGAGGCCTGCGGAAATGGTCTGACGGTTCTGTTCCATCACTAAGGCGCTGTCCCATTTCCACGCACGGTTCAGAAAATTGTAGCTTTGATAGTTCGCCTCGTTGCGTACACCATTGTTGCTGCTATAGCCTATGCCGAGAGAAATCTTGCGCGATTGGGCCTCAACCACTTGTACCTTGACCGGGGCAGTTCGGATGACTTGAGTTTCGCCGGCTTTTGCTACCGAGGGCGAAGCGTCCAGCGTAACAATCACCGACTCGAATTGCGGCTGATTTTGTAATCTAGTCTGAAACGATAATAGCAGGTCGCGTTGATAAGGTTGTCCCGCCGTAAACGTGGCATAGCGATTGATCAGGAGTTCGTTGTAGCGCTCCAAGCCGCTAATTTGCAATTCGCCAAATATAAACTTGGGGCCGGAATCAAGCACGATATTCAACCGAACGCTTCCGTCACCGGGGTCGACCGTTGCTGAGCTGTCCAGCATAGTTGCCGCGGCATAGTCCTTGTCAGACAGTTGGGCCAGTATCCCGGCTTTCGCCTCTTCCCAGCCAGACGCCTGAAACGGCATTCCGGCCGCTAGCGACCAGTTTGAACGGAGCTGCGTGACTCGATACTGTCGCGGCTCATCCTGCAACGACACATCGCCCCGAAACTCTATGTTTACCTCGCGCACGATGGAGCGTGGTCCGGGAAGTACGAGCAACACCGGCTTGCCGTCAGGTTTGGCGATATCAAGTGCAACCTTGACAGAAAAATATCCCTCGGTGGCCAGCAATTCCGGAATCTCAACCTGTGCACGGCGCAACAATCGAGAGCGTTGATCTTCGCTCTCAAGCACCTCCGTGGGCAATATGAAATACTTGTCCAGCAACTGCTTTACAACGTCCGGCGCGTTCAATTTGATTGCACCATTACCGTTGCTGGCCAGTGTCGACATCGGCAGGCTGCCCAGACACAGCATCGCAAACAGACATATTGTCAGTCGACGTAGGTTGGGATATCTAAGCATGAAACTGGCAAACACAACTTTTCAGTAAACGCTGATTATTAAATGGACGGAAATCCCGAGAGTTGTGCAGTCTATACAAACTTTGCAAATTATTCGGGACATGCGAATAGTTCATAACTATACTTTGCCTTTCCAGGAGGAACCGTTATGACAAAAAAGAAAACCTTGGACCCGCACGAGCCGCTCAACCTCAGCTTGAATGCGGTCCAGCAGTCGATGACCAATCACCTGATCTTCTCGATAGGCAAAGACCCCATTACTGCTACTGATCGAGACTGGTTCTTTACGCTGGCACAAGTGGTACGCGAACGGCTCATCGAGCGATGGATGTCTACCATGCGCAGTTACTACATCAATGATTCCAAGCGGGTTTACTATCTGTCCATGGAATTCCTGATCGGGCGCAGCCTGATCAATGGTGTACTCAACATTGGCTTTATGGATGAAGTCCGGCAGGCCTGCAAGGAAGCCGGCGTAGACCTTGATCGCGTTACCGACATGGAGTTTGATGCGGCACTAGGCAACGGCGGACTGGGACGCCTGGCAGCATGCTTTCTGGATTCCATGGCAACTATCGGACTGCCTGGCTACGGCATGGGTATACGTTATGAGTACGGTATGTTCAACCAGAAAATTGAGAGCGGTCGGCAGGTGGAGCATCCGGACAACTGGTTGCGTTACGGCAATCCGTGGGAGTTTCCGCGCTCCGAAGTGCTTTATCCGGTGAAATTTCATGGACGCGTGGTTCAATATGCCGATGATCAGGGACATTCGCATTTTCACTGGATTGATACCGAAGATGTGATGGCCATGGCCTACGACACGCCCGTCCCGGGTTACGGACTGAAGACTGTCAATAATATGCGCCTGTGGTCAGCCAAGGCGTCACGCGACTTTGATCTCAAGTACTTCAACGAAGGCAACTATATCAAGGCTGTCAGCGACAAAAACGAATCGGAGAACCTGTCCAAGGTCCTGTACCCGGATGACAGTACAGCGATGGGTCGGGAGCTCCGCCTCAAGCAGCAATATTTTCTGGTGTGCGCTTCACTTCAGGACATACTTTTTCGCTACCGGAAATATCACGACTCTTTCGACGAGCTTCCAGACAAAGTCGCGATACAGCTTAACGATACGCATCCGTCTATCGCCATCGCCGAGTTGATGAGGGTACTGGTTGATTTAAACAAACTTGACTGGGATCGCGCTTGGAATATCACCACGCGCACGTTCGCTTATACCAACCATACGCTGATGCCGGAAGCACTGGAAACCTGGCCGGTCGCGCTGTTCGAATCGACGCTACCGCGCCATCTGCAGATCATCTATGAGATCAACTATCGCTTTCTGCAGGGAGTAATGCACCGGTACCCCGGAGACAGTGAACTACTCAAACGCATGTCCATCATAGACGAAACGCAGGGACGACAGGTACGCATGGCGCATCTCGCCATTGTCGGATGTCACCAGGTAAACGGCGTGGCTAAGCTTCATTCTGAGTTGATGAAGAGCACAATATTTGCCGACTTTGATCGCTATTTTCCCGGGAAGATGATCAACATCACCAATGGCATCACGCCCCGCTTGTGGCTGAATCAATCCAATCCGGGATTATCCAAATTGATCACGGCCAATATCGGCAAATCCTGGATCACGGATCTGGCGCAACTGCGCAATTTGGCAAAGTTCGCGACCGACACGAATTTTCAAACTGATTTTCGCGCCGCTAAACTTGCCAACAAGAAGCGTCTTGCCAGCGTGGTCATGGACAAGATTGGCCTGATTATCGACCCGGACAGCCTATTTGACGTGCAAGTCAAACGCATTCACGAATACAAGCGGCAATTACTCAATCTGCTGCACGTCATTACGCTATACAACCGTATACGTTCCAGTTCTTCGCCCGACGTCGTGCCACGCACCGTTATTATTGCCGGCAAAGCGGCCCCGGGATATGCAATTGCCAAACTCATCATTAAACTGGCAACCAGTATTGCCGACATCGTCAATCATGATCCTGCCGTACGCAATCTTCTGAAGGTGGCGTTCATTCCAAATTACGATGTATCCAGCGCCTGTAAAATCATACCGGCGGCAGACCTTTCACAGCAGATATCAACGGCAGGTACGGAAGCCTCCGGAACCGGAAACATGAAACTGGCCCTCAATGGCGCGTTGACAATCGGCACGATGGATGGCGCGAACATAGAGATCATGGAAGAAGTCGGCGCCGAAAATATCTTTATCTTCGGGCTCAACGCATGCGAAGCCGAGTCATTGAAAAGTTCAGCCTACAACCCCCGGGACTATTACCAAGCAAATGCCGCACTAAAAAACGCCATCGATATGATAGGGTCGGGATACTTTTCGCCGGATAATGTCGATCGCTTCAGACCGATAGTCGAAAGTCTGCTGAACGAGGGCGACAAGTACCTGCTTCTGGCCGATTACGCGGCCTACATTGCCGCGCAGGAACGTGTGGAAAATCTGTATCGGGATCAGAGTCTATGGGCACAACACGCGATTCTGAATGTGTCGGCCATGGGGAAATTTTCAAGCGATCGAACAGTCTCCGAGTACGCAGAAAGAATCTGGCACACCAGTCCGGTACGCTGAGTATTCGCGCGCGCCGGCCTTGACGGAACATAGGGCCGTCATGCAGACCTGCCTGCCCCCATGTGCACGACTTAGGCGCGTCCGTTGCCATAGCCAAGCCTATTCCCACCCGAAATCGCTGATTTAGTTTGAAGAGCCAAGTCGTTTACGATAGAATCCGCACCTTCGTAATAGGCGCGTAGCTCAGCTGGTTAGAGCACTTGGTCGACATCCAAGGGGTCGTTGGTTCGAGTCCAATCGTGCCTACCAAAAAATCAAGGAGTTAGGCTAAAACCCTAGCTCTTTTTTTCCTGTAGTAAAAACCGTGCGACGTCACAGCAACGATTTCAGGCAATGCAACTGTCCTGCAGTGTACTCCTTCCGGACTATTCCGATTGAGGGTCTGCAACGTTGCAACGTTCAGGAAGTGACCCAGCCGGCGCTGATGACAAATGTCGCTGGCCTGCTGCGCCATGTGGCTGGTCTCGCACCAATACCCCATAGCAGCATCGCTACACGTGCTGATCGGCTTGGCGCCCAGCCACCTCTCCCACCGTGTGGCCCTTCCGCCATGGTTCGTTCGGCAGTGCCAGAATGTTGCTGTATGCGTGGTCACTGATCGGCGAAAAGAACCCTACCAATTGACGAGTCCTTACGCGCGAAGCGTGGCATGATCAATACTCCTGTGTGTCAGCTTCCCGGTGTCGCCACTAGAGACCATAGAGCATCACAGTAGCAATCATCTAGATAAAACAGTAGTAATCATCTAGATAAAACTGTAGCAATCATCTAAGTAATGCAACGCTGGCACGCATGACGCATCGAAAAAAAGCTGATAGATTGCTGTATCAATTTCAGTGGCGACAACAAATCATGAAGTTTTGGTGTGGCACGTTGAACGAGTGAGCCACCTTGCCTTACGGTCGTACAAAATTATGCTGAGGAATAACAAAGATAGAAATATAACGGCACGAATTGCTGACACGGTGATTCAGTCTACGCATATCTATCTAACCCCCGGAAGTTTCAATTCCAAGATTGTATTCATTGCCGGCTTAGCGTTCATGACGTTGGTGTTGACAGCCGACATGGTGACGACTTCCGATCTGAGTCTGCATGGGCTATATGTTTTTCCCCTGGCAGCAATTGCATTTCATTGCGAGCAGAGATGGATGGTGCTGATTGGATTGATACTGTCAATCCTGTTTCAAGTAATGAACTTTGTAGTCTACAGGGGATATTTTGATTCTCTTGCTATCGATATCATTATTTCCTTTTCGTGTTCGGCATTGGCAATAATTCTGGCAACTGTTGCGAGGGGACGCAGTTTGTCCGAGGCCAGTGCCAAACAAGAATTGCACACTTTGGTAGAAAACACACCGGACACAATCGCCCGATACGACCTTGATTGTCGGCGCACGTACGTCAACACTGCTTTTGGTAAGTTGGTTGACGGAGGAGTTGAAGCATTGCTTGGAAAGAAACCGTCGGAAATTCCCGGGGGACACAATTCTGAAATCTATGAAGCCAAAATCAAGGAGGTAATCGCAACAAACCGAACATGTAATTTCGAACTTTTTTGGCAGGCAAAAGACGGTAAAGAATTGTGTAGCCATATCCAATTGACGCCAGAATGGAATTTGTCGGGGAACATGACATCGATTTTGGGCGTGGGTCGTGACATTACGCAATTGAACAATTTCAGAAGAGACATCATGCGAACGGAAGCAACAATGCGTTCGCTTGAAGAGCGCCTTCGTATGAGTCAAACCATTGGTGGTGTAGGCATATGGGAACATAGCCTGACGACCGGCGAATATTACTGGTCCGATGTTGCTTTGAAAATACTCGGACTGACCACTGTTACGGACCCGAACTTTCGAGATTTTCTGTCTGTCGTGCATCCTGCCGACAGGGAATACGTCTCCGCATCATACCGTTCACATATCGACATCGGCGATACATTCGAAATCTCCTGCCGCATTTTCGACAGCAACGAGAAACTGTGTTGGATAAGATATGTTGCGAAGTCTGAATTTGACCGGCATGGAAAGCCTTTCAGGATTAGAGGCATTCTTCAGGATGTGACCTCGATCAAGACTATGGAGATGACATTAAAACAGACCAATGATCGAATTCACGCCTATGTGGAACAGGCTGCAGATGCCTTGCTGATTTATGACGAATCGGGGACGATTATTGATGCGAATCAAGAAGCCTGCAAGAACCTCGGCTATACCAAAGCCGAGCTGATGCGTATGAACGTTGTTGACGTGTGCAGCGATTCTGATCCGGCCACGACATGGAACGTGTGGCACCAAGTGTCACCCGGCGAACACCGCACATTTCAAACAACGCAACTGCGAAAGGACAAGTCTATTTTTCCGGTAGAAGTCCGGCTTGGTTGCTTCGACTTGAATGAACAACGCCTCTTCCTGGCTGTTGCAAGAGACATCACCAAACGTTTAGAAACAGAAGAAACTCTACGCGCGGCTTTCCAATTACTGGAAGACAAAGAGCGGTCAAAAACGCGCTTTCTCGCTGCGGCAGGACACGACATGCGGCAACCACTTGCTGCGGCAAATCTATTCATTGATTCCCTGAAATTAACCACGCTGACAACCGATCAGGCCCAGATTGTTGGTCGGATTGATCAGGCATTGTCCAATTTCAACGAGCTACTTGGTTCGTTGCTGGATATATCGAAATTGGATTCCGGAGCGATCAAGCCGGACTATCGTTTGATTTCTGTGACCGACGTCTTTAAGTATCTTGAAGAAAATTATTCCGTATTGGCTAGCAACAAGAATATTCGATTTAAATTCTACTATCCTATGGCAAAAACACTCGCCATTCGCAGCGATATCGGTCTGTTGCAATCGGTCTTGATGAATCTAGTTGGCAATGCGATCAAATTTACGGTGACCGGGGGTGTCTTGGTAAGTGTCAGGCGTAGGGCAGATGATTTGCTGTTTCAAGTGTGGGACACTGGCATCGGAATTAAGAACGAAGAAATTGACAATATCTTTGAAGAGTTTTACCAGATTGACAATACTCAGCGCGATAGAGCGAATGGTTTGGGTCTGGGATTGTCAATTGTACAGCGTGCATTGTCATTATTGGGCGGAGAGATTAAGTGCTCTTCCCGGATTGGCAAGGGGTCTGTGTTTGGGTTCAGCCTGCCGCTATACCTTTATCCAGTTGACAAATTGGAGCGGATTTCCAGTCCCGCAACCGAAGCAATTATTTGTCCGGTGACATTCTTTAGCGGGAAGCGAATTGTTGTTGTTGAAAATGATGTGCTGGTCGCGGAGGCATTGGTAAACGCACTGGAGAGATCGGGCGGAGTCGTGAATTTATTTTCCAATGCTGAAGCCGGGTTGTCTGATTCTTGCATTCTACAGGCGGATTACTTCATCGTGGATTTCATGTTGGACGGCAACATCAGTGGCAGTGAAATGTTGAATATGCTCGGCCGGAAATGTGGCCGCCGAGTTAACGGGGTTTTAGTGACCAGTGATACTTCACCGGCATTTGCACATCAAGCGATCAATTGTCCCTGGCCCATTTTGCATAAGCCGTTCAACATATCCACTTTGATTTCCCATATTCTGCAACCATGCGAGGCGCAACGTACGTCAACCGGTTAGACCATAGATTTGGTGAAAAACTATCGATGGTGTCTTGACGAATAAGATTCAAAGGAATCTGTAAAATGCGCCAAGTAAGAAGAACGTTGGGCGAATCTGAGTAGACAATGTCGTGTGTGTCTTGCGTTGTGGAATTGAATGACAAATTAGCCAATAAACAATTATCTCCAGTCCACTTAACCTTCGATTAGCCGGCCACCAATCCTCGCGTCTTGGCAATGGCTATGGCTTGAGTCCGGCTTCCGACATCCAGTTCGCGGAAAATCGCCGTGGTGTGGCATTTCACGGTTGCTTCGGTTACGTGCATGGTCTTGGCGATCACCTTGTTTGAGTGACCTTTGCACAATTGCTGCAAAACTTGCAACTGTTTCGGCGTTAGCGCGCCCAGATGATTTTGCTCATTGGAATTACCTTTCAGCATCAACGGCGGTACATAGACGCTCCCAGTCAATACCAACTGCAACGCACACAACATGACGTCGGAATGTTCCTGCTTGGGAATAAAGCCCTTTGCGCCTGCCGTTATGACCTGATGTATCTCATACAGGCTCTCTGAACCAGACAACACGACTACCGGAATTGTCTTTGCTGCAACCAGCAATTCTGTTAGTCCGGACAAACTGCTTTCCCGGCCGGGCATATGCAGGTCCACGAGCGCGAGATCCGAGTCCGGATTTTCCAGCAACAATTTCACGGCACTGTCATGAGAGTTCGCTTGCAATATGGATATGTCCTGGCTAAGACGCATTAGCAGGTATTGCATGCCTTCACGGAACAAGGCGTGATCATCAGCTAGGATAACTTTCATGGTCAATTAAATTTCTCGACTATAGGCACTCGGCCATGTTAGCACATCGGTAAAGTGCCGCATCACTATCAGCACCTACTACGAAGGTAGTAATACCTTAACACCCAATCTACGACTTATGCCGGATGGTTAGTTGCAAGAATATCGCGTAACTTGCAGCATAACGAAATTAAATTGGATATGCATTTGAGCAGCCGAGCTACGGTTAGTGGAGCGTAAGCAATAGCGTTTCGGTTGACATGTTTTGTTGTTGAGAGAGAGCAGTGGTTTCGTCAATTTACGGCGTGCTCTTAACAAATTGTGGAACACATGATTGCTGTTTAACAGGCCGGGGATTTTAGCAGACGATACCGGTTTAGGCAGCATGACTGAATTGGGTGTGAAATCGGCGAGCTATAGATCACTATCCCACATGAAAGCCGGGAATGGTACGGCCCTCAGATAATCGTGAGAAGTCGAACTTGCAGGATAGGAATGGTTTCATCGAACGGTGAACTTTACTTTAGGGAGTTATAGAAATGAAGGTTATAGATATGAAGCAAAACAAGCGCAGTTCCTTCAAGCTAAATCCAATTGCCGCCTCGATCGCACTTGCGATGGCTGCGCAATTACCGGCCAACGTGGCACACGCCAACGCCGGCTTCGGCACCAACACCGATATCGCTGGCAACGTGATCACCGTGCCGACCTATTACGCAAGCAGTCCGCAAGGCGTGCAGCCGGCCTATGACCCGGCGACGCAGGCACTTTCAGCGATAAATCCTGCAACTGGCAAACCGTTTCTCACGGTCGATACCGGTACCCCGATTCGCAAATTTGTCGATACGCTCGGTGGTGTTTACAACGGCCTGGAAAACCTGCCTGGCATGACCGACCTTCAGGCCGGCGTCCCGGTGGCGATCACGGAAAAGTGGGTGAATCTGGCTGGTGTGGTCACTTCCGATGACTATTACGAAATTGCGATCGTCGAATTCACCGAGCGTCTGCACACCGATCTGGCCAAGGAGACGCGTTTGCGTGCCTATGTGCAGATCGAAACCCCGAGCATGCGTGCCAACGGCACGAAAGACATCACCGGTTTGATCGGCAGTGAGCACATTCCTGCCACGTATCCCGATGGCACCGCCATCACCGATACCGCCGGCAATCAGGTTTATTTCGCGCACAAGCCGCACTTCCTGGGCCCGGTGATCCTCGCTGCCAAGGGCACCCCGGTACGGATCAAATTCACCAACTATCTGCCCTACACCGATGCCACAGGCAAGTCGGTGGGTTCCTGGAATGGCATGGGCGGCGAAGCGTTCATCCCGGTGGATGAGACCATCGCAGGTGGCGGTCCGGTGCTGAAGGCAGATGGCACCCCGCAACTTGATCAGAATGGCAATCCTATCAAGATGTCACAGAACCGTGCCGCCATTCACTGGCATGGTGGTGATTCTCCGTGGGTCAGCGACGGCACGCCGCACCAGTGGTTTACGCCAGCCGGCGATATCTCTTACACCCTTGGCGACAACCTGCACCCGGTCAAGAGTGCGGCGCATCCGAATGGCGTGGGCATGGGCAAGGGCGACTCGGCAGCGGACGTTCCCGACATGGCACCTTCTGGCGATGGCTCTTACACCACGTATTTCCCAAACAACCTGAGCGGTCGTTTGATGATGTACCACGACCACGTTTCCGGTCTGACCAAAGTCAATGTGTACGAAGGTATGGCGGCGGGTTATGTGGTGTACGACCCGGTCGAACTGACGCTGGTGGCCAATGCAATAGGCACCACGCTGGACAAGACATTGGGTGGCGGTGGCCCTTTCGCATCATTGCCAATTGGTCTGCTTGACGCCGTCGGCATTCCCCTGGTGATCCAGGACAAGACCTTCGTCCCCAAGAACATCGGCCCGCTGGCCGTCGCCTCCGATGGCGCCACCGCGGCTTCCCAGGACGCCAAGTGGGACACGAACCATTGGGGACAAGAGGGCGACTTCTACTTCCCGCACGTCTACGAAACCAACCAGGATCCCAATTCGGCTGACGGCACCAACCCGGTAGGTCGTTGGGACTGGGGTCCCTGGTTCTGGCCGGTGTTCCCGGCACAGTTCTCACTGCCCTCGGGTGCCTATGGTGATGCCACTGCCACACCCGAGGCCTTCCTGGACACACCCATCGTCAATGGTCAACCCTACCCGACCATGACGGTCGATCCCAAGACTTATCGTTTCCGTATTCTCAGTGTCGCCAATGACCGCTCGCAAGACTTGGGTCTTTACCAGGCCGTTGATGCCAACAAAGTGGTTTGCGATGCCGCAAATACAAATCCAGCAGTGGCAGCACCGATGGCAGGTGGAGCACCACTGGCCGCTTGTACCGAAGTCCGTATGGTCCCCGCCGCACCAACCGCCGGCTACCCGGCCACCTGGCCGACCGATGGCCGTGCCGGCGGCGTTCCTGACCCGGCCACTGCCGGCCCGGACATCGTGCAGATCGGTAGCGAAGGCGGTCTGCTACCCGCACCGGCCATTTGGAAATCACAGCCCGTCAACTACGACCAAAATGTGCGCAACATCACCGTGTTCAATATCACTGACCACGATCTGATGCTGATGGGCGGCGAACGGGCCGACGTGTTGATCGACTTCTCCAAGTACGCGGGTCAGACCCTGATCTTGTACAACGATGCACCGGCGCCTATGCCGGGCCTTGATCCGCGCATCGACTACTTCACCGGCATGGGTGACTTTACCGCAGCCGGTGGTGCCTACGACGTTCTGCCAGGCTATGGGCCGAACACCCGTACCGTGATGCAGTTCAAGGTGAACGCAACTAACACATCTGGTTCGGGAGGCGCTCTTGACGTGACGGCATTGGCCAACGCCATGCCTGCAGCTTACGCGGCAACACAACCTAAACCGGTGATTCCGGAGGCGGTCTACAACGCGCCCTTTGGTACCTTTAACACCAATAACTATGCAGCGATTGGCACCGGCTCGGGCGCGATCGATAGCGGCCTGTTCACCTTTACCGAGACCGACGCGGCGGGTGTCAAGACTGTCCATACTCTGCCCGTCATCAACAAAGCCATTCAAGAGTTGTTTGACCCGATCTATGGCCGCATGAATGCCACGCTCGCGGTTGAACTGCCATTCTCCACCGCCACAGTTGCCACAACCATTCCTTTGGCCTATGTCGATTCCCCGGTGGAACGCCTCGATGCCATCAAGGACGGCGAAACCCAGATCTGGAAGGTCACACACAACGGCGTCGATGGTCATCCGGTGCACTTCCACATGGTCAACGTGCAGGTCATCAACCGCGTCGCATGGGACGGCCAGATTCGTCCGCCAGAGCTCAATGAGCTGGGATGGAAGGAAACACTGCGCATGAACCCGCTGGAAGACGTGTATGTGGCAGTGCGAGCCGCTCACCCGGTGGTTCCGTTCGGTGTGCCGAGCAGCAAGCGGCTGCTCGATCCGGCGCAAGTAGAAAACTCCGGACTTGGCTTTACCAACATCGATCCAACGACCGGTCAACCGCCGCTGACCCAGACCTACCTCGTGGCAGGTGCGATGACGGCGATGCCGACTGTCGGCGCGGTATATTCCAACAAGATAACGAGCTTCGACAACGAGTATGTGTGGCACTGCCACATTCTGGGCCACGAAGAGCAAGACTTCATGCGTCCGTTCATATTCCATCCGACGGTCTTGACGCCGGATATGCCAACTCTGACCTCGGCGCCGGGTGCCACGACGCTGACCTGGACCGATCCGACTCCGTATGCTGGTGTGGACGTTGATGGTGTCCCGACTGCCGGGCTGAATGTCGCGTTGAACTACGTTGAACCGACCAGCAATACCAAGAATGAAATCGGCTTCAAGGTACAAGAGTCTGTGGCTGGCGGGGCATTTACCACCATAGCAACTGTTCCGGCCAACGTGACCAGATGGACAGGTGCCAACGCGGCCAACACCTATCGGGTGCTTGCCTACAACGTCGCCGGTGATTCTGTACCGGGTGCTGCGCACGTTGTGCAAGTTGCGCCGGGCGCACCGGCAGCGGCAGTAGCACCTTTGGCAGCCCCCGCGCTGACCGGCCCGGCTGGTCCGACAGGTTTGTCGCAGGTCTTGAATGCTGACGGGTCCTTTACCCTGAGCTGGACCGGTATTGCCGGCGCCACGGGTTATACGGTAACCTACACCGAGACGACCGGTGCGGTTCCACCGGTGGTGAGGCCGGCAGTCACGGCAACCGTAGGTATTGTTGCACCGGCGACTGTGCCGGCGACGACTTACACTACGGCACCGTTGACAGCTGGTTCTACCTTCACGTTCTCAGTCACAGCGACTACACTCAGCGGCACAACAGCGGGTACAACCGTTGCCGGTGGCCTGACCAACTCGCAAACCGCTGACCCGGTGGCATTCACTGGTGCGGCCGGTGCGACGGCCGGGACCATTAGCTTGACCTGGGCCAACAACCCGCTCAACAAGAACAATGTGGCTGGTTTGAATCTAACGTGGACCGGTGGTCCTGCCCTTGGCAAGACCTTCCCGGCGACTTCAACCGGGGTCACGCTGATCGGATTGACTACGGGTACGTCGTATAGCTTCTCGCTGCAAGCGGTGAGCAATTTGGCGTCGTTCAATTCTGCGACGGTGGCTCTACCCGCTGCAATAGTCGCGCCGTAAGCGCCAATGATCCGGCGCCGCGAACATCCGGCGCCGGATCCCTGGTCCAGAAATTTCGTAGTTGCAGGGTGCCACTAAGGATTCAGAGTGCGCAAATATGCAGACAGGATTTAACAAATGGTTAATTTTATCAGGGAGTCAGACATCGTGAAGAAACCCCAACATAGTTCATTTAAGCTCAACCCACTAGTCGCAGCCATCGCAATGGCGTTGACCGCTCAATTTCCTGCCAACGTGGCGCAAGCCGGTTCAGGCTTCGGCAGCGGCATCGACAATAACAGAGCACCCGTAGCCATACCCACGTACTACGCCAACAGCCCGGCCGGTCCCGTGCCAACCTTTGACATGGCCACCGGCAAAATGACCATTAGCAACGTAACCGCGCTGCCCAACCCCATCAATACCGGCAAAGCCCTGCGCAAGTTTGTCGATACGCTGCCGGTGATTCCCGCGGCAGTGCCGGAGAAATGGGTCAATCTGAATGGTGTTACCACCAATGACGACTATTACGAAATCGCGGCGGTTGAATATACGCAGCAAATGCACAGCGACCTGCCCAAGGCAACCCGTCTGCGCGGCTATGTGCAGCTGATGACGCCGGGCCTGCTGGCCCTGGGCAAGGTGGCGAAATCCTTCACCACTTTGGACGGCAAGGTGCTGAGCGTGGTGGATACCCCGCACCACCTCGGTCCCATCATCAACTCCACCAAAGGCACGGCTGTTCGTGTCAAGTTCACCAACTTGCTGCCCTCGGGTGCGGGTGGCAATTTGTTCCTGCCGGTCGATACTAGTATCACTGGTGCGGGCGTCGGGCCGGATGGCGTCACGCCATACACACAGAACCGGGCCAATATGCATCTGGTTGGCGGCGAAGCACCGTGGATCAGCGCAGGTACGCCACACCAGTGGATTGCGCCGGCCGGTGAAACTAACCCTGCAAGTGATGTCCTCGGTAATGCCATTGCGGGCGGTCAGCTGGATGCGCGCGGTGCCAGTGTCAAAAACGTGCCCGACATGGCCGATCCTGGCCCGGGCTCGAGCACCCTCTATTTCCCCAACGACCTGAGCGCGCGTTTCACGTTCATCCAGGACCGCACTTCCGGCCTGACGCGTCTCAACGCCTATGCCGGTCTGGAAGCGGGTTATGTGGTTAGCGATGCCGCCGAGCAAAAGTTGATCACCGACCTGGTGATCCCTGGTGCCGCCGACACGAAAACGCTGATCATCGAAGACAAGACCTTTGTTCCGGACAACGTTGCGCAACAGGATGCCAAGTGGGATACCGCGAAATGGGGTCAGCCAGGTGACCTGTGGCTCCCGCACGTGTACGAACCAAATCAGGACCCGAATTCGATTAGCGGTGCCAACCCGGTGGGTCGTTGGGACTACGGTCCATTGTTCTGGCCGATCTTCCCCTCCATGCGTGGCACTTTGCCAGAAGTCAGCTTCACACCCGAAGCCTACCTGGACACGCCGCTCATCAATGGCACGGCTTACCCCACGATGAATGTGGACCCCAAGGCCTATCGCCTGCGCCTTCTGAATGCCTCAAACGACCGCTACGTCAATCTGTGTTTTTACAAAGCCGAAGGCTCGGTGCAAGCGCCGCAGCTCGATCAAAACGGCAACCCGTTTGTGGACAAGAATGGTG
>JBARHR010000312.1:0-7800 GCA_049799335.1 Gallionella sp. | reverse complement strand
TCTGGCGTACGGAAATACAGGCTGCATTATAGGAATATGCCCCCAAGCAGCGTCCATACCCACTAAGTGTCGTCAAAATAACCCTTTGGGGTTATCCCCAAGTTCGGCGTTCATTGTCTAGCTGGAGCCTGAACGGATGCATTTAGATCAAAGGCAAACTCAGGGCAACCGTTGGCAGGCGTCCTGCCTTTGCATTTGGCGGATTGTGTATTGATCAACTCGATGTGAGTTGCGAATACGGAAGAATAATCCGGTGATTTAGGGTGGCAGTGCAGGTATAAGTTCTTTGTAATGCGCCTATGCCAAGATGCATGCACGCATTTGCCTGGCGCGCCGAGTACTGAAAAACGGAAATTGCTAAGGTAGCAATTTGTCGATAACGATATGCAAATCCTTGGTGCCAGGTTTGATTGTTGAAGTAGTTCCCTCCATATCCCCGGATTGTGCCATCGGAGTGCCGGATTTGGATACTCGTGCCACGACTACAACTTGATCGAAGCCGGACAGTTTCAACTGTGGCCGCATTGCCATACTATCGTCCAGCGTGAACGATATAGGCAGGTTTTTTACATATTCCTTAAACACCGCCAATGGCATCTTTGGTCCCTGGCTAGCGCGTGCGAAAATAAAAACTGTATCGGTGGGAGCGGCCTTGGCCGCGAGCTCGGCGCTTAACACCACGGTCCCGGTAATTGCAGTTTTTGCCGGCTCGGAAATTTCCCCTGCCACAACAGATCCGGCTATCCCAAGGCTTGCAGCAACAAGCAGTTTCAATATCAAAGTTTTCATCATGCCTCCAATGTAACCAGACGAAGCTGGATCTGTTCGCGAATCTAAAGCAATCTTCCCATCAGGCGCTGCAACGCGCTGGTGTATTCATCAAACCACGAGGAACCAACGAGTGCACAAGACGGCGATCATCTGCCAGCCCTATGCACTAAATGTTGTCCAACCGGGTGAAAATTCGATCAGGGTACGACTTTGTCAATTACAAGCTTTAGTCCCTTGGCACCTGGCTTGACGTCAGCTGATAATCCTTCAAAATCCCCAGGCTGGGACATTGGGGTACCTGACTTGGAAACACGAGCGACCACGACAACCTGATCAAATCCGGACAGTTTCATTTCGGGTCTCATCGCCATGCTGTCGTCGAGCGTGAAATTCATAGGCAGATCCTTTACCTGTTTGCGGAAAACTGCCAAAGGCATTTTCGGACCCTGAGTCGCACGCGCCAAAACGAATACCGTATCTTCCGGCGACGCTTTAGCGGCCAATGCCGGGCTTAGTGACACTTTTCCGGAAATCGAAGCCGCAGGATTTCCCGCATCTGCCTGAGCTGGCGATTCAACCGCTGGCAGTTGCGCCAGTTTTTTCTTGCCTCCGGGCTGTGCTGCAAGAAGGTCACGTGCACGCTGAATACTGACTTTAAATTGCTGTGCATCCGCTGAATCAGGTTGCAACAAGGAGTATAGCTTCTGCCAATGTGTCAGAGCCACAACATAATCGCCACGTTCCATACCCACTGATCCAGAAAGCGCTAACGCCGTTATGTTATTCGGATCGTAAGCCAATGCTTGCTGCAACATATTCGCCACTTCGGGGCTTTGCAGGGTCTTTCCGTGCGCCATCGCGTATACATCGGCATAATTGGCCCAAAGTTGCGCATCGTCGGGAACCAGCTTAACCAGCTCTTCGTATGCCTTGGCGCCTTCATCATATCGCTTCATTTCAATGTAGGAACGCGCCAGGTTATACCAGCCGTTCGGGTTGTCATGCTTGTCTTTAAGGTCGTTGACCAAAGCCTGCAATGCTTCCTCGGTCCGGGCGATGCCGTCGCCTGTCGCAGCGGCTTGTATCTCCTGAGGCAACATGGCGCGGGTGTAGCCGATTTGCAGATAGACCGGGATTGTGGCCAGCGGAAACGCTATTGCCAGAACGATAGCGAGTAGTTTTATCGGATTGTGGGGCGTTTTGGCTGGTTGTTCAGCACTCTTGACTTCATCCAAAAGTCTCGCCTGCAATTCACTCTTGCCTTGTTCATAAGCTTCTTGCGTCAACAAGCCGTTGCGCAAATCGGTTTCAAGTTCCACCGATTGATCGCGCAGGATACCCAAGTTGGCCTCATCCCTTGCTATATCGTTCGCTGACGAAGACTTGCGCCACAACGGGACAACGAGAAATAGAACAGCAACTAGCAACATAACTGCCGCAATGGTCCAGAATAAAATCATTTTTGAGAGTCTTTCGATGGGTTTAGCATTTCTGCAGCGCGTCGCGTATCTTCGTCAGAAAGATGCACTTCGGTAATCTTGCCCTTGCGTTTGCGAAGCTGGACCGACAATCCGATCAGACCAACAATCAACAGGGCGAACGGACCGTACCACAGTATCAACGTGTAGCTTTTTACGGGAGGATCGAACAGCACAAAGTCGCCATAGCGCGCCACCAGATAATCGATAATTTCCTGATCGCTCATACCTTTGGTCATCAGCTCTCGTACTTCGCGGCGCAAGTCATCGGCCAGTTCCGCATGGGAACTGGCCAGTGATTCGTTTTGGCAAACCAGGCAGCGTAAATTTTGCGCCAGTCCGATCATTCGCTTTTCCAGCACCGGGTCTTCTGCCAAATCTTTGGCGACCCCGGCATGTGCGAAGCTTGGTAACAGGCAAATCAGCAGTATAGAAAGGTACTTCATTTTGCTTTCAACTCCGCAACCAGTGGAAGAATTTTCTCATGCAGACTTTGTTGTGTTACGGGTCCTATCTGCTTGTAGCGGATCACGCCCTGCTTGTCGATCACGTAGGTTTCAGGGACTCCATAGACGCCATAGTCGATACCCACGCGTCCTTCTACGTCCGAAGCACTGATAACGTATGGATTGCCGCCCTCCCGCAACCACTCCATTCCTGCATCCCGCTTGTCCTTGTAGTCCAGACCATAAATCGGCACAACATTTTGGCGTGAAAGCGCGACAAGGACAGGATGCTCCACCCTGCAGGAAACGCACCAGGATGCCCAGACATTGAGCAACCACACCTGGCCTTTCATCTCCTCGGACGAAAACTCCTTGCTCGGATCATGAAGCTGCGCCAGTTTGAACGCAGGCGCCGGCTTATCTATTAGCGGTGACGGTATTTCGTGCGGATTCAAATGCAAACCAACATACAGAAAACCTGCTAACGTCACGAAAACGACGAACGGCCAAATAAATCGCATCATGATGCGTTGCCCTCGGCAGCGACCGCACCTGCATTCAGGGTGTTCTTGCTATCGGTCGTCTCGGTTTGCTTATTCTTGAGGCGGTAGCGACGATCACTGATTGCCATAACTCCGCCCAATGCCATCAGCACGCAACCCGCCCAGATCCAGTCGACCATAGGTTTGTAATAGACACGCACTGCCCAGGCTGTGCGGGTACCGGGTATCGGTTCACCCAGCGACACATAAAGGTCTCTGAACAGGCCGGTATCGATCGCGGCTTCAGTCATCGGCATACCCGAGGCATTGTAGTTGCGCTTCTGGGGATACAGCTCGCTGATCAGCTTGTCATTTCTGAACACGGTTACCCTGCCCTGAGCGGCCACGTAATTCGGGCCCTGGATTTCACGTACCCCGTCAAAGCGGAAAACATAGCCGCTGGCATCGACGGTATCACCAATATCCATACGAACATCACGTTCGGTTTCGTAGCCCTTTACCACCGTTACTCCGAGTATGAATACGGCAACGCCAAGGTGTGCCAACTGCATTCCATAGTAGCTGCGACTTTGGTTGCGCACACGCGGCATGATCGCGCCGTGCCCGGTCCAGCGCTGCATCAAACTCGCGGCCACAGAGGCAATTATCCAGAATGCCAGCAACAAGCCAAACGCCTTAAGCGGTGTCCATTTCCCGAAAATCAGCGGCACAACGACCGCAAGTAATATTGCTACCACTACGCCCCAGCGCAGACGTTTAACCAATTCCCGCATGCTGGCCTGCTTCCAGCGAGCCAGTGCGCTGAAGCCCAACATCAGGATGGCCAGCGACATGAGCGGAACGAATACCGCCTCGAAGTATGGAGGGCCCACGGAAAGTTTGCCCATGCCCAGCGCATCCATGAACAACGGGTACAAAGTTCCGATGAATACCGCGGCAGATGAAACGGAAAGCAACACGTTGTTGGTCAGCAACATTGACTCGCGCGAAACGAAATCGAATTTTCCACCCATACCAATCTTTGGTGCGCGCCACGCAAACAGCAGCAGCGATGCGCCGATTACGACACTGAGGAAAGCCAGAATAAAGACACCCCGCGTCGGGTCAGTCGCGAACGAATGCACAGAGGTCAGCACCCCGGAACGCACCATGAATGTTCCTAACAGGCTCAGTGAAAACGCAGCGATCGCCAGCAAAACGGTCCAACTCTTGAACGCACCGCGCTTTTCGGTGACGGCCAACGAATGTATCAACGCCGTTCCCACCAACCAAGGCATGAACGAGGCGTTCTCGACCGGATCCCAGAACCACCATCCGCCCCAGCCCAGTTCATAGTAGGCCCACCAACTACCCAGCATTACGCCGGTTGTCAGGAATACCCATGCCACCGTTGTCCAAGGACGCGACCAACGCGCCCAGGTGGCATCCAGTTTCCCGCCCAGTAAAGCAGCAATGGCGAACGCAAACGCAACCGAGAAACCCACATAGCCCATATAGAGCATTGGCGGATGTATTACCAGACCCGGATCCTGAAGTAACGGGTTAAGTTCTCGCCCGTCAAGCGGTGCCGGGAATATGCGGTCGAACGGATTGGAAGTGAGCAACATGAACAGGAAAAAACCGACTGCAATCAACCCCATCACACCCAGCACGCGGGCGACCATTTCGTCCGGAAGATGTTTGCTGAACGCGGCAACAGATGCAATCCATACGGATAGTATCGTCACCCAAAGCAGCAACGATCCTTCATGACCACCCCAGATCGCGGCAAATTTATACTGGATCGGCAACTGCGAATTCCCGTGCTGCGAGACATACAAGACGGAAAAATCATCGGTGAGAAAGGATCGGGCAAGTATACCAAACGCCAACAATACGAATACCAACAAACCAAAAGATAATGGCCTGGCGACACCCATCAATACCGGGTTGTTTCTGGCGGCACCGACTATAGGTAACACACCAAGGGCTACCGCCAAGAATAGCGCGATAATCAGGGAAAAATGACCAAGTTCTGGAATCATGTCAGGCCTCTCAAAGTTCAGTTATTTGGTAACAGCCACAGCGGGTTCGGCTGACATACCAGCCGCTTTTGCTTCTTGTGCTTTCTTCATCGCGTCTGCCGCTTCTGGAGGCATATAGTTCTCGTCGTGCTTGGCGAGTACCTCATCCGCAACCATCAACCCGTTGGCGTCAACGCGTCCCTGAGCAACAACACCTTTGCCTTCCTTGAACAGATCCGGAAGTATTCCCGTATAAACCACCGGGATGCTCCTGCGCGTGTCGGTAATTATGAAATTCACGGTTAGTCCACTGGACTGGCGTTTGATGCTGCCCTCTTCCACCAACCCGCCAATTCTGAAACTGCGTCCGACAGGCGCTTCGCTGTTGAACACCTGGGTAGGCGTGAAATACAGGTTGACGTTGCCGCGCAACGAGTAAAGTACCAGTCCGACCGCCAGTGAAACACCCACTACACCGAGCGCTATAAACATAAATCTCTTTTGACGTGGCTTCATTTATTCCTCTATTCCTGCGTCACGCAGCATGCGTATTTGCTGCAAGGTGATTTTTCTCTTGTGAATTACCATGGCGATCTCAACCACAAAGATCAGTATTGCTATCGCATAGGAACCCAGCCAAATATAGGTAAGAGGATTCTCCCTCATCCAGATATCCAAACTCATTGTTTTACCTCCGGCAATTCAGCTATCCACGTTGTATTTTTTTCGCGTTCAAGAATGATGCTGCGAACGCGGGTCAGTACCACTGCAATTGCATACAGCCAACATGCCGCGAGCATCGTAAACATGGCCTGCTGCATGGCAACGTGCATCGACGTGCCGGTAAACTTGATCGTGGAACCCTGATGGAGAGTGTTCCACCACTTTACCGAGAAATAAATGATAGGAACGTTAACGGAACCAACAATCGCCAACAGCGCGGCTGCACGGTCGGCGCGGCGTGGATCGTCTATCGAGGCATGCAGCGCGATAAAACCAAGATAGAGGAACAATAAAATCAACTCAGACGTCAGACGTGCATCCCACATCCACCACGCACCCCACATTGGCTTACCCCAGAGTGCGCCGGTCCACAACGAAATGAATGCAAACAACGCGCCGGTAGGCGCAATTGCAGACGCCATCATGGATGAAAGTCGTGTTTTGAAAATCAAACCCAGTGCCGCGTAACCAGCCATGATCAGGTAAAGGAACATCGACAATATTGATGCCGGAACATGGATAAATATAATCCGGTAAAACTCGCCCTGCTGGGCGTCCACCGGCGCAACATAGAACCCTATATACAACCCTATCGAAAACAGGATCGCAGCGGAAATTGCAAACCACGGGATTACCTTGCCGGCTAGCCCATAAAATGTAGTAGGCGCAGAATATTTAAACCAGTTAATTGCCAACTTTAATCACTCCATCGAAATTCGTAATGCCTGCGCAGTCACCCATGGAGTGAATACCAGAGCCAACATCAACAATGCACCCAACAACGCCATATGGGCAGCTATGTCCAACCCGCTTGTTATTGCTTCGACCGCTCCGGTACCAAAAATCAGCACTGGAATGCACAGTGGCAACACCAACAGCGACAGCAACACCCCGCCACCGCGCAACCCCAAAGTCAACGCCGCACCGATCGCTCCTAACATGCTGAGTATCGGCGTCCCCAACATCAGGCCAAGAATTAGAACTCCGAGCGCCTGTACGGACATATCAAACTGCAATCCCAATATCGGCGCCATCAGTACTAGCGGCAATCCAGAAACCATCCAGTGCGCGATCATCTTGCCCAACACCAGTATCGACAGCGATTGCGGCGCCAACATCATCTGCTCCAGCGTCCCATCGAGATAGTCCGCCGAAAACAATCTACCAAGCGACAACATTGAGGAAAGCAAAGCCGCCACCCACAAAACGCCTGCCGCCATCTTGCGCAGCATGGCCATTTCCGGCCCAACGCCCAAAGGGAACAAGCTGACCACCATCACAAAAAATATCAACGTGGTAAGCACATCTGCACGTCGACGCATTGCCAGAACCAAGTCACGCCGTATTACCAGCATCAGCAAATCCAGCATCGAAGTTTTTTTCATGACAACGATAAACTGCGCATTTCAATCCCGGCGACCTGCAACGGTTGATGAGTCGTAAATATGACCATGCCGTCGTTCGATAGATGCTCCGCAATCACTTCCTGTATCAAAGCCACGGCTCCGACATCGAGGGCCGCCAAAGGTTCATCCAATATCCATAATTTTGCGTCACTGACCAGCATCCTTGCCAAAGCGACGCGGCGACGCTGTCCCTGTGACAATACCTTGGTCGGCAACTGTTCGCGTCCGCGCAAACCCATACGCCGCAATGCGTCCAGCGCCTCTTTCTCATCGAGTTCTACCCCGGACAATCCTGCGGAAGTACGTAAATTTTCCAACGCATTCAACTCGTCCTTGATCGAATTCAAATGTCCCAGATACAACATTTCGGCGTAGTATTCCTCGTCAAGAGCCCGGATATTCTCCCCGCGCCAGATGATGTATCCCTCGTCAGGTATGATGAAGCCGCACAAAGTGCGCAGCAAACTGGT
>JBARHR010000311.1:0-18797 GCA_049799335.1 Gallionella sp. | reverse complement strand
CCTGAATGATGTCCACCTGACTGCTGCGCGGGTCGATGAAGGCCACGCCATCCAGCGAAGGCACGTCCACACCTTCGGACAGGCAGCGCGCATTGCTCAACACGCCACGTTCATTGGTACTCATGGCTTTGAGTTGGTCGAGTTTGATCTTGCGTTTGTTCGCGCTCATGTTGCCGGAGACGAAGTCGGTGCGCAGGGTTCCGCTGGGGCGATGTTCGTCGCTGATCCACTGCATGGTGTTTTGCATGTCAGTAGTGAAGGCTTCGGCGCGGTTGACGCGGCTGTGGAAGCTGATGATGCGTTTTAGGTCGTAGTCTTTGATGGCTTTGAGGAGGCCGATTTGGGCGGCTAGGGATTCGCTGTCGGTTTGGCGGGGTTGGGTTGGGTGCTTTTCCTGTTGGTGAAACTCATCCTGCCTTCCCTCATCCCAGCCTTCCCCCGGCGGGGGAAGGAGTGTGTTGGTCGCTGCGCGAGATTCACTTTTGAGGCTGACCAGTTCGCGGTTGGCGATCCACTGCGCGATAGTGGGGTCGTCCACACCAATGATGATGACGCGGTAATCGGTGAGCAGTTTGCGTTCGATGGCTTTGCCAAACGGCAAGGCATACAGCACTACACCAAACTGCGCGACATCATCCATGCCGACCACTTCGACACCGCGATCTGCGGCGGCTTTATGCACGGTGCTGGAATAGGTGCGCGGAGTGGCGGTGGCGAATAGCCGCTTTGCAGTGCGTATCTGGGTGTTGTCGAGGATGGTGGTGAAGTCGCTACCAACCTTGCCCGCGCAACGGTGGGCTTCATCTGCCACAGTCAGATCGAATTCGGGGATGTTGGCATCGGCTTGGGCGGCGGCAACCACCAGTGAAGATTGGTAGGTGGAGAACACCACGCGGTTGCCCGCGCCGCTGAGAAAGCGTTTTACTTCTTCCGCATCCGAGGTAACGGGAAAAGCCAAATCTGCCACGCTGCGAATGGCTTCGTCGCTGCCCTTGTCGCCCACGGTTTGATCGGAGCAAACGCACAACACTTCAAACGGGGTGGCGGCGGCGAAGGTCCATTCGCGCAGGAGCTGGGACAGCAGCCCCAGGGACGGAACCAGCACCAGGGTGCGCTGTGCGTCCAGTGCTTCCTTGATCCACAGCGTGACATAAGTCTTGCCGGTGCCGCAGGCCATGATGAGTTGGCCCCGGTCAGCGGTTTGCAGCCCTTTATATACGGCAGCAATGGCTTCAAGTTGATGCTCGCGCGGCGCGGGTGGTGCTTTGCGTTTGGCTCGCGGGACGGAGGCAAAGTCAGCGGGATATTCGAGTGCGGACTTATCAAAATCGGACAACAGAAAACGGATGACGGGTTTTTCCTGCGCATCGCAGACTTGTTTTGCGTTGTTACCTATGTGGTCGGTGGTGGCGATCAGCAGACGGTGCTGTATGAGCGACCTGTTCGATTCACTGAGGAATTTATCGACATCGTGCTTGGTGATGTCATAGTCGGGTGAGTAGCACTTGGCCTGCACCGCCCAGTGGTCGCCATTCTTGTGGCGGAACACCAGATCAATGCCGCAGTCCGCGCCCCAGCGTTGCGGCCATTCATCCCACAGCCACACTTGGTCAACCTGGGTGGCCCACTCGGGATCGGCCTTGAGGAACCACTTAACGAAGTGCTCGAACTGTTTGCCGCGCTTGGCGGGATCGGTATCGAGGCTGTTGTAGAAGTCGGAAAATTGGCTGGTCATTTTGCGGTCAATCATTCAGATTTAGTCACGCCGGCCCTTCGACAGGACAGGCTGACCTTCGATCAGGCCCGTGTCCAGTCAATCGAACACAGGATTCCGGCCTGCACCGGAATGACGTGCTATACGAAAATTGCGTAACTTGAATTTGAGTATCAGTATGGGCCTCAGTACCGGAGTCGATTATCTACCCGGCATCCTTCAAAAACAATTCCACTCCAATATTGAGGTCTTGCAAAAGGTTATCCTCTTAAACTCGATGCATTATTGTCTTGACGGAGGGGTCTATTACTATAGCTCGAAGAAGATGGCCCGGATTCCAGCTTGAGTCGGGTTAGGTATATGTGAACTCAATCTTGCGGACTTTTTTCAAGTCCACAGTCTGCTTGGCTTGCCATAAATCGTAATTGTCTTGCATCGTCAACCAGCTTTCGGGCGAGCGCCCTAATGCTTTTGAAAGACGAAGAGCCATTTCAGGGCTCACGCCACTGGCTTCGTTCAACACGCGGTTAAGGGTCGAGGCGGCAACGCCCAATTTGAGGGCGAGCTCCCTGCAACTGATTTCGTTCGGCGCAAGATAAACCTCTTGAACAAATGCTCCGGGGTGCGGTGGATTGTGCATAGCCATTAGTGGTAATCCTCGTAATCTAAAACAAATGCGTTGCCGTTCTCAAACTTGAACGTGACGCGCCAATTGCCAGTTACCCATATTGACCAACGCCCACGATCACTTCCCTTTAGCGGGTGAAGCCGGAAGCCGGGGATGTTCATGTCCTCGATAGTTTGATCGGTATCAAGCGCGGCCAACTGCATCTTGAGACGATACGCGTGTGCAGGTTGTATTCCAGCCAAGCTGGCCGGATTCAAAGTATTTTCGCAGGCCTTTGTGGCGAAACGATGTAATCATGCGAACATGATGGCGTGTTGCGCGGTGCGCAACAAGGGTTAACATGACTGCATGCTTGAAAAACCCAACTGAATTCCGGCCTACACCGGAATGAGGAAAAGGAGCGAGGGCATCACTGCACCACCCGCCCCGCGTCCAGCCTCAGCTGCCTGCCACAACGCCTTGCCAGCATTTCGTCATGGGTCACCAGGATCAGCGTAGTGCCGTGATCGCGATTCATCTCCAGCATCAGGTCGATCACTTGTGTTCCCGTCGCCGCGTCCAGATTTCCGGTCGGTTCATCAGCAAACAGAATTTTCGGTTGCGTTACAAACGCGCGAGCCAGTGCCACTCGTTGCTGCTCGCCGCCGGAAAGATGTTTCGGCAGATGATGACCTCGGGCGCTCAACCCGACCTGATGCAGTGATTTGGCGGCCCTGGTTCGGGCGTCGACAGAGCCGCTCAATTCCAGCGGTAACATCACGTTTTCCAGCGCAGTGAGTGCCGGTAGCAACTGAAACGACTGGAACACAAATCCGGCAAGTTCCCCGCGCAGCCGCGCGCGGCCATCCTCATCAAGCGCAAACAAATCAGTCCCGTTGAGCAGCACTTTCCCGCCGCTGGGCGTGTCCAACCCAGCCAGCAAACCAAGCAGGGTGGACTTGCCTGAACCGGAAGCACCTATAATCGCCACGCTCTCGCCCGCCCCGACGCTGAAACTTGCCTGCTGCAAAATGGTCAGGGGCTGGTCCCCGCTTAATACTTGCTTGCTTAGTTCAACTGCCTGCACAATCGCTACCATGAAACTCCTGTTCATCAAAATCGTCTTGTTGTCCACATTGGCGTGGCTGCCCTGTTCGGCCTATTCAGCCAAGAATATTCTGGTGTTCGGCGACAGTCTATCAGCCGGCCACGGCATCGCCATAGACAAAGGTTGGGTAAATTTGTTGCAGCTGGAACTGCAGCGCACGCAATCCGGTTTCACTGTGGTCAATGCCAGCATCAGCGGCGAGACCACCGCCGGTGGCAAGCGCCGTATTGCCAAGGCGTTGAACCAGCATCAACCGGCAATCGTCATTGTAGAATTGGGCGCCAATGACGGTTTGCGCGGCTACCCACTGGCAGACACCGAGGCCAATCTCGATGAGATCATTGCGCAAACCCTTCGTGCCAACAGCAAGGCACTGCTGGTGGGCATGGAAATGCCGCCAAATTATGGCAAAGAGTACACGGGGAAATTTCGTGAACTCTTCCTGCGACTCGCAGACAAACACCGCATCCTGCTGGTACCGTTCCTGCTCAAGGGCGTTTCAGCAGATCAGTTTCAGCGCGACAATCTGCACCCCAACGAAGATGCGCAGCAACGCATCATGCTGAACGTTCTGCAAGAGTTGAAACATCTGTTGCACTAGACTCATGACCAATCAACTCGCACACGAAACCAGCCCCTATTTGCGGCAACATGCCGATAATCCCGTGGACTGGCATCCGTGGCGGCCGGAAACGCTGCAACTCGCACGCGCGCTCAATAAGCCGATCCTGCTTTCCATCGGCTATTCCGCATGTCACTGGTGTCATGTCATGGCGCATGAATCGTTCGAGGATGCGGAAATTGCGGCGGTGATGAACGCGCATTTCGTCAACATCAAGGTGGACCGCGAGGAACGTCCCGATCTCGACCACATCTATCAAACCGCGCACCACATGCTGACGCAGCGCAACGGCGGCTGGCCGCTGACGATGTTTCTTGACCCGGACGGCATCCCGTTTTTCGGCGGCACCTATTTCCCCAAAGTAGCGCGCTATAACCTGCCCGGGTTTCCGGATTTGTTGCTGAAGGTGGCTCAGGCCTATACCCAGAATCGAGCGGAACTACGGAATCAGGGCACACATCTGGTCGCGGCGCTGAACAGCATAGTGCCGAATCCGGATGGCGCCCCGGCAGTGCTGGATGATCAACCTCTGACGCTGGCGCTACTACATCACAAGGAACACTATGATCGCGTAAACGGCGGCTTCGGCGCGGCGCCCAAGTTCCTGCATCCGGCTGAACTCGATCTGCTGCTGCGCAGCGCGCTGAGCAATTCCGACAACGATGCGCGACAGATCGTATTGCATAGCTTGCAACAGATGGCCGATGGCGGTTTGTTTGACCAGTTGGGCGGCGGCTTTGCGCGCTACAGCGTCGATGCCCACTGGGACATTCCGCACTTCGAGAAAATGCTCTATGACAACGGCCTGCTGCTGGGACTTTACAGTTCCGCCTGGCGGTGCGGCGGCGACGCGCAATTTGCAGGCGTCGTCGAACAGACTGCCGGTTGGGTGATGCGGGAAATGCAATCGCCGGAAGGCGGCTATTACTCGTCACTGGATGCCGATTCGGAACATGAGGAGGGCAAATTCTATGTATGGCAGCGCAACGAGGTGCGCGCGCTGCTGAGTACCGAAGAATACGACGTAATCAAACCCTACTACGGTCTGGACAGCACGCCGAACTTTGAACATAAAGACTGGAATCTGCGAGTGAGTGTATTGCTTGAGGATATTGCTGGTCGCCTGAAGCTGCCACTGGCGGACGCAAGCGCTCTGCTGGACAGCGCCAAGCAAAAGTTGTTCGCCGCGCGCGAGTTGCGCATCCGACCCGGACGCGACGAAAAAATACTGGGCGCATGGAACGGCCTGATGATCAAAGGCATGACATGTGCTTCACGCGTGTTTGACAGACCGGATTGGCTGCAGTCTGCGCAACGGGCGATGGATTTTGTGCGCCACACGCTGTGGCACGAGGACCGGCTGCTGGCTACCTATAAAGACGGCAAGGCGCATCTTAATGCCTATCTGGACGACCACGCGTTTCTGCTGGACGCATTGATTGAATTGATGCAGGCAGAATTTCGCAGCGTAGACCTGAGCTTCGCGCTAAAGATCGCCGATGCGTTGCTTACCCGCTTTGAGGACAGGCAGAACGGTGGCTTCTACTTCACCAGCCACGATCACGAAGCACTGATACAGCGCAACAAGATCGGCCAGGACAACGCCACACCATCCGGCAACGGCATAGCGGCACAGGCGTTGCTGCGCCTGTCGGCGCTAACGGGCGATCTGGAATATGCTGACGCGGCAGAACGTTGCATCAAGCTCTTCAATCCGGCACTGCAACAGTCCGCGGGATATCACAGCAGCTTGTGCACGGCACTGGCGGATTTTCTTCATCCGCCGGCGGTGCTGGTGTTGCGCGGAAGTTCACCGGAGGTTCACCACTGGCAGCGGCAAATAAATGCACGCTATCTACCCGGTGTGCTAACCGTCAGGTTGAGCGATGACATTTCCGAATTACCAGCAGTTCTGGATAAACCGCCCCAGGAATCCACTACTGCCTGGTTATGCAACGGAACCAGCTGTTTGCCGCCTATCACCAGCCTCAACGAATTGCTCGCGCAATTGAATCCATCATTTGGACAAGCTTGAAAACTGATCGGAAAAATACTGCGCCTTCGCCACATCGCCCAACTGGCCGTAGGCTGTTGCAAGCGACTGGTAGCTCTCTTTGCTGTCGGGGTAAGTTGCCAGGTTGACGGTAAGCTCTTCGACCGCGTGCTTCCAGATTACCTGCTTCAGAAGCGGCTGAATTCCATCCGGAACCGGGCTTCTCAGGAACAACAAACCGGCCTTTTCCTGCGCGATCAATACCCAGTCAGGATCGCTGGCGAGGTGCGCAACGAGGGGAATGATCTGGCCGGAATAATCCAGGGTAACTGGTGTAACGATAGCCTCAATATTGAAATCAAGGATCGCATTCTGCCAGCCTGGATCCGCTCGAAATATGGCGTCATGCAGTTGCACACCGCGGTTGCTTCCGTAGTTCCGGCCGTCAATAAATACAGGACGATCAAGATCCCACGCCAGATAGTTGCCTAGATGCAGAAAATTGAGCGTGTTTCCCGAGTGCACGTATTTTCGAATCAGTTCGGAGCTCTTGATCGGGGTGCTCGGTTCGTAGAGGCCGGTTCCCCAAAGCGGACTGGCCGCGGTCAGCCCTAAACCCGCCAACCCGACAGCGACGGCAACCGCGTTCAACGCCTTGCCCGCATATCCGACAAACCTGCCCGACCAATGCACCAGCGCATGCGCAATGGGCACAAACATGACTATGCCGAGCAACGCGATGTTCCGGGCATATTTGTACGTCAGGATGGTAAACATGCAGGCCAGCAGGATATCGGCGAAACGCTTTTGCTTGCCGGACAATATCGCCAGAAATCCGACGGAAACAATGATCACAAAGTGCAGCGCATATTCCGTCTGCAATACCGGCAGATCCTCGGTCAGGCTACTAATCAACGCGTCGTTCCGGAAATAGAATGGCAACAGCAACTGGTGCAGTCCATAAGGATTCAACAGTGCCCCGCCTGCCATCGCGAGCGCAACACCACCTAGTACGGCTGTAATTCGAAACTTGTTCTGAGCAGAGGTAAGCATGGCTTGTATCGAATAGACTCCGAATACGCCAATCAAAAATAGTGCGGAGGGATGCCCGAGGCTAAGCGCCCATGCCAGCAACGGAAGGGGGGCGAGCCAGTACCACGTTCTGTACAGCAAGTATTTTTCGAGCAGGAATATTTCTGATGCCAGCATTACATAAAGCCAGGTTTCGGGCCTGAAGTTCATCCTCAATTCGATGACCCACAGTACCAGTCCAATTACCGGGAACAATTTTAGAAGCCCGGATTTCGACTCTGCGGAGCCAGCGAGGTATAGCAACAACAATATGCCGCATCCGATCGCAGCATTCGCCATTGCCATCCCAACATAGCCCGACCATTGCTCAATAAAATAATAGAGGACTCCGAAGCCCCACTCGTGAAACTCGCCCGGCTCACCCAATCTGGTCAGGACGTAGAACTCAACATCCGGAATTTTCATCTGCCTGACAACTTCCCGGCCGACAACCATATGGAACCAGATATCGGAATCGAAAATTTTGCGCAGCAGACTTACGCCAACCAAGCCAAATGCCATACTGGCAATGGCGGCATCACACCATACCGTATTGGGGTTACGCACCAACTTCATCAATCTACCTGCTGATTTCAAAAAATCTCACGGTTAATTCCTGAACCAAAAAGAGGAAGGTTCACGCCGCCTACCGCCGCGCGCGCATGCTAGCCCGGCATTTCCCGAAAGTAGGGATAATCCGAAAATGACAGTAGCGCGCGGTCTCCCTCGCTGTCACCATACGCATATAGGCTGTAGCTTTCACGCGCCCCCATCAATGCCTCGAGTCGTCGTACTTTTTCCAGACCATAGCAGTTTTCTCCGGACAATCTTCCCGTAATACGGCCGTCTTCCCCGGTTTCCAATCGTGTGGCAATCACATCATCAAATCCAACTTGTCGCGCCCAGGGCTCCACATACAATTCCAGAGATGCGCTGATCACGACGCATCGATGACCACGCCGTTTATGCCATTCGAGGCGCTGAATAGCCCGGGATCGCAGCAACTCGGGCAAGCTCTGCTCGGTAAACCTAGCGGTTCTCTGTCGCAATATTTCAATTTGCATTCCGGAAAGGCAACGGATGAACACCTTCTCCTTGGCCACACCATTGCCTATCAACCCGAGACCGTAGGCTGCCAGCGTCGGCACAAGCGCTATAGCGTGCTGCAGAACCGCAGTTGTTCCCAATGTGGAAATCAGGAACGGGAGCAGGGTATCGCGTCGTGTCAACGTACCGTCAAAATCGAATGCAGCGACGACGGGTCTTTCAGATTGCGCCGCAGTCAAACTTTCACTCCTGTTGCCAAGTCTCCGGAATACCGTTTGCCCAGCTTGAAGCAGCCCAATTTGCATAGCGCTCGGTATTTGTTTGCCTCAAGATACAGCATGTACTAATTATTTTGCCGACTCCCGCATCAGCGCAGGGTTGTGCCATTGTACTGCGTCGAAAAACCTGGAAACGCGCTAGCCACTCCGGCGCCAAAGCGCTTCGCGAGTCGGTCGGCCAGATTTTCTTTCATCGTGAAGTCGACTATTTTCTCCGCCTTTATCACGTCGCGAGCTACCGATTCCAGGGTACCAAAACCGTCTGCGAGCCCCATCTTCACACCTGTTTCACCGTTCCATACCAGACCGCTGAACGTATCCGGGGTTTCTTTCAGGCGCGCGCCACGTCCCTTCTTTACCACATTTATGAACTGTTGATGAATTTGTGCGAGCATCTGTTTTACGTATTCCTGCTGGGCCGCATTTATCGGGGAAAACGGATCAAGAAAACCCTTGTTGGCACCGGCGGTGATCAATCTGCGCTCCACGCCGAGCTTGTCCATGGTGCCGGTGAATCCGAAACCGTCCATCAACACCCCGATGGAGCCGATCAGACTGGCTTTATCGACGAAAATCTTGTCGGCGGCAGCGGCAATGTAGTAACCACCTGACGCGCAAATATCATCGACAACCACATACAGCGGAATGTCCGGATACTTTGCGCGCAGCCGGCGAATCTCGTCATTGATCTGACCTGCCTGAACCGGACTCCCGCCGGGGCTGTTGATGCGCAAGATTACACCCTGGGTACCCTTGTCCTCGAACGCATCCTGCAAACTGGGGATCAAATTGTCGGCGCTGGCCGCGCTGTCAGTCGCAATTACACCCTGCAGATCAACCAGCGCGGTATGCTTGCCAGTACTCAGCGCCGACTCACTCTTTCCCGCCCAGCCCATGAACAGAAACAACAGGACGAACAGATAGATCAAGGTTAACAACTTGAACAATATTCCCCAGTGACGTGAGCGTCTTTGTTCCTGCAACGCTGACAAAGCCAGCTTCTCGAGTACAGCACGTTCCCAATTGTTGTTTTGATCTGACATTGACTATCCTCTATATCGTTAGGCGTTCGCGACGAACCACGCACGCAATTCGACAAAATTTTGCACTAGAGCAAGCGGTTTCATTTCTTCCAACTGGTCCGGCGGGTGTGCGCCGTGGCCGACCGCAATTGAATCCACGTTGGCATTCAGTGCCATCTGCAAATCATGTGTCGTGTCACCCACCATCAATGTGCGTTCGGCACTGGCTCCCAGTTCATCCATCAGTTCAAACAGCATCGCCGGATTCGGTTTTGAAAAAGTCTGATCTGCGGTGCGCGTTGCATGAAAAAAGTGCTTCATACCCGAAGACTCCATGGCGCGGCTCAGACCAATGTTGCTTTTTCCGGTCGCAACACCGAGCCAATAGCCATTCAGATGCAGTTCGGCGATGGTCTCTCGCGCGCCGTTGAACAGCGGGATCTTTTCATCCTGTGCCAGAAAATGATGTCGATATCGCGCCACCAGCTCGGGCCGGCGCTCCTCCGTCAGCTCAGGTACCGCATACCGCAGCGCCTGATCCAAGCCCAAGCCAATTACGTGACGGGCAGTTGCATCGTCAGGAACCGACAGGCCCAAATCCCGACAGGCCGACTGTATGGAGCCCGATATCACGGCCGTTGAATCCATCACGGTGCCATCCCAGTCAAACACAATCAAATCGTAACGCTTGCTCATCAATCTATCCGCCAAATAACGAGCGCGGATATTACCACCGTCAAGCGACTCAAAACAGAATCACGTTCCGCAGCAGTGTACCAGCAGGCACACATGCGATAATGGGTACTCGACAAATCATCCCCTAGCTTCGTTACAACATGAATTGCTTCATGACAGGTAAAGCGTAATATGAAAGCATCGAAGTTGACCTCACCAAACAGGTGGCTCGCTGTCGTCTATTTCCTGTTGCTGCTGCTCTCCTACAATTTTATTTTCCGACAATACTTTCCAAACCATAACGGTACGCTCGGCGAAGACTATTCGCGAATACTGCCGGATCTCCTTGACGGCTACTATTGGTACAGAAGCAATGGAATCTCTGCACCTTTCTGGTTTACCCCGTCTTTTTGCGGCGGACAACCACAAATGGCCGATCTTGCATCGGTTTACTATTCGCTACCGCAGTTCTTGACGTTTGTCATAAGTCCGCTAGACAGCATCTATGTGACGGTGCTGCTGTTTGCGTCGCTAGGATTTCTGGGTTTCTATCTGCTATTGCGCTCGTGTTTCGGGTTAAGCCGCCAAGCTGCCATACTCGGCGGCGCGCTATTCATGTTTAACGGATACTTCATCCACCGCATGTTGGTCGGCCACATTGTCTATCACGCCGTCATGCTGGTTCCGGCAATTGCGTTTTTTTTGCTCAGGCCCAACATAAAAAACAAATTCGCCTTCACACTACTAAACAGCACAGTGGTAGCCTGTCTGGTCGCCTACTGTGCCTACTCGGGTCTACTGTCACTGTTAACACCTGTTCTGGTGGCAATACTCGCGATCGTTTGCGTACATGGAGTGGCCGGACATAACCCGTCTGACTTTATTCTTCGCGCGTCGCTTTCCAGCCTGCTTGCCACCGGGTTATCTGCCACAAAACTCGTCGCAACGATTGCCTTCATGAGCAATTTTCCGCGTAGCGATTATGCGTTGCCAGGAATAACCAATCCGTGGAATGCGATTCGTTTGTTGTTTGAGGCGATCTTTTTATCACCCCCCGATATCGCCAAACTAGCGCAACCACTCATGTCCGGGACAAGATGGTTGCTCGCGCAACATGAGTGGGAATATGGAATTACGGTAGTCCCGCTACTGATTGTAGTGGCCGGTTCCTTCATAATGATTGGGAAAAGGCAGGTCATCAACCCAAAGCTGTCGCCGACTCGCCGGGTATGGCTGCTGTTACTCGGATTTATATTGGCGTTACCCCTGGCGATCAACATTTATACGCCGGAGTGGAACAGCTTCCTCAAACAGGTGCCGGTTATCAAATCGAGCAGTAATTTGTTGCGATGGTTTCTCATATACATTTCCGTCGCCATCTTGTTTGCTTCGCTGATTTTTGATCGAATTTCAGTATCGGAGCGCCGAAGGAACACGATGCTGTTCGTTGCGATCGCAGCGCTTGTTCTGATAAATGCAATTCGGGATCGCACGTACTATAAAGATCAGTCCTACTGGCCGGGCACCATCCTCGGCGCATGGGCCAAGACGCACGACGGGGTGGTACAACCGCGCATTGAGTATATAAGCGCCATCGTCAATGCAAACAATCAGGTCCAGGTGGTGCCTGGCGGCAACGACAAAATCGCGGAAGGCGCTTCGCAGCTAGCGTGTTACAACGCCGTATTCGGATATCGTTTGGAACATTTTCCGGTAAAAGTGCTGCATCCCGGACCGGTAATGGACGAAAAGAACGGCTGGCTGAACGTCAAGAATCCTGCCTGCTATCTATACCCCGAACAGAATGACTGCGAACCGGGCGATCACTTTACCGTTAGCCAACGAGAGGCGGCGCTATCTTTTGCCGACTACAAACCGTTTCCATTCAAGGTTTCGAGAATTCAGCAGCTGGCAAATCAGACCACTTTAATATCTTTGGCACTGGCATTGATACTGGCTCTTGTCGGGTTGACCCGGAAAATTGCAAGCGCAATAAACACGCGCTAGCCGAACAAGATTCGGCCTGGACACTACACGGACACCATCCTGATGAAACCTAAAACACAGACTAGCTGGCTAGTGTACTGCCGCCCCGGATTCGAACAGGATTGCGCGGTCGAAACGCTGCGCATGGCGCGGAAGCAAAAACCGGTAGTCGCGGAACAACCGTCAATCCAAGCTGACAGCGGTTATGTGACGGTCGCAATAAACGATCAGCGATTGTCCTATCGTGAATTGATCTTTGCTCGCCAGTTAATTAGACTTCATCACAACATCGTGGAATTGCCCGAACGCGACCGAATTACACCGATCCTCGAAGTGGTCGCAGACTTGTCGGTAACCTTTGGCACACTATGGATCGAAGTTCCCGACACCAACGAAGGAAAGCTGCTAGCCCCCTTCACACGTCGGTTTCAGCCACTGATGGATAGCGCGCTGCGAAAGCAGGGATATTTACACGACAACCCGCACCTGAGTCGTCTGCATGTTTTTTTTCCCGACAAATCGAGCGTATTGATCGGCTCGAGTGACCCAGATAACAGTGCGCCCGCGTTAATGGGCATTGTCCGTCAGCAAATGCCTCCCGACGCACCGAGCCGCTCAACATTGAAGCTGTCTGAAGCCTTTGAAGTTCTGATGGGCCAGGGCGAACAAATGCGCTTGTTACGCCCGGGCATGCATGCGGTCGATCTTGGCGCAGCACCAGGTGGCTGGACTTGGCAGATGGTCAAACGTGGAATCCACGTGACGGCTGTAGACAATGGACCGATGAAGGGCGTGCTGGCAAAGCATCCGATGGTGCAACATCTAAAGCAGGACGGCTTGAAATACATGCCACGTCGGACGGCTGATTGGCTGATTTGCGATATGGTTGAACAACCGTCAAAAGTTGCCAAACTGATAGCAACGTGGTTCATACATGGGTGGTGCAGGCATGCCATCTTCAATCTGAAATTGCCCATGAAGCAGCGCGTTGCCGCGCTGGATAGCGCCTTGGGCGGCATCCGCACGGAAATGGAGTCTGAAGGTATAAATTTCCGTTTGCATGCGAAACAGCTTTATCACGACCGCGAAGAAGTAACTGTATTCATCACGCGAATCAAGGGTTGATCAAGCTTTCTCGTCTATCCGGGAGACGACTTCACTGCCGCGTTGACTTATTTTCCGGCGATCTCGGCCGTTGCGAAACTCAACCAGCATAGACGTCCTGGCTTTGCCTGGACTGTAATTCCGCCTGTCTCCCGAAAACCGAGTCCGGCGGTCCGCACCATGGCCACCCTCGGTTCCGTGACCGCCATGTCGCTCATATCGTCTATACGGTGCCGCATCGGAAACTGGCAGGTTGTGTTCTTGCAGGGACTGATTCGGACGAGTTGCCGTCACGCCCCTGGTGTCGCGATCCGTTGAATATTTCAGGCGACTTTGCAAATTGCTTATATTGCGCATTACGCCTCCCAAAAAAAAATTGCTGTTTGTTCCCTATCGGCCGTTACGATAGAAATTTTAGGGTGGAGCAGAATTCACAATCACATAAGGCGCAAGAAAACTATCCCAGCAGTTTGATTTTAAAATAGAAACTCTAAGACATTCGCCGCGACCACGCTGGCCTCATTCGGTCTAAATTGCGTCCAATTGCGCTAAATAGCCACTCAGATCATCCGGCAGTGGCGCATTCAACTGTAACAACTCGCCGGACAACGGGTGCAAGAACGAAATGCTGTGAGCATGCAGGAACATTCGCTTGAGGCCCCGCTTCATAAGTACCTTGTTGACCGCGAAGTCGCCGTATATGTCATCACCGGCAATCGGGAACCCCAAGTGAGACAAGTGCACCCTGGTTTGGTGCGTAGGGCCGGTTTTCAGCTGCGCATCCAGCAGGCTGAATGCGGGCAACCTGTTTTCGGGCCAGCACTTTTGCAACTCGAAGATAGTGTGTGCGAGCTGCCCGCCTTCTTTCACGATTACTCGCTTCTCACCCTGCGGGGTATCAAACTTGTATAGCGGCAACTTGACATGCTGCCTGTTGTTCTTCCATAGACCGAGCACCAGGGCAAAATAGTGCTTGTCGCTGTTACCCTCACGCATAATCTCGTGCATCGCGGTCAAAGCAGAGCGCTTCTTTGCAAGCAGCAACACGCCTGAAGTCTCGCGATCCAATCTGTGAACCAACTCCAGAAACTTGGCGTGCGGACGAGCACTACGCATCTGCTCAATCACCCCAAAACTGACTCCACTGCCGCCATGAACTGCCACGCCCGACGGTTTGTTTATTGCCAGTAGCGCATCGTCTTCGTAGAGGATTGGGAATTCCACGGCCGGAACATAGGCGTCCTCCGTGTCATGTTTCTCTGCCACCCGAATCGGTGGAATGCGGAGCAGATCGCCCATATTGAGTCGATAGGTCTGATCTACACGCTTTTTGTTTACGCGAACTTCGCCTCTTAATATCCGGTAAACATGGCTTTTGGGAACCCCTTTCAGCAATTTGAACAGGAAATTGTCAATCCGTTGATTTTCGCCACTTTCATCAATTGTCAGGAAAGTGACATATTCTTTGCTTAAACCGTTCATTTTGCTTATACTTCGGTGCTCGCGCGTTTTCTATTGGGTAGATGCAGGATGTAATTTGATCCCTGTGCCAGCAATTCTGGTTGCCAACTGTTATTTGGCAAATGCGACGGCGCGATGCGCCGCCGCCCAACAAACCGCAGCCCGGTTAATATCACTCACCGAAACCAGCAGTGATAGTAATTGATTTACGCGCTCAAAGCACCTGTGAATTTTTCGCAAATCAGCCCGAGGCTGGTTTGCCAATAGGGAGTTCCAGCTTCATTAGGTAAATCGGAGTTTGAATCAACCGAAACCTTTGATGAAGAAGTCCCAAAAAACAAATTTTTAAGACCCGCTACCGACAGAGAACAGACTTGACCAACCGACTGCACATTACTGCACGATTGCTACTCTCTCACGCTTAACCGCGTGTAGCTTGGTTTCGCCCGTGTCAGAGCGCGGGAGACAATAAAAATGAAACGCATGTTATTTAATGCGACACAACCGGAAGAACTCCGTGTCGCCATTGTTGACGGTCAGAAGCTTATCGATCTCGACATTGAAACCGCCGGAAAAGAGCAACGCAAAAGCAATATCTACAAAGCAGTCATCACCCGGCTTGAACCCAGCCTCGAAGCGTGTTTCGTCGAATATGGCGGCAACCGCCACGGTTTTTTGCCGTTCAAGGAAGTTTCCCCTGATTATTACCAGAATGGCGCCGGCAATCGACCTTCCATCAAGGAGGCGTTGCGTGAAGGCCAGGAATTGCTGGTACAGGTGGAAAAAGACGAGCGCGGAAATAAGGGCGCTGCACTAACGACCTACATCAGTCTGGCGGGACGTTACATCGTTTTGATGCCTAACAACCCGAGCGGCGGTGGCGTATCACGCCGAATCGAAGGTGAAGAGCGCAACGAATTGCGAGAAGTCCTTGCGCATGTAGAAGTGCCCAAAGGTATGAGCATTATTGCCCGCACCGCTGGTATCGGGCGCAATCAGGAAGAACTTCAATGGGACCTCGATTACCTCAAGCAACTCTGGGATGCGATCGAAGGCGCGGCGGAGTCAGAAAAAGCGCCTTCATTAATTTATCTAGAAAGTAGTCTGGTTGTACGCGCCATTCGCGACTACTTTAACCCAGAAATTGGCGAAATCCTGATTGATACGGAAGACGTGTATCAGCAAGCGTTGGCGTTCATGAGTACAGTCATGCCGAACAATGTCGACCGCATCAAGCGTTATATTGATGACGTCCCGCTGTTCTCGCGCTTTCAGATCGAGCACCAGATTGAATCCGCACATGCGCGCGAAGTCAGGCTGCCCTCCGGAGGTGCAATCGTAATCGACCACACTGAAGCGCTGACCGCAATAGACATCAATTCGGCACGGGCAACCAAGGGCTCGGATATTGAAGCGACCGCATTCAATACCAACCTCGAAGCCGCGGAAGAAATTGCACGCCAGTTGCGTCTGCGCGACCTCGGCGGTCTGATCGTGATCGACTTCATCGACATGGAGAACAGCCGCAATCAGCGTGACGTGGAAAATCGCCTGCGCGACTCGCTACACTACGATCGTGCTAGAGTGCAAACTGCCAAAATTTCGCGCTTTGGATTGCTCGAATTGTCCAGACAGCGCCTGCAACCCAGTTTGAGTGATAGCAACTACACCGCCTGCCCCCGCTGCAGTGGTATCGGTCACATCCGCGGCACCGAGTCCTCCGCATTGCACATTCTGCGTATCATTCAAGAAGAAGCGATGAAGGAAAGCAGTACCGCGATCCATGTTCAGGTTCCTGTCGACGTCGCCACTTTCCTGCTCAATGAGAAGCGTGCGGATATTCACCGCATCGAGTCACGCCTGAAGGTCGCGATCACGATGATCCCAAACCCGCATTTGGAAACGCCCAACTACACGATCAATCGCTTGCGTGTTGATGACATGACCAGCGACGTAATGCAGGCAAGTTACAAACTGGTTGAGAAACCAAGTGACGATAAGGCGTTGGGTCTATCCGTGGACCAACAAAAGGCGACAAGGGCACAGGCTGTAGTCCAGGGCGTTACGCCTACCCAGCCTGCACCAATGAAATCGGAAGTAGTAGCAACTGTTTCGATCTTCAGCAAGTTCGTCGGGTGGATTAAGTCGCTTGCCAAGAACGATCAACCGGTCGCCCAGGCGACGGACCGTCGCCCGCGCAATGCGCCGCGCGCGCAGCGAGCCGAGCGTGCAGATCGCGGCGAAGGTAACAGCAGGCGCAGAGACAGGAATGCCCGCGGAGAACGAAGCGAAAGTGGTGGCAATCGCGAGCGCAGCGATAATCGCAATAAGCCGTTGCAACCAGACAGCATCGCAAAAGCTCCTGAGGCACGAGAACCTAGAGAACCTCGCCAGCCCAGGGCGCCACGCCCACCGCGTATTGCCGAAGAAAAGCCGGTACTGGAGAACGCTGTCGCCCCAGAACAAACTGAAACCGGCACCACACCGCGTGAAGGAGCGCGTCGCCGGGGCCGTCGTGGAGGACGCCGTGATCGAGAGCAGCGTGAGAATGTAGCGCAGAGCAACACGCAATCTGCAGGGGTGGAAGAAGACAAGCAACAATCGTTCGACCAGATGCAAATGGTTGCCTTCAAGGCAACACCAACCGAATATATCGCCTATCCGGAGACACAAGTTAAGCCGAGTGAATATTTGGCTATGCCTGCAATCAGGGCTGAACCGCGTATTGCGGCAGCTGCTCATCCGGTCGCGGTAGCAGGATCGTTGCCGGTGGTACTAGTCGATGTGGCGGTGACTGAATTCAACCTGATTCAGATCGAAACAGATCCGGTAAAGCTCGGCACGGTTGCCAACCTACAGCCGTCTGGCGACAGTGCGACATTTCCAAAATCACGCCGTCGCACCCGTCAGCGCGAAGTCTATGTGGAAAACGAACCGCTGATTCAAATAGAGACCCACGAGTCTCAGGCATAAGCCAACGTGCCCAACCCAGCCGCGCGACGAAATTCGCGCGGTTTTTTTTGAGGTCAATTCGGAAACGTCGAGTATCAACGCCCAGGCTCACCAGCCTGGCAAACTATATTTCAAAGTGTCGTTGACGTATTTCCTGAAGCAAACCCTGGGCGGCATCTTCTACCATATCCAATACTCGTTCAAAGCCATCTGCTCCACCATAGTAGGGATCAGGTACTTCGCGTTCGCCATGATGGCGCGCATATTGCAAAAACAGCCCCGCCTTCATGACACTTAGCGGTGGTAGCAGGTGCTGCAAATTGGCAAGATTGGCCTTATCCATCGCCAGCACGTAGTCAAATTTCTTGAGGTCATCCGCTATTACTTGTCGGCCTCGCAAGTTACTCATATCGTAGCCCCGCTGCTGGGCTGCATTCTGAGTTCGTGAATCAGGTCTATCCCCGATGTGGTAATCATGCGTTCCAGCCGAATCGATAACGATACGCTCGGACAGGCCCGCACTCTCGACGTACTGGCGAAACACCGCCTCCGCTGTTGGTGACCTGCAGATATTGCCCATGCAGACAAAAAGAACTGAAACTTGAGACATTGATACCTTCCCCCGTAAATTGACGAAGCAAAACAAAGGTCCGCGCATTTTACACAGTCCGTCGTCGCGCCTTAGCCGATTCATGTAATCACCTTGACCGAGCACTCTATACTCAACCATTACTTGACTAAAGTAATCAAGTTAATTATTATACTTCAGACTAATAACTTCACGGGAGATACATCCATGGATTTACCGGCACGCGATGGCGACGGCTACTTGGAAAGCATGAATGATTGGACGCCAGAAATAGCACGCGCTATGGCAGAAGCAGATAGTTACGAGTTGGATGACAAGAAATGGTCACACATATTGAAGGCAAGGGAATTCTATGAAGAGTTCGGCACGGTTCCGCCGATACGCAAGTTCGCAAAGTTCATTGAACAAGATCAGAAGGAAGTATTCGATTTATGGATGACCGGTCCGATGAAGCCAATCACCAAGTACGGCGGGCTGCCTAAACCTACCGGTTGCGTCTGACCAGCGTCGCCACCCACTGCCCTGCGCCTCTTTGACGAGGCGCTTTTTGTTTGGAATTCTTCATGGT
>JBARHR010000310.1:0-27494 GCA_049799335.1 Gallionella sp. | reverse complement strand
CTCTCTGGCTATGCGCCACCATCCGGACAGAAGCACGCACTCCAACTCAGAAGCCCGATTCAACGCGATCAAGAATGCCTACGAGGTGTTGTCAATCCCAAAACTACGCTCCGAATACAATCAAAGCCTAAACAATCGCATCATTCTTGATCCCGACGGCGAGTCGCGCATATTGTGGCAAACACTATTCGAACGATGCGGTGTAAGTGTGCCGCACGATGACCAACCACAACGCTAATACTTCCCTATGAAAAACAAGATACATCACGAATTCATCTTTCAATCACGCGAACTGTCAGCGCAGATCGAAGATACATTGGGCGACCCGCCGGATCGCAAGTACTACGCGACATACGCCGCAGCATTGATACAGGAGTTCGCCAAAGGCACGGAAATAGACGACGTAAACCTGCTGGGCTGCGCCCTTTTTGGACAATTGCGCTTCAACAATCCGAAGGGACTGCTTTCGCAGAGCAAGCAGTATGACAAGGGCGATGCGGCGAAAGCGATAGCCATGGTTTCGTGCGACGACCCGCTTGCCGCCAAGGCATTGGCAACCGTCGCTGCCAGTAATCCTGAATTGGCTCGCAAGGCGATCATCACGATGTTCCTGCTCGAAAATAGCAAGCGCTGGGAAGCTGAAGACGAAGCGTCAGACTCCGAACAGGACGACGAGAGTGACTCTGAATCCAATGAGGAAAACTTCATGGATAGCGATGAACGCGTCGAGCGTGGCGGACCGGACCAGGATGTAATTGATTTGTTCGATATACGTGAGGACAAGAATGGCGAATAACGCTAATTTTCCGGCAATCAGCCTCCAAGTTTCCGAACTGGTGCTGGCGGGTTCTTCTGCACACGCAGAAGAAGCCATTAACGAAACCGCTGAACAATTCGGCGATCTGGCTGTTGTTACGGTGCTCGATACATTGGAGCCACAGGTAGCCGCTATGCATCTCGCTTCATTCGACGGCGGGAAGTTGTCACTTGCCACGTTGCTGATTTCGCCCAAGGCATGGGCCAACAGCCTGGCGTTTTTTTCGGCCACATGGACCGAGGACATGATTGCGGACGAACCGGAAGTGTTGACCGAATCGCTGTTCGCTCACATTCACGGTGTCATTTTTTCTACCGACGACATCGATCGGCGTGCACAGTTGATCCATGAAGCGTTATCAACCGATTGGGGAACCACTTCGTTTGCGGTGTTGTTCTCTACCGCCACGGCTGAAATCATCGAACTTGCAAATGATATCCACCTGCGCGGGGCACACAGCAGCGGCCCGACCACTTCCGACCACGACGTCATTCCGCTTGCACTGGAAATCGCGCGTAGTGATGCAGACTCATGGGATCGCGTGCTGTTTGAAATGTTTCCCGACTGGCAACCCGGCGAAAATCAGTTGCGCGCCAGATCCGAGGATGGCGATGATGACGAACACGATCAAGACTATGCATTGGCCAGAACTACCCATACCTTGCTGCTGCGCCTGCGCAAACAGGTACCAAGCAAATTGGCGCGCGTTCCCCGGAAAGGCGGCCGGCGTAGTCTCGGTGAGGATATCTTTGCATGACGTATTCTCGCCGTTTTCCGCAATTCTCCTGACATTACATGATGCAGCTTGCCCGCGTATCAACGAGACACCCTCGCCTGGTCCAGGCGCTGGAAGCACTCGCCAAACGAGGCAACCCTCGCGATGATGCGGATGGCCTGCTCGACGAGCTAAGCGGTATCACGGTTCTCGTCGCGAGAAAGTTCACCAACGAAATGACTGCGGACGGATTGCTCGAAGCGTTTCAATTGACGGTGGGATGCATCTCGCTGGCTATAAGCAGAGCGAACGTACCGGATGATGGCGAAGCACAACTGTCGTTCCTGCTTAGGCATGGCGCAGAATATGTTTTCCAGAAGGGATTTCGGCATATCAAGGATCTCTCCGCCCTGCCCTATACTCCTTTCGTCTCGGCTTTTGACAACGACCCATTCGTGCAGCAGCGCGATATCAAGATGCTGTTTTCCGATATATGTCGTGCCGACCCGGTGGCACACTGGAACGGCGACGACCAGTACCAGCGTGAATTGCTGGATCGACAGGCCAATCAGCGTATCGTGGCATGCGCGCAATGGCTGCGCCTGAAGCATTACGCGGGACCGGTCAAAGACCCTGATCTGGATGCCCATGCGGTCGTTGCGATCTCCGTTATCTTCGCGATTGCCGGTGACGGCCGTATAGTTGCGCGTGTCGGACAACGAGAAATAGAAAGTCTGATCAAGCGTGTCCGAAAAACGCCGCCTGATATCGAAGCTGGCTGGAACGCTCTGTTGAAACTGACTCCTGTGCAGTATCACATCGTATTGCGCGACTGCATGGACGAATACCGGGATACCATCGTAAGAAAGATTCTGTCCAAAACCAGAATCAAGACTGTCATTACCGAGGTTCAGGATTTTTATGCCGGCAGCGAACTTGAAGTAGATTACGACTGATGTTGTTTCTTTAACCATGGGAGGATAGCTATGAGCGCCAGAATGTTAGCGACAATTGCAGCCAGCGTTTGTGCAGTAACGTTCAGCAATGCGACATTTCCGGAAAGCGATGCAAAGCCGATTCTCACCGTCAATATCAAACGCCTGTCACTGGACACCGCGATACGGATCGGCAAAGCGGCAATAGAAAAATGCCGCAAGGAAGGCGTTCAGGTAACAGTAACAGTCGTTGATCGTGGCGGAGACGCACAGGTGGTGCTGCGCGACACGCTGGCTATGGATGTTTCAATTCCGATCAGCATGAAGAAGGCCTATACCGCGATGGAATTCAACTCGCCCACATCGGCAATGGAAGATCGATTCTCGGGTGCATACAATGTGCCCAAAATTGACAGCCTGCTGGTGTCGGCTGGCGGCATCCCGATCAACGTTGCCGGCAACATCATGGGCGGCATAGGCGTCAGCGGTGCGCCATCCGGATTGACCGATGAGGCCTGTGCAAAAGGCGGGCTTGCGGCGGTTCTGGATGATCTGGAAATGGAGTAACAGCTGAAGACGTTCTTCCTTTTTGAATCTGCGAAGGATCCGACATGCGCATAGGCTTCATAGGTATCGGTAACATGGGCAGCGAACTGGTCCGCCATCTGCTCGCCGCCGGCCACGAGGTAAGCGCCTATGTACGAGGGGCACGCTCGGGTCAACGTGCGGCGGAACTGGGTCTGAGTCTCGCCATCACGCCCGCCCGGTTGGCGGCCGACAGCGACGTGGTGTTCACCATGGTTACCGCAGGCAAGGATGTTGAATCGGTTGCCGTCGGTTCGGACGGATTAATCCGTGGTGCGCACCAGGGACTCATCCACGTAGACATGAGCACAATTTCCCCGGCAATCACCCGCGCCATAGCAACCCGGCTGCGCGAGCGCGGTATCGCGATGCTGGATGCGCCGGTATCGGGCGGCGTAGCGGCGGCAAAAGCCGCGTCGCTCACATTCTTCGTCGGTGGAGATGCGGCAACTTTCGAGCGCGTACGCCCACTGTTTGAACTGATGGGAAAAGCGATATTCCATATGGGCCCGTCCGGCGCCGGACAGGTTACCAAGTTGTCCAACCAGATCTGTCAGCTCGCCAACCTGCAAGGAACTGCCGAGGCACTGTCGTTTGCACGCGCGCAGGGCGTCAATACAGGCAAAGTGCGCGAAGCGGTCATGACAGGATATGGCACCAGCCGCATGCTGGATGTGCTTGGAAAGAAGATGGTAGAGCGTGACTTTAGTGCAGGTATCGTCGCCGCACTCCACCACAAGGACATCGGCGTTGCCCTCGACATTGCACATGAATCGGGCCTGCCGCTTCCAGTCACCGCCCAGGTCATGCAACAGCTTAACGCGTTGATGGGCAGCGGCTTCGGTGATCGGGATACAAGCTCACTGTTACTGGTGTTGGAACAGATGGCGGGTCGCAAGGATCAGGAGCCAGACCAGCTGTAGCGACGTTGTCGGCTATATCAAATTCCAAAGTCGCATGATACAAACCAAGGTACTTGCATCACTATGTGGTTACAAAAAGACATATCACTCAAGCCGAAACATCGCGGCTTCCATCTGATTACGCAAGAGCTACTAAGTCAACTTCCCGAGCTACGCGACGTCAGGATAGGCATGATGAATATCTTCATCCTGCATACGTCAGCATCACTAACCATCAACGAAAATGCCGATCCAACTGTACGCGAAGATTTCGAGAGCTACTTCAACTGTGCGATCCCGGAAGGCAAGCCCTATTACCAACATCAGGACGAAGGATCCGACGATTTACCCGCTCATCTCAAGTCCAGCCTGCTCGGTAGCAGCCTGAACATTCCAATTTCAGACGGACAGCTCACGCTGGGAACCTGGCAGGGCATCTACCTGTGCGAGCACAGAAACCTTGGAGGTAGTCGCAGTATAGTCGTAACCCTGCATGGTGAGTAAACGCCGCTTGCGGTGACACCGCTACAACGACTGATGCCAAATCGCTTGCCGATTTATACTGCAGGTCAATGCACAATTTATTCTTCAACCAACAATCAACCACAGGCCAACGCGCATGACTACAGGAATATCAACTATCGACTATCTCATTATCGTGATTTATCTGGTCGGGACAACAGCATTCGGCGCATGGTTTGTCAAACGAAGCAGAGATATGCAAGGCTTTACTCTTGCAGGCAATCTTATTCCAGGGTGGGCGATCGGCGTGTCGCTTATGGCAACTTACCTGAGCAGCATCAGCTATCTGGCAAATCCCGGGAAAAGTTACGCATCTGACTGGCGGCCATTTGTATTTTCCCTGACGCTACCCATTGCAATGTGGGTTGCATCAAGATGGTTTATCCCGTTATACCGTAATCAGGTAAAAACCACCGCCTACGAATATCTGGAACAGCGCTTTGCTCTATGGGCCCGTATCTACATGGGCACTGCATACATTCTGCTGCAAATCGGTCGTTTCGCAGTAGTGCTCTATCTCACGGCATTGGCGTTGGCGGCCCTGTTGGATATAGACATCAAGGTTCTGATTCTGGTGCAGGGTATCCTGACAATTCTTTATACGTTGCTGGGTGGTTTCGCTGCGGTAATCTGGACAGACGTAGTCCAAGCAGTGGTCTTGCTACTGGGTGGTTTGGTGTGCTTACTGGTCTTGCTGCTCAACATGCCGGGAGGCACCGAGCACCTGGTTGCAGTAACCACGCTGGAACATAAATTTTCCCTGGGATCCATGAATTTTGATTTGGTCGCCCAGGGCTTCTGGGTAATTCTGATATTCGGCATCGTTGAAAACCTGAAGAATTTTTCGGTAGATCAGAATTACATACAGCGATTCTTGTCTGCCTCATCCGAGGCAGAGGCGAGAAAGGCGCTGTGGCTGGGCGGCTTGCTCTATATTCCAATATCGGCGCTGTTGTTCATGATCGGAACGGCACTGTTTGTCTACTATCTGAATGTACCGGCAGGCACCTTGCCGGCTAAAGCTGACCAGGTCTTCCCGTATTTTATAGTGCATGAATTGCCGACTGGCATGGCAGGTCTGGTCATTTCCGGTGTGCTGGCCGCTGGTATGAGCACACTGAGTTCGTCGCTCAATAGCGCCGCAACCACCTACACCATAGATTTTTATAAACGCGTTTTAACACCGGATGCGGACGATCACTCGCAACTGAGGATGATACGTACCGCAACCGCGATGATCGGTGCGCTCGCGACATTGGCAAGCCTGGTCATGATCAATGCAAAAACCGCGCTTGATGTTTGGTGGGACATGTCGGCAGTATTTGGCGGAGGCATGCTGGGATTATTCCTGTCAGCAGTTTTGCTGCCCAAGCTCAAGTCACGACAGGCAATGTTCGCAACTTTGACAGGTTTACTATTCGTCGCATGGGCAACCGGCAGCAAGCTCTGGTTTGCCGATAGCGGTTGGGGATTCGGTTTGCATACGATGATGATAGGCGTGATCGGCACGCTGTTGATTATTGCCACATCATATATGCTTCAATTATTTTCCAAAGATCAGGCACACCTTTCGACGCGCTGATGCCCTCGATATGGAACCCATAATTCCCTTTTCCATCCTTGACCTCGCGCCGATCAACGAGGGCAGCGACGCTGCCCAGTCATTCCGCAACACGCTTGACCTGGCGCGACACGCCGAACGCTGGGGATATCAGCGCATCTGGCTGGCAGAACACCACGGCATGCCGGGTATAGCCAGCGCTGCAACCGCAGTACTGATCGGGCACGTTGCCGCCGGCACATCAACGATCCGTGTCGGCGCCGGCGGAATCATGTTACCCAACCATTCACCGCTGGTGATCGCCGAACAATTCGGTACACTAGAATCACTGCATCCGGGCCGCATCGATCTGGGGCTCGGACGAGCGCCGGGATCGGACCAACTTACCGCACGAGCACTGCGTCGCAATCTCGACACCAACCCGAATCAGTTTCCGCAGGATGTTGTAGAACTGATGGAATACTTCGCCGGATCAACACGCCAGGCGGTGCGCGCAGTACCGGGTGCCGGGCTAAACATACCGCTATGGATACTGGGATCGAGCCTGTTCGGCGCACAGGTCGCCGCAAATCTTGGTCTGCCCTATGCGTTCGCGTCGCACTTTTCCCCGGAGCAAATGATGCAGGCAATCGCGCTGTATCGCGCCACGTTCAAACCATCTGCGCAACTGCAGCAACCTTACGTGATGCTGGGCTACAACGTGTTCGCCGCAGATACCGATGCCGAAGCGCAGTATCTTGCCTCGTCCATGCAACAAGCGTTTATCAGCCTGCGCAGCGGCCGCCCGGGTCGTCTGCAGCCGCCGAAAGAGGGTTATCTGGATCGCATTGCGCCGCACGAACGTGACGTGCTCGATGAAATCCTGTTGTGTGCCGCGATCGGATCGCCTGATACGGTTCAGCGCAACCTGATCGCGTTCATTGAAAACACCGGGGCGGATGAATTAATCATAACCTCCATGATCTTCGATCAAGGGGCGCGTCTACGCTCCTACGAATTTACCGCCGCAATGAGAAGCACGTAAGAAGGGCCGCATGCTCCCGCAAACCGGTTCAATTACCGGCTAGTAGAACCAATGCCAAAGCGATAGCTCCTGGCAACCCCTGCATGAATAGAATCTTCTTGCTTGAGGTGATTGCCCCGAAAATACCTGCAACAACAACGCAGGCCAGGAAGAAGATCTTGATGGAATTCCCCGTTTCACCTAGCAGAATTCCCCAGATCAGCCCCGCAGACAGGAAACCATTGTACAAACCCTGATTGGCCGCGAGTACCTTGGAAGCGGCCGCAAACTCCGAGGTCAAGCGAAAGACCTTTCTCCCCTTCGGCGTGTTCCAAAGAAACATTTCCAGCACCATGATGTAAATATGCAGAGCCGCCAAAAGACCTGTGGCTATCGTTCCTGCGTAATGCAAATCAACCTCCACTAATTTGCGAATGTCAGCCGCAGAACAATAACGACGCAAATGACAATTTCTCGCTATTTTTCATTTTGACCGCTTTGAACTCAAGTACTGCCTGTCTGAATGCCAGCAATAGGAAAATGCAATCAAGACTTGTCTGTCGGCCCGGTTATGAACGTAGTCCAACTCTCACGATATTTTGTATTCGGCGGAACCTGAACGCTATTCAAACAAGCCCCATCATCACCAGCGCGATGAACGCAGCGAAAAGCACGAAGTGGCTGATTCCTTCGATGGCGTTGGTTTCTCCGTCATGCAAATTGTTCATCACGGCCAGAAAGGTGAGCAGCAACATCCCCGCCTGTATGGAGGTAAGTGCCATGATAATACGCTCGCCATTGAAAAGCGCGATGGCTTCGATAACCGGCAGGGTGAGCAGTACCGTGGCGAGCGAGGCGCCGAGCGCGATGTTGACGGTGGTCTGCATACGGTCTTGCTTCGCGGCTTTGAGTGCGGTAAGTATTTCCGGGCTGGCGGAAATCAATGCCACCAGCACGGCAGGGATCGACTTAGGCAGGCTGCTGCCGACGAGTCCTGCGTCCAGCAGTGCAGACAGTATTTCAGAGAGCAAACCAACCAGTACAATAGCACCAAGCACGATCGAGATATGCAGTGCATTCGGGCTGTGCAATTCGTCATGCGCCTCTTCAGTCGTATCGGCGGAATATTCGAAAAACTTGCGATGCTCTACCGTTTGCAAACGCAGGAAGGCCAGATACATGATCGCCATAATGCCAATGGAAAAAGCGGAATAGATTTGCCATTTCTCTTCCGGCACGAAGTCCGGGATAAACATGCCGACGCCTATCGCGACCAGCAACATGGCTATGAAAGAATTGGCCGAATCGACGTTGTATTTTGCGCTGCCGTGTTTAAGGCCGCCGTCGATTGCCGCCAACCCGAGAATGCCGTTGATGTCGAACATTACCGCAGCGAACACCGTGTCGCGCGCCAATGTCGGGTTCGGCTCACCGGTTAGCAACACGACCAGTATGACCACTTCTACCGATACCGCTGCCATGGTCAGGATCAGCGTGCCATATGGCTCGCCGAAGCGCATCGCCAGTACTTCGGCATGATGTGCGATGCGGAATGCGACGCCAATAATGGTGACGAGAACGATTAGTAGCGTTCCCCACAACATCGCACCGCGATGCTCAACTACGGCATGTTCAACTTCAAATCCAATCACCAGCACAACCAGCGCAATCACGATGGGGAATTCAGATTTCAGATACTTCATTCGTATTGATTCCTGCCCGGATGAGTTTTTTGATGACCGGATAATAACTCAGGACGGTGGAACTTATTCGCGGCCTAGCTACGTAGTAACTGAAAGCATCAGGACTGTTTCAGAAGCGCGTCGCGATTGTAATTTCCAAAGCTATTACCGCAATTCACATCATGGTGGCCAGCAAAATGCAAATATGCATCTTCGATAAGCGATAATGCGGCACCACACACGACTAACTTGTCCTAAATGACAACATCATCCGCCATGGCGAACACTGATCCAGACGCCTTGCTGTTTATCACGCCCGGCTGCCCGCATTGCGCGACAGTGTTGCAAGACTTGAGCGAACTGGTGAAGCAATCGCTGATCGGAAAACTGACTGTCATAAACGTAGCCGCACATCCGGATTTTGCAGAGAAACACAGGGTGCGGACCGCACCTTGGTTGCAGCTTGGCCCGTTTACGCTTACCGGCGCATATAGCCTGGCCGATCTGAGACAGTGGGCCGATTGGGCGCGCGGAGAAAAAGGCACAGCGCATTACATTGAACACCTGTTGAAACACGGCGGATATCAACAAGCGGCAGCCTTCGTTGCAGCAGACACAAGTCGGCTGAAACCGTTGCTCGGCATTGTCGCCAACCCGGGAGCCAACATCGAGGTGCGCCTGGGCGTCAGCGCGCTGCTCGAAGCGCAAGCCAATACCGAGGCACTGCGCAAGCTGTTGCCGCAATTGGCGGAACTTACCCTCAATGCGGATCACCGCGTGCGCGCCGACGCCTGCCATCTGCTCGGCCTTACCGGCGCTTTGGCCGCGCGGGATCATATCGAATCCTGCCTGAAAGACACGAATGAAGAAGTACGGGAAATCGCTGCTGAGGCGCTGGCGCAACTGAATAAGCAAAGCTCATAAACCGATACAAACCGATCCGAACACGAACTGGACTGCGACAATGAAATCTACACTCAAGGCACTTTACGTGGCAGGATTGCTACTGCTGCTGACTCAGCCTAGCCAGGCTGAAGACGATACGCGTACCAAGGTAAACCTGCCCGACATGATGAAGACACATATGTTGGGCAATATGCGTGACCATCTTCAAGTTGTCTCCGAAATCCAGAGCGCGCTCGCAAAAAGCGAGCTTGACCGGGCTGCCAACATAGCGGAAACGCGCTTGGGCATGAGTTCGCTGGCGTCCCATAACGCGGCTCATATGGCACCGTTCATGCCCAAGGCGATGCAGGCGATCGGTACGGAAATGCATCATGCCGCCAGTCGCTTTGCGATGACCGCCAACGAAGGCGACCTCGACAGCGCATTGGCGGATCTAAGCAAAGTCACAGAACAATGCGTCGTCTGCCACATGAGCTTCCGAGTAAACTGAACTCGGTGTACAACTGCACCTGAATCAACTCGAACAATCCCGTGGAACGCAAGCGCTCCGATTCCCACGGTGCGGGAATGAATGAGCCAATAATTTTTCTGGAATTGCTTTAGAGGATCTTACTTTGCAAATTAACATGCCCACCCAACCTGTCCCGACATTCGCCCTGTTCAACCTCGGCTTCAGGCCATTATTTTTGCTGGCAGGAATATTCGCGCTGGTGTCGATCTTTATCTGGGGAGGCGTCTATGTGTATGGCTGGCCCATGCCGCGCATGCCGTTCTCTGCCCTGCAATGGCATGCACATGAAATGATCTTCGGCTATGCCATGGCAGTTGCTGCCGGATTCCTGCTAACAGCGACACGAAATTGGACCAATATCCAGACGCTCCATGGCGCTTCGCTGGCCGGACTGGCAACCATGTGGCTGGCCGCACGGGTCGCGGGCTGGATAGTGCCGGGTGACATATGGCCTATGGCAGTGCTGGATCTGACGTTCGATGCATGGCTCATCGTGGCAATTTTCAGCCCGATACTGCGTGCCAAAAAATATGATCAGTTCGGCATGATCTCAAAGCTGGTACTGCTGATGCTGTCCAATCTGCTGTTCTATCTGGGTGTGTCAGGCCTACTGGATCAAGGCATCGCCTGGGGCGTGCATTCCGGATTGTATTTCATGCTGGCACTGGTGTTTACCATGATACGCCGCGTGTTGCCGTTCTTTATTGAACGCGGCGTCGGTTATCCCGTCACACTAAAGAATTCAAAATGGGTCGACCGGGCAGGTCTGATAGCGTTTGTCGCGTTTCTGATCGCCGACGTGTTCTGGCGCCAAACCACTGTTGCAGCAGCTCTCGCGGGACTATTGTTTGTGATACACGGCATACGCCTGGTTGGATGGCACACCCGGGGTATCTGGAAAAAGCCGTTGTTGTGGGTGCTGTATGCCGGTTATGCCGGCGCGACATTCGGGTTCCTGCTCAAGGCGCTGGGCCCGATTTTATCGCTCTCTCCCGCCCTGCCGCTGCATGCATTTGCGATTGGCGGCATCGGCATGATTACCATTGGCATGATGGCGCGCATCGCGCTCGGCCACACCGGACGCAATATCCAGCATCACTCGGCGTTGCTTGCGCCTGCATTTCTGCTGCTGGTAGCAGCGTACGTCATGCGGGTGGTGATGCCTATGATCACTTCTACCTACGTTCCGGTCTGGATCGGTTTCGCGCAGATGGCGTGGTTACTTGGCTTTGCCATGTTCATATGGGTCTATGCACCGATCCTGATCAAGTCACGCGCAGACGGAATGCCGGTTTAGCAGTTGCCAAACCGTCGAAAGTTCACCACACTTGCAAAAAGCTTGTATCAGCATCCGGCACAAATTGATCTGCCGTATCGGATAAAATGCCGAACTTGGCGTTGCAAACCCTGTCAATATCGTACCTGATTTTGAAATCAGGCTTGCGTTGCCAATAATTTTCCTCTCCGGGATTCAAATGAAAATCAAACTACTGTGGATTATGCTTTCTTTCGTGCTGGCGACACTCAACCATGCGGACGCTGCGGCGCTGCTCACGCCTCAGGCGCAACAATCACAGGCGGCTTATTTGTCTGCCAAGGTTCTGAGCCGCTACCACTACAAGCACGTCGACCTCGATGACAAGCTTTCTGCACAAATTTTCGACAACTATCTCAAGTCCCTGGATGGTGAAAAAATATTCTTTCTGCAAAGTGACATTGATTCAGCTGGCCACGCGAGAACAACGCTTGATGACGCGATCCTCGATGAGGACCTGCATATTCCTTTTGCGATCTTTAACCTCTATCAGCAGCGTATCGCGGAACGTTACGAATATGCACGTTCGTTGCTCAAAACCGGGTTTGATTTCGATATCAAGGAGAGTTATCAGATCACCCGCAAGGATGTGCCGTGGGCAAAGTCGCTGGACGAATTGAATGACGTTTGGCGCAAGCGCGTCAAGAACGATTGGCTGCGATTGAAGCTGGCAGGCAAGGACAAACAAGGCATAGTTGAAACATTGGACAAACGCTATGAAAAAATATTGAGCAGCCAGTCAAAAATCACCAGTGAGGACGTATTCCAGAGTTTCATGAATGCCTACGCGACCGCGCTGGATCCGCATACCAACTATTTCGGTGTCCGTTCTGCCGAAGAGTTTGATATTTCAATGCGCCTTTCTCTGGTTGGCATAGGCGCCGTGCTCAACACCCGGGATGAATACACCACGATACGCGAACTGATACCCGGCGGGCCCGCGATGCTATCCGGCAAGCTCAATCCCGGCGACCGCATCGTTGGGGTCGGACAAGGAGAAGATGGACCTATAGTAGATGTAATGGGATGGCGCATAGGCGACACCGTATCCCTGATCAGAGGTCAATTGGATTCCGTCGTCATGCTCGACGTACTTCCCGCTGAGGCTGGCGCAGAAGGCAAGCACAAACTGATCGCGTTGATCCGCAAGAAAATAAACCTGGACAAACAGGCTGCCAAGAAATCCATCATAGACCTGAAGGAAGGCAAGTTGACCCACCGCATCGGCGTGATTTCATTGCCCGGCTTCTATCAGGATTTTGTTGCGCAAAAAAGAGGCGACAAGGATTTCAGAAGCGCAACTCGCGATGTGTCGCGTTTGCTCGACGAACTTAAACAGGATCGCGTCGACGGTGTGCTAATAGACCTGCGCAACAATGGCGGCGGATCACTCGCGGAAGCCATCGACCTGACCGGCCTGTTTATCGACCAGGGTCCGGTTGTCCAGCAGCGCGATTCGGAAGGGTCGGTCACGGTACAAAGCGACGAAAATGCAGGCGTTGCATGGAATGGTCCGCTCGGTGTACTGATCAACCGCGGCTCCGCATCTGCATCGGAAATTTTCGCCGCAGCCATACAGGACTACGGACGCGGCGTGGTTATAGGTGAAACCAGCTTCGGAAAGGGCACGGTGCAGGCCGTTGCCAATCTGGACGAGATCGCAAGAAACGACAAATCCAAGTTCGGTGAAATAAAAATGACCGTCGCGCAATTCTTCCGCATCAATGGCGGAACCACCCAATTGCGTGGCGTAACGCCGGATGTCAATCTTCCGATTACGACCAACACCGACGATTTTGGCGAGTCCAGCTTCGACAATGCTTTGCCGTGGATGCAGATCAAATCCGCCGATTACAAACGAACCGAAAACCTGAAAGACATCGTTACGACGCTGGTTTCAAAGCACGACAAACGCGTTGCCGGCGACAAGGAGTTCAGGTATCTGCGCGAAGATATTGCCGAATTTTCCGAGCTGCGCCAGAAGAACCTGATTTCACTGAACGAAGCAGAACGACGCAAGGAGCGCGAAACGCAGGAAGCCAGGGACAAGGCACGTCGCAGTGATAAAGTTGACGCGGCTTCCGGAGACAAATCGACCAAGGCGCGCAACCATGTGTTTGAGGACGATGGCATGCTGCCCGGCGAGCGCAATCTCAAAGCCGACCTGGACAGAGAGAATGCGGCCAGGGACTTGCCGGATATATTGCTGAACGAAGCAGCTCATGTCGTCAGCGACGAGGCATCGCTGCTCAATGCCAGCGCTCCGCGAATTGCGGCCACGGTATCGCCGTAGCTGACCGTACATATGTTGACAGGGGTGTGTTGGCGCGTCCTTTGAACATGTACCTCTCGATCGTTGGGGAGACGTTTCATGTCCCGTGTAGCAACCAAGCTGTCAACAAACCATCCGCGCATCGCAATCATCACCGGCGCCACTTCAGGTATCGGTGAAGCAACTGCAAGACGGCTGATTGCCGCCGGTTGTGGCGTGGTAGGCAACGGCCGCAACCCTGATAAGCTGCGTGACCTTGAACGGCAGCTGGGTGCGGCCTTTTGCGGTATTGCCGGCGATGCAAGCGATAGCGCAATACTTGATCAATTGTTTGCTGCCGCCATCGAACACTTTGGCAAACCCGCAGATATTGTCGTCGCGAATGCCGGGCGCGGTCTTGGCGGGTCCGTCAACGACGCCGATTTGTCCAGATTTGAGGATGTACTCCGGCTGAACGTAACCGGAACATTGGCACTGTTGCAAAGAGCGGCGAACAGCATGATCGCCACTCAGCCAAATCGCTATCCAGAACAAGCTGCGGATATCGTCATTATCGGATCGGTCGTCGGGCGGCACGTCTCGCCATTCAGCGCTGTCTACGGCGCCACCAAGTTTGCCGTCCACGGATTGGCCGAGGGATTGCGCAGAGAAGTCGGACCCAAGGGCATACGCGTAACCCTGGTTGAGCCGGGCGTAGTCGTCAGCGGGTTTCAGGATGCGGCCGGTTACGACAGCAAAATGGTGCAGACCTTCAACGACAAATTCGGCCCGTTATTGCACGGCGAGGATATTGCCAACGCCATCCACTTTGTCGTGACGCAACCGCCCCATGTGCACGTCAGCGATATCATGATTCGACCTACCCGCCAGGACTATCCTTAGATGGTCTCCCGCCAATGCAGACTTCGCGCGGCACGACCATGCCCGTCTCGGCTTACGCCGCGCGTGCAGCGCAACTGTTCCGCGCTCAAGACCTGAGTGGTAATCATGAAACAAGTCGAATCGCGGATACGCAGGAAATACCTTGCCTATTCAATCGCAACCGTCGCGGGGCTGCTGTTGCTGGCGACCATGTACTCCGAGCCGGTATTGCGCATTTCTTACATGCCGGAAGAAACGCCCTCGGTGCTAAAGCGCAAGCTAAAGCCATTGACCGAATATCTGGAATCAAGAGTCGGAATGAAAATTGAATTCAGACCGGCATTGAGCGGAGACGCACTGGTCGTCTCGTTGCTCGATAAGAATATGGATATGGTCTGGATGGACGGTTACCGTTTCGTCCAGGCAAAAGCGCGCAGCAATGATCACGTCATACCGATCGTGCAACGCGAACAAGACGCGGCGACGCAATCGGTGTTTATCAGCCGAGACAAGGACATCACCCGCCTTGAAGATTTGAGAAACCGCGCTTTTGCGTTCGGCCCGAAAACATCGGCATCAGGTTACCTGCTGCCACGCACCTATTTGCTTGCAGCGCACATCAACCCCGATACGGACATGGAACGCGTCGATTTTTCGGCTAGCGATGAAGCAACCGTCGATGCAGTCAATGCGGACGCGGTTAGTGCAGGTGTCTTGAATCGCTACTCGTGGGAAAGGCTGATCGACCTCGGCAAGGTTGACCCCAAGGAGGTCCGTGTATTTTTCACTACGTCCGCTTACCACGATTACAACTGGGCGGTACGCACCGATATGGATGAAAATTTGCGCAACAAGCTGTCCGATGCCTTCCTCGCGCTCGACCAGCACAACGCAAAAGACAAGGTCATCCTCGATCTGCAGCGTGCCAGCAGATACATACCGGCAAAAGTCGAAGACTATGCCGCTATTGAAGCGGCGGTTCAACAATCGGGGCTGGTGCCATGATCGGTAAATCCTCGCGGGGCAAATTCAATGCCTCCAACACCTTCAGTGCAGCATAGGCGTCATTCGCCGCATAGAGCATTTGTCGCGCACTAAGCTGAGGTTGTGCCCAGTTTGAGGTGGTCACATGCCTGGACTTGACGAAACGCCGTTGCAGAACCAGTCCGACAGCGGTACGAACACCCATCTCCTGGTGATAGCCCGACTTGCCGAACACCGTGTTGAGGTCTACCACCCCGTTGAAATGAACGCCTAACTTGGCAAGGATATGGCCTCGATCCGATTTCAGTCCGAACCCCACCTTGATCAATCGTTCCGATTGCAGCAGGTCGAGCAAAAACGGCTGGCCTTCAACCCGACAGGTTTGAAACAGAAAGGCACGGTCGCGCAACGCGAACTGCACGAGATGAGGACCGTCACTGACTTCGCCGGTGACAAAGGTGGGTTTCGACTCGGTATCGAACCCCACGATGCCCGCAGCGCCAATCGCTGCCGCGGCCGCCGAGAACTCGGCCACGCTGGCAGGAACATGAACGCACTCCAGTGGGAGCCCGTCGAACTGCTCCATCAGGGCAATCTCGGATTTGGACGGAGCAATTTCTTTCATGGTGTCAGTCAAACTGGTTGGCAATCGAAAGGTTTCGTACCGGAAGATGCAATCCTCCAAGACGACAATCTGATCCGGTCTGCGTCGCCGGTCGTCAACAGGAACGGAAAAATCCCGTGGCATCTTACGGGTATTATCCCGCTTTCACCGCCAGTTAGCGCCGATGATATACTGGCCACTGGCGTCAGACGCCGTCCTTTCAACCTTTTACAGGAATTATTATGAAGATTCTATCCGTAACATTTGCCGCCCTGATTTGCGCTTTGGGTTTGGCCTCAATCGGTGCGACCGCAGCTGAAGATAACCTCAAGACCGTCGCGGCCGTCAATAAGAATATGGCCAAGCTCGCCGGACACACAGTCAGCGTCAAGGGCAAGGTAGTAAAAGTCAACAACGGGATAATGAAGCGCAATTTCGTGCATATTCAGGACGGTACCGGCGACGCCAATAGCAATGACCTGACCGTAACCAGCAAGCAGACAGCCAAAGTCGGCGACGAAGTCACCGTCACCGGCGTCGTAGTACTCAACCGGGATTTTGGTAGCGGCTATTCCTACCCGCTGCTGATCGAGGACGCCAGCATCGCGGCAAAATAACGGGCATTGCGTATCAATAGGGCGACAGTCGTGCAAGCGCACCGCTGTCGTTTTTGTTTATGTCCGCGGCAAACTTTCCCGCCCTACTTCCTCGCCGATGACCTTCGCTCTACAGGCGCATTGAATTGGCTGATGTTAATCTCCGCGATTCTGCGTGCCGTGATGTCATTGATGATCGCCAGGAACCCCTCCTCCCCGTCGTTGACTCTGATTAATTGCAAGTGCACATCTACCGGATAGGTGTTGCCGTTCGCACGTGCCTGATTGGTCTGGTAGTCGACCGAATCGAGTTCACCACGACGCACCGGCTCTATCATCCGTCCAAAAGATTCAACACTCAGTTCCGGATGCAGCACCATGATCGTCTTCTGTTGCAATTCTTTCAGCGAGTACCCGGTACTTTCCAGCGCCGCGTCATTGGCATAGCTAAAACGAAGCGTTTTGGCATCGAACATGAAGATTTCATTCGGACTGCGTTCATGGAGCGATTGTTCGTAGTCGCGTCTGAGCACCTCGCGCCGTTGCGCCACACTCCACTTCTTGCGATGACTGTGTGATATGCCGTAGGTCACGAATATTGTGGCAAGCAGCAATGTCAGCAGCAAATAGGAAAGCTTCACCCGCTTCCAGCCTGCCGCGTCGATTTCCGATGCCGGTACGTCCACATAGACCGAGAGTGGAAATCTGTCGAGGCGCCGCATTACCCTCAACAGACTTTCTTTCCCGTCATTGCCCGGCAGTTCCATGTGCCCGCTTACCGGTTCATTTGCGGCGCGCAGATAGCTCGTCATCGCTCCCGCGGCCGGCTTGCCATAAAGGTGGTCGCGGGTCGCAACATCAATTTCCGGAAAGCGGCTAACCAAATAGCCATCGTTCCGTATCAGTCCCAGCGCGGCAACGCCCGGTTTGGCTGAGTACGGCAAGTAGCCGCGCAAGAAATCGTCGGGCAAATTTGCGCTAATGATAAAACGCAGTTTTCCGGCCTGATCGGTGACAGCGTAGCGCGCAGCAACAACCCAATTTGTATCGATATGCCCCATCACGGGTTGCCCAACCGCAAACGGTGAACCTTGCAGCAGCTCGTCGCGAAATTTCAGGAAGGCGGGGTCACCGCCAAGTGTGAGCAAATCCGGGCGGTTGGGCGTCTTTCCGGTCAGTAATATCTGGCCATCGTCGCGCATCAAAACGACGTTACCCAACTCCCGATGCAGGTGCTGGAACCGGCTGACCAGCGTGTAGGCGCGTTCAAGCTCAATCTTTCCGGGTGTTTGAGCAATATCCGCACCGAGCGTCTGCATCGCCAAATTCAACTGGGTGAAGTAGCTATCCATTGCAACTGCGCTCATCTCGACCATGCTCTCCAGCCGGGCAACTTGATCCAATTTCCCCTCCTCCCAGGACCGAGTAATCAGGAGTGACGCGCAACCGAGCAGCACAACAGCAACCGTGATCGCCACGTAGTTCAGGATTTGTTTGGGATGAAAATTACCGCTGGAATCAGTCATTGATGGCCTGGATGTCTTGCAGAACTCAGTTTGGAATAAGTACAAAATCAGAAACGGTTAACGGCGCGCAATCTATCATCCGGCGTGTGGTAAGTTCAAGCCCAATTTTGCCGGATCGTCTAGCTTACTACCGAGTGGCAATCGAACAGAGCGCCAAAACACCGCGCGCGCCAAAGGTAGCGCAATCCTTTGACCGCGTTCCTCGCGGACCGCTTGCTCATCACGCGGTGAGCATCTGGGCTATAATTAGTAGCAAACAAAAAGTCCTCCGCCGACCCAATTCCGGGAAATCAACACCGTCCCGCTTTGCATGTTACGAATTCGGATTTGCCGGCTTGCAAAACCCGGAAAATCGCTTACCAATCGACACCGAGCATGGCACAAAATTGAGTTATTTTTCCGTACGATCCAGACGATATGCACCCGTAGTCATTGTGCTTGTCAGTGTTGCAATCGCCGTCGCCTCGTATCTTCAGGCATTGCATTTCCCGTTTATTTCTGACGATCTCACCTATATTCCAGACAATGAAAGGCTGCTGAACCTCGAAGCCGGAGACTTATGGCGCCTCCTGGTCGAGCCCTTTAACTGCTGCAAGGAATTTCTACCATTGCGTGATTTTTCCTATTGGGCTGAATTCACGCTTTTCGGCGAAAACCCGGCGGCATTTCGCGTCGGCAACATCGTTCTCTATTTGTTATGCCTGCCGCTGATCTACGCAACCACGCACGGCTTGTGGCGCTATTTCCGACCGGCTTCCGTCGATCAAGCGGCATGGGCAGCAGTGGCTGTCACCGCACTATTTGCGATACACCCCGCGCTGGTTGAATCTGTCGTCTGGATCAGCGGACGAAAATACATACTGCCGAATCTGTTCGCGATGCTCGCGCTTTTTCTGGCTGTCCAGGCCAAGCGCGTGGAAGGTCTATCTGCCGGGTATGCATTTGCGGCGTTGCTGGCATTTGTCGCTTTGATGTTGTCGAAATCATCCTATGTACCCGTCGCGGCGGTCATTGCCCTGTTGTGGATGCTCTTCTGGCTCGATGTCCCGCTACAAAAGCGCAGCCGCTTTACGCTGGTCTGGCCGCTTGCCGTACTGACCCTGGCGGGCTTGCTGACGGCGAATTTCATCAGGATCAACGAAGGATTCGACGGCATGCCCGTCTATTGGGTGAGCGAGGTGGCAATGCGCCCGCTGGCCATCCTGGGCTGGATGGCCCGTCTCGCCATCAGTACGGAAAATCGCCATTGGCTATATCCGGTATTTGAGGACCCATATTATCTCGTCATGGTCGCCGTCGGCACCGCGGTATTCGTTGTCTGCTTGTTAGGCACAATCAGTCTGTTTCGCAGGCGTTCAATAGAAGGGTTCGCGCTGGTGACATTCCTGTTGCTGTGCGCACCCTATATTCAACTGCTTCCCAATCATCCGCCGTCGGTAGTTGCAGACCGCTACATAGCGCTTGCCGTGTGGCCTGTGTTACTGCTTCTGGTGAGTGTTTCATTGCGCTTGAAGTCCTTACCAAGATACACATTGTTGCTGGCGCTTGCGCTGCCGTGGTGCTACCAAACCATCGAGCGTCCCAGGGACTGGCAAGATTGGAACATCCTGATGGACGCGGATTTGCGCGCCTTTCCCGGATATTACGGTGCGGCAATATACAAGATCAACAATGCGGACCTGGGATCCACCGAGTCATATGACCAAGTCTACAAAATTGCGCAGCAAATATCCGATCCCGAGGTTCGAATCATCGTGACCAAGCTGATCAAGTCGGACTACGAAGTGCACATCAGCGCGCCGTCCAGCGGCAGCCCGGCGAACGCGATCTCTATGCTTTATGACGCCGAGGTCGACTTGTTGCAACCGCCCGAACTGGCCAAGTGGAATTCGCCACGTTTCAAATTGTGGAAAGCACTGCAGATCATGCTGCTCTCGCAATGGAAAGCGCTGACCGAAGCCTACCCTGGCGACGGATCGATACGTTACAGCGCGGAGTTGTGGAAAATGAATGTATCCGAACTGGAGCCGGACTTCCGAGCGTGTTGCAAGTATGTAGACGCATACAAAAACAATAATCGGCTCGAAGATGCCGCGCGTGCCGAAGCAAAATGCCGCGATCTACCCGGAGATCCTGCTCGCCGTCCTGCGGAGTAATTGCCTCAGAACTTCTCGGTATGGCTGCGGGCCGAAACCATCTCGAGCGGATTCTGATAAACGTCGCGCGTCTTGTCGCAGGGCGGAACCGTCGTACCATTGTTGCGATTCTGTGTCAGCGCATCGAGATCAGCATCTGCGGCCACGAGCGGCATTTTTTTCCGTCTCGGCCAGCAGATCCTGTCAGCAGGGTGGAAATGGAATGAACTTCCGCTGCCAAGTTGCAAGCACGGACACATTAAACCTAGAAACGCGGAGCTGCCCATCTCGAAACGTTGTGAATTGTTCCGGTGACTACCAGTTGTCATGACGGTCGCGACGCTCTTGTCTGTAGTTGGTAACTTCCAGTCGGATGCCATCGGGGTCGTTGAAGTGAGCCGCCCAATAGTCTGGCGCATATTCTTGATAGTGTTTGGCATCGGTTGCCTCGATTCCTTGCTCGCGCAGCCGCGCGGCCACAGCCACCACGTCTGCCGGCGCATCGACGCGAAGACAAAGGTGGTGTAGCCCAGGTGTAAGCGCCCCAGGCATGATCACGGTACTTGAGCGGCGGAGCACATAGCCGAAGTGGCGGTTGTAGTATTGAATATGCGGCTCGCCGCCTAGCGTGAATGTGTTCTTGCGAAAGCCCAGTGTATCGAGCAAGACGCAGTCATAAAATCTTTCCGAGCGTCTCATATCAGAGACAGCAATGTAGATGTGATCGATGCCGATTACTTCGGTCATGGCGCCATTTTGCATATTTGTGTCTGCCTTGTGTGGGTCGGATGCCATCTGTCTTCATTCCTGCGCAAGCGTGTATCCGTTTTTTTGAATAATTTCCGCATAGTGGAACAACAACGCTTTGTCCGCTGCGCGGAAGTTTATCTCGCTTGATTCCCGCCGTCGGGCGAATGATGATTTCCAGCTCAATATGGCGTGCCGTCTTTCTGGGAGAACTGCCATTTGCCATCGACCAATGCGGCGTGCAAGTCGTCATCAGGATATACAACGCTATCGCCCGCACTACGGTCGCCAACCTCGAGGTAGATGACTTCCTCATTGGATCGATTCAGCAGCTGATGCGCGTTGCCGGTACCAAACTTGAACCCGGCACACATGCCCGCCGAAATTGGCGTTTCACCGTCATTGGTGACCAGCACTGCGTCGCCCTGCACAATATAAAGGAATTCGTCTTGCGTGGCATGCGCGTGTCGCAGAGCGGAGCCTGCTCCGGGAGACATCCGCGTCAGATTAACCCCGAAATTCGTCAGGCCAAAAAGATCGCCGAGTGGGCGTTTCTCGCGACCGGCCACGCGCGAGGCGAACGGCTCGGGATAGATCGAAGGCTTGGCACGGGGCGCCGCTTGTGATGCCACTACGGCGATGGGAATATGCTGTTCGGTCACGGTACTCCTCCATTTATTAATTTGCCAGCGCGGGGTTGGCCGCCTTCCCTGATGCTAGCCACGGTTTGAACAAGCTGCTACGCGCAAAATGCGAACTTCAAGCACCCGTCATCATGTCGTATGCAAGTTTCGCGATCAGAACCACCAGCAGCAATAGAAACAAACCGCGAATAAATGCCGTGCCGCGCTTCATCGCGATGCGCGCGCCGGTATAGGCACCCAGCATGTTGAAGATTGCCATCGGGATGGCAATTGCAAACAATACGTTTCCGGATGGGACAAAATACATCAGCGCCGCGAGGTTGGTGGCCAGATTCACAAATTTTGCCGATGCCGAGGCCTGCAGAAAATCAAAGGCAAGATAATGGATAAAGAGGAAGATCAGGAAGCTACCGGTTCCCGGCCCGAACAGGCCGTCGTAAAAGCCGATCGCGCCGCCGATCAGAATAGCCAGGATGCGTTCACGCTTTCCGATCACCAGTGGACGTTGCATCGCCCCGAAATCTTTCTTCCTGAAAATGTAGACAGCCATAATCACCAGCAGGCATAACACCATCGGGCGCAGAATACCCGGCGGTATCAGCGACAAGGTGGCAGCACCCAGGAAGGACATGACAAATGCGCTGACGGCAGATGGCAACACCAGTTTCCACTGGATGGTTACCTTGCCTACATAGGAACGCGCCGCTACGGATGTCCCCCAGACCGAGGAGAACTTGTTGGTGCCAAACACAGTTGCATCCGGCGAGTCCGGCAGCAGGTTGATCAATGCCGGAATCTGGATCAGCCCGCCGCCACCCACTGCGGCATCTATCATGCCGGCACAGAATGCGAAACTGCAGAGTAGCGTTAGGTCCAGCATCGGAAACTAATTGCGCAGAAAACCAGCAGGTCTATATTTCAACTTGAATTTTGGCCCCGGCGGCGCGCTGCAAGCTGAGGACTACCGCTTGGGCGGTTTGATGATGCTGATCACTTTCGCGTTGGGTAACTCACCGTCCGCGTAATAGGGTTTGGCCAGATCGAAGCCGGGCTCCTTTGCCAATTCCCGTTCGCGCTCTGAAATCAGGGCAAAACAATCCTTGATTTGCTGGACGGTATTGGGCGATAGCGGATTGGGACGTCCACCAAGTGGCGTGACGTCTTTAACAACATCGGCCAGCGTTTTTCGCATCATGCGCAAGATGCGTTGTTCCTTGCTTGATTCGTCTTTATCCATGAATGTGTACCGGTAAGAATTAAGGGTAACTCGTAAACTGCATCCGGCAGTTGCGCAAATATGCTACGGCATACCTTCGACGTGCCGCGTCTCATTCAGTATTGCCAGTCTCGCTTTCAGTTCGGGCAATATCGCCGCAACCGCCTTTTCGCCTTCCAGTACCGCCTTGTTGCGACCGCTTGCGTCGATAGTCGGGAGTCCCGAGGTCACCGGCCGTATCACTATGTCCGCACTCGATTGCTCGTGGAGGTTGATGGTCTTGATGAATATTGTAAAGGTTTGCCACAGGATGTCGGTGATGCCTGCGGTGCCTCGGTCTTGCGGGCGACCGGAGATATCGACCGCGATGACGAAGTCTGCGCCGAGTTTGCGCGCAACGCTCGCCGGAACCGGCGCGACCAGACCGCCGTCGACGTAGTCCTGCCCGTTGATGTTGACCGGCTGAAAAAATACCGGGATCGATGAGGATGCGCGGACCGCAAGGCCGGTATTGCCGCTGTCAAACACCATCATCTCGCCGCTATTCAGATTGGTGGCAACCGCCGCAAACGGCTTGTCGAGCTTTTCTATCGGTCGACCGTTGACATTCTTGTTGACGAAATCCTGCAATGCCTGACCCTTGATGCAGCCGCGCTTTTCCGACACTACCGTCTCGGCAATGCAGCGATACATGCCGGACCCGTCCAGAAACTGGTCTTCCCGCATGTTAATGGACAACTCCTGAATCTGGAAACCGTTGAGACCGGACGCATACAATGCACCAACAACCGCACCGGCACTGGTGCCGACGACCATATCCGGAACGATGCCCTGCGCCTCCAGCGCCTTGATTACACCCACATGCGCAAACCCGCGCGCGGCGCCGCCGCCGAGCGCCAGCGCGATTTTGGCTTGCGGCCTTATAACTTCGGTGACAGCCGCTTGAGCTGGCGCCGTCGGTGGTGCGACTTTCGGGGTGGTACAAGCGCTTGTCGCGCACAACGTCAATGCCAATAACGCGTATTTCTTCATATCTCTGATTTCTAGTAATGGTTGCGAAGGATCCGCTATTAACTCATGCCGGCGACGACTCTGCCAACTCCGGCAATTCTTCGGCGAGAAATCCCCCCGACTGATGTTGCCACAGTGCGGCATACAGGCCATTGCGCTCCAGCAACTCTGCATGCGAGCCATGCTCGACAATATGGCCGCGATCAATCACGATCAACCTGTCCAGTCGGGCAATGGTAGACAGACGATGCGCTATGGCGATAACGGTTTTGCCGCCCATCAAATCTATCAGTTGCTCCTGTATGCTCGCTTCAATCTCGCTATCCAGCGCGGAAGTAGCTTCGTCGAGCAACAGGATAGGCGCATCCTTGAGGATTACGCGCGCAATCGCGATGCGCTGACGCTGCCCACCCGAAAGTTTCACGCCACGCTCGCCGACATGCGCCTGATAGCCGGATCGGCCATTCCAGTCGCGCAGACCGAGGATGAATTCATGCGCCTGTGCTTTGCGTGCCGCGGCTTCAATCTGTGCCGGTGTCGCCGACGGTCGTCCATAACGGATATTATCCGCGATGGAGCGGTGCAGCAGCGAAGTGTCCTGTGTAACCAGTCCAATCTGGGCGCGGAGGCTTTCCTGGGTAACGTGACGGATATCCTGTCCATCAATCGCGATGCGCCCGTGTTCGATGTCAAAGAAGCGCAATAGCAAGTTGACCAGCGTCGACTTGCCGGCACCGGAACGTCCGACCAGTCCGATGCGCTCGCCGGGTCGCACGCACAGATCGATGTGATCCAGAACCGCTTCACCAAGTCGGGCCTTGTCTTCCGCATAGCTGAAGGTCACCTGATCAAAACGTATTTCGCCGCGTGTCACGACCAGAGGTTTGGCGTCCTGCTCGTCGACCAGCGTATGTGGCAACGATATGGTTTGCATGCCATCCTGCACCACGCCGATATTTTCAAAAATGCCGGCGACTTCAAACGACACCCATCCTGCCATATTGGTGATCTGCCAGACCAATGGCAATGCGGTCGCAACCTGGCTGGCACTAACCGATCCGTGTGCCCACAGGGAAAGACCGATCACGGTGGTGCTCACCAGCAGCAACGCATTCAATGACTGCAGCGTGAACATGAAACGACTGGTCATGCGCATGTGTTTGGAGATCGCGTCCTGATGATCATCGAGCACTTCGCGCACGTAAGCGTCTTCATCAGCCATTCGGGAAAACAGTTTCACGGTCAGAATGTTTGTATAGCTGTCGACGACACGCGCCATGACCAAAGAGCGCACATCCGAACTCAGCCTCGCCAGTTCGCGCAGGCGTGGAACATAGAACCTCAGGAAAATTGTGTACGACAGCATCCAGATCAAAGTCGGCAGCGTCAAACGCCAATCGAATCCGGAAATCAACACCAGCGTCACAAATCCGTAAGTACACAGGTAGAGTCCGGCGCGGATGGCAGACATCACACTGTCGCGCAACGACTGCGCCGTCTGCATCACGCGGTTGGCTATACGTCCGGCGAAATCCTGTTGAAAGAACGGCCAGCTGTGCCGCAGCACGTGCCAGTGGCTTTGCCAGCGTACCAGACTGGTCACTCCAGGCATCAGGGCGTTGTGGCGTATCGCTATGTCGGAAAATTGCAGCAACGGCCGCACGATCAGCACCACCAGCATCATAACGGTCAACGAAAACGCCTGCGCCGCGATCGCCGCGGCACGATCCGGCGCAGCCATCAATGACACCAGTTGTCCGACAAAAACCGGAATGCACATATCGGCGAGAGCGACGCACAGACTGGTGACCACCATTGCGACGTAAGGCCACGGCGTCTGGCCGATGAAGTGCCAGTAAAACGAGACCAGGCCGCCGGGGGGCGCTGTCGCGGCATGGGGGCGGGTGCCGCGAATCAGGGATTCAAGAAATCGAAACATATAGGGTTTCTGCGATTAATGGTCACTCGGACACGTGACCGCTGCGAAAGTGCAAAATGTGGTCCGCGTATTATCGACGATTCTTCAGGCGGATGAAAAATAGAGCCGCGCCAGCAGCTGATCAATTTCGCGCTTGCATGCCCACGGAATGCCTGTAGGATAGAAACCACAGATTCCATTGCAGGGCACTCGGCCGCAACCTGCTCACGGTTTGATCCCATCACCCTAATTTTTCAAGGAGAACAATCTTGGCAACAGCAACCGTGAAAGTTGTGCAAATAGGCGTCTCGGCCTCCAGAGGCAATGCACGCGGACACGAACTGGTAATGGATCGCCCGGAACCCAAGGGCGGCGCCGATCAGGGCATGATGGGTGGCGAGGCCTTGCTGAATGGTCTGGGCGGTTGTTTCATGAGCAATCTACTGGCCGCCGCAAAAGCCCGCAATATCGTGATCAACAATGCCTGTGCGGACATCGAAGGCGATATGGCCGATGCACCGTCACGCTTTAGCGCGATTCGCATGGCGGTTTCTGCGCAATGCGAATCGCGTGAAGAACTGGAAAAACTGGTCACCATCGCCGAACGCGGCTGCATCGCGGCAAACACCTTGCGATCGGCAGTTGAACTTAGTATCAAGGTCGCTTGAGTCTGCGTCACTTACCCAGCAGGCTCTTCAGTGAACTCCCGGCATCCTTTACCTTGTCACCAAGTTTTCCCAGCTTGGCGCTATTTGCCAGCGCCAATGCCAACTTGGAGTTAATTTCAGTCACTATGGATTTGATAACCTTGCCGGGAGATGCGCCGTCTGACTGTTTGCCAATGTTATGCAGTTCGATATCTGGCAGCGAGAGACTCACGGTACCGTTGTAACTGATCTTGGCATCGCGAATGATGAATGACTCGATGATTATCTTCTTGCTTTCTCCTTTGCCGCGCTTGTCGTTTTTCCCGCCACCTCCCAGATAGATGTCCACGTTCCGCTGGATTACATCAAAGTTGCTGCCACCGGTACCTGTTTCATAGATGATGCTTGGCGCCTCGATCAACACCTTGCGCAGCACAATGACGTCGCCGGCAAGACTGGTCGGATCAATGACAATCTCGATGTTGTCCGCCTTGAGCGCGTGATCGGTCTTGAATCCCTTGGGATTTCCTAGCTTGAGCCCGCTCAGCTTTCCTTGACCGTCAGTCGCCGAAATCCTGACATTGTTCACGCGCACATCTGCCTGCAGCATGTCCGGGCCCATGCCTTCGATCGCCAATTTGACCAGACTGCCCAGCGGATTGCTCAGGGCAAAGAAGGCAATGATCACAACGATTACCGCCACTATGATCCCGACTAATTTCTTCACGGCCATTCTCCCTTGAAATTTCGATTATGCAATGATCGTTCACCAGGATAGTCTCGCCATTATCGCCAATTTCGATTTGGAATACATTAGCTCTTGGTTATACTCGGCGCTGCAGTATCAGCAGGCTAACACGGAGATGCTTGGTATTGCCC
>JBARHR010000309.1:0-5799 GCA_049799335.1 Gallionella sp. | reverse complement strand
GAGATGCGGTTGAACTTGTTAAAATCGGAATGAATATTTGTTACCCAAGTTTGTTGCATTCATCGCAATAGAGCGCGCGAATCAAAACAGGCCGTCGCGAATTTCCGGAAAATCAGGACCTACAATTGCAGCGCGTAGGGTAGACTTGCCGGCCTCAATTTCGATCAGCGTGCTGCCGCCGTTCTTTATCTTTGTCTTTATCGCCCGTCCTGTATACCCTGTTGGCGGCCTTGCCGGGCAGTTCTTTAGGTGTTGGTGCAGGTGCGGCTATCCCTGCCGAAGTCGGTGCTGAATCAGCCGACTTTTCTTTTCCATCGGGTCGCTGCAATATGCGCCTATCCTGATGACCGTGCTGCTGTGCGCCCGTCTCACGCCCGACGATCGGGGCCATTTTTTCAGGCGGTGATAACGTAACAGTTTGCGGTTCGCGCGCTTTTATCGACTGCTCAAGCTTGGGATTCTTGGCTTCATCGGTAACGAGGATGTGGCGTCTTTCCGCGTAGCGTGGCGGCAACGCGGCACGCAACCGCTCCTCGCCAGTTTGGGTGCCGAATTCCGGATGGCGTAACACGTTGTCAGTTCGTCGTGGCACCAGGACCGGGCGCCGCTCCAGTGCACCGCTGTTCTCAACCTGCCTGGTACCTTCCTGCCGAGCCCGAAGCGCTCCGCGAAGCGAACTCGTGGCGTCTGGAGCGCCCGTCATTACCCTTTCTGCCGGCAAATTGTCGCGGCGGTAATCCGCTATCGGTCCAAGGCCCCCGCGTCTGATCGGGAGAGCGCCGTTCACGCGTTCAAGTTGGCGGGGACGTGTGTTTCGAACATCGACCTCATGTTCATGTCTATTTCCAAAATCGTCGCGCGATGTGGCAACGAGGGAATGGCTTATGCGGGCATTGCGGTATTCATCGTGTTGCTCTCGAGGTCCGTCCCATCCGCCCCACCATGGTCTGCCAATGAAGCCGGTCCGGCCCCACCATGGAATAACCGGCTCGCCCCAGCTCAGCGCTACCCAAGCCACGCCCTGCTTGCCGGCATACCCGGGTGTGCCGGCCTCGACATCAAAAAATGCCACCAGTGCCGGGGAGTAGACCGGATTGGCCGTCGCCGGACCGGGCGCCCAGGCCCAATATCCGCCAATATTGACCCAGCGGCCATAATGGAACGGTGCCCATCCCCATGGCTCGTCGTCTATCCATGTCCATTGGTAGTAAGCATCCCAGACCCAACGACCTGCGCTATACGGTGTCCAGTCGAATGAGACACCATCCGGCATCCAGACCGGACCGTAGTCGGGCACGATACGCCAGTTGCCGTAGTGATCAAGATCAGATGCGCCGGCAATCCCTCGAGGCATGTATCGTTCGCTTATCACGTCGATCAAGCCGTCCGATCGTTCAAAGTTCCACTGATCCCAAGTGTCGGGTGGGGACACCACATAGGCTTCCGCCTGGGCCAGGTCGGTACCTTGAACCACGATTTCTTCAGACGGGTTGATACTCATGGTTTGTCCGCCGGCAGGGGTAACCACTGCGCTCCCGCCGCGACGGGTAGTGAAGCGCACGTCACCGTTGACATCCACGCGGTAGTATCCGGCACGATCAATATTGAATACCGAATTGGGTGTATCAACTTCCAACATGTAGCCGGGCCGTATCGCTCGGAGATCGAATGAAACGCGGCCGGCAGTTATCTTGAATTGAATAAAGTCCTGAGTCTGGTTGACCAGGCCGAATTGTGTTTCATCATCCGCTCGAATGAAAGCGCGATTCCCCAGCTGGAGTTCGACGTCGCCGTCTGCTCCGACATACAGGGCATCGCCCAGCGCGACCGGAGTGTTCAATTCCGCAGGTACCCAGTTTTCCGAGCCGTTGCGCCAGTAGGAGGCATCGCCGTCAACGTAGCTAAGGCGCATCGGGGTAAATCCCGCGCTGGCAGTTTCATTTTGAGCATGTGCGACTGAACTATTCAGGATCGAGACAAGCAGAAGTGAAGTAATAAATTTGATAACCCCAAGCATGTGCCTCTCCTGGCTGAAAAATTAATTGCATTGACACTAAGCCGAACGCGTGGATGCCGCCAATCGCAGCTACTTAAACGTCTTCGGCGAGACTTACGTTGACCTGTTCCCCGTTAGGACACACTCCGCAGCAATGCAGCATGAACGCCAATTGCTGTGCAGAGTCACCCAGGTATACGTACCGCAGGCGCGAGCAGATCATTCATCAGCCTGGTTGTCGTTACATTCCTTGGGACTGACGCGACGGTGTAAAATTCGCATTTGTTCGTCTGGTCCCGTCGATATGTCAATACAGTGGTTTCCCGGTCACATGACTTCTGCGCGCAGAAAAGCGGCAGAAACCATGGAGCATATTGATGTTGTCATCGAGGTGGTGGATGCACGCGCACCGGAAGCGAGTACCAACCCGATGATCCGTGAGTTGCGCGAACATCGGCAGCGACCATGTCTGAAAATATTGAACAAGGCAGACCTCGCGGATCCGGTGGTGACCCAGTTGTGGCTGGATAATTACAGCGCAGCCGGGGGTGTGAAGGCGGTCGCGCTGAGTTGCAAAAGTGTCAGCGATGCAGCAAAGGTGCCGAAGTTGTGTCAGCCGCTTGCCCCGCATCGCGACAGTACCCACAAGCCGCTGCGCATGATGATCATGGGCATCCCCAACGCGGGGAAATCCACGCTGATGAATATGCTGCTCAAACGCCGCGTCGCCAACGTGGGTGATGAACCGGCAGTTACCAAGTCCCAGCAGTGTCACTCGCTGAACGAACGCATGACGCTCACTGATTCTCCCGGCCTGATGTGGCCGAAAATTGAACTTCATGGTGACGGCCTGATGCTGGCGGCCATACATGCAGTAGGCCGCAACGCAATTATTGAAGATGAAGTGGCAATTCATTTGGCGTCCATATTATTGGCGCGTTATCCGCAATATCTTGAGCAGCGTTATGGCCTTCCCGTCGCTGCTGCGGACAGCGTCGGCGTCATTGAGGCTATCGCGAGGAAGCGCGGATGTTTGCTCAAGGGCAGGAATGGAGCGCCCGATTTGGAAAAAGCCGCGATGATCTTCCTGACAGAGTTTCGTAGTGGTGTGCTGGGACGCATCAGTTTGGAATCACCTGAATCGCGCAAGGTTATGACGGCACGGGAATCGCTTTCGGAAGCCTGATCCGGACCAATTGCAACTATTTGTAAAGTGGCGCTCCGGGGTGAACTTAGCCTCAATTATTCTGTCTTCAAGCAGCAATATCCTGCTCACAAATTTGGCAGGCGGCACAAAGTGCCAAACGGAGTAGGTGTACCCCCACTTGCGGTGTTGTTACATTTCTCAAGCAGTCAGGCGCATAGTAGACTTCGAACCGGTTTGAGTATTTCGCATTTTCAACTTTACCTAAGGATTTAACATGATCAAGACCACCCAGTATTTTATCGCTGTATCGAGTTTCGTTATGTGTGCGGGCCTGGCTTACGCCGATGGCGACAAGTGTGATTCACCTATGCATACGAACGCTGGCGTTCCGACCGCGGAATCCATGTTCAAGTCCATCGATACCAACGGGGACGGAAAAATATCCAAAGCAGAATTCAACACGCATTATGCGAAGCATGACGGAATGCGCGCAAAACATGCGGGCGCAGGCATGGTTGACAAGCAGGCTTCCGAAGAAACAACAGGCGGGAAAGTGCCCGATGTAGGTACCAGTCCCGCGACTGCACACCTGGACAAGCGCTTTTTGGCAGCCGATGCAAACCATGACGGCGGATTGGACAAGACCGAGGCAGACGGCATGCCGATGCTGAGCACCTACTTCGATGAGGTTGACAGCAATCACGATGGCAAGGTGACGCGCCAGGAATATTTTGATGCCATGCCGTTGCTGCACCGCGGGAAAAATATTGACACCAGTGGCAAAGCGCAAGCCTTGTAAAGCGTTGTGCAGATAATGTTGCCGATCCGGCAGCAGCAAACAAAATCCCGCTCGGGCAAATGTTCCGCAGCGGGATTTTTGTTTTGTGCCCAGCTTTTTGGCCTGTGCGGATGACGCGAGCGCTTCAAGGATTATTGTATTGTTGCCTTGCTTTAACGATTCAAGTCCGGCCAGCCCGGGTTTGACGAGCAGTCCGTTGATTGGAAATACGGGACACAACCACGTTGTTTACAATTTGTCAGGCAAAGCATGCATGTGCCGCTATAATAAGCACACCGTGAAGTTGAGTCACAGATTGAATGTCATTTGCATCGAATGAAATTCCCGCTGCCGGAAGAAGAATACATTCTGGAATGGAAACGCCGTTTGATATTTTTCAGCGGTGCAGTTACTGTGGGCTTGGTCGCAATACTGTTCGCCGTTGCTTGTGAACAGGCGAATATCCAGTTTCACAAGATGCTCGCCATTTCCCCTTATCTCCCGCTGGTTGTCATCCCGCTTGGCTTTGCCATGATCGTATTCATGACCAGAAGGTACTTCCCGGGGGCGCAAGGTAGCGGCATTCCGCAAACCATTGCATCGCTCGATCCCGCGGAAAATGCTGGCGTTCGTGATCAGTTGTTGTCACTGCGTGTAACCGTCGGCAAGATCATGCTGACGATAGTCGGACTCTTTTTCGGTGCTTCAGTCGGTCGTGAAGGACCTACCGTGCAAATCGGCGCTTCCATCATGCACAAACTTGGTAGCCTTGCGCGGTTTTCCAAACACGATCTGGATAAAGGCCTAATTCTTGCCGGGGCGGCCGCAGGCGTTGCTGCCGCGTTCAATACGCCTTTGGCCGGCATCGTATTTGCAATCGAGGAGATGAGCCGTTCCTTCGAAGAACACAACAGTACGACGATAGTGATGACGGTGATCATTGCCGGTATCACTTCGCTTGCGTTGCTGGGAAACTATACATATTTCGGGCACACCTCCGAGACCCTCGGATTCGGCAAAGAGTGGGATGTCGTGGTCCTCTGCGGAATTCTCGGCGGGTTGTTGGGTGGCGCGTTCAGTCGCTGCCTTATTGAAGTCAACAAGGGATTGGCAGGCAAGTTGGGTCCATGGATGCGTGCGAAGCCGGTGGCGTTTGCTGCCGCATGCGGCCTGATGATTGCATTGATCGGCCTAGCATCCGGGAGCTCAACTTATGGTAGCGGCTACAGTGAAGCAAAGGCATTACTTGACGCTGATCAGGCGCTGCCGGAGAGTTTTGGCCTGCTGAAACTGCTCGCGACACTGGTTTCCTACGTGAGCGGAATCCCCGGCGGGATCATGGCACCTACGCTCTCTGCCGGTGCCGGATTTGGGGTCAACATCGCGCATTTTTTTACCTCGGTGCCTGCAGGTGCTGCGATGATACTGGGAATGGTCGCCTATTTCGCCGGGGTTACCCAGGCGCCGATTACCGCTTTTGTAATTGTGATGGAAATGATCGATAACCATGAAATGATCCTACCGTTGATGGCGGCGGCATTTATTGCGAAACTTTGCTCCAGGTTGGTCTGTCCAACCCCCCTGTTTCATACCATGGCAAAGAATTTTATCGGCAAGACGAACGGTTCTTTGCTCGCTCAAACGGACAAAACAGACAAATAGTCGCTGACATGATTTTTTCGCTAGCAGATACCACGATCAATTTTCCAGTCTTGCAAATAAAAAAAATCAGTTAACCCGTCGTACGTAAATCACAACTTAACTTTCTGAAGGAGCACGAATTGAACAAGCAAATGCCAAAAATCGCGTCGAAATACCTCATTGCCATCCCTTTGGTGTTGGCACTGGGAACGACCGTCATGATTACCGGTTGTTCAC
>JBARHR010000308.1:0-2309 GCA_049799335.1 Gallionella sp. | reverse complement strand
CAGGAGTCGGTTCTCTTCTATCAAATGTGATAAATCTGCTCGATTCAGTTGGCTGAAATCTGGCTTTTCGTTTTCAGCCAGGCCGTAGGTTGACGAGCGTCGGTGTGATTCTTCAATCATGAGGAGGCTATCGCAGTCCTGCGGCGTATTCACTGCTGGCTCTTGGCTAGATTTCTCGTGTGACCGCTGTGGCTTGGAAGGACGCTTTTGGGGATCACTGAAATTTTGGTCGTTTGTCGGCTTCATAAATCAACTCCTTACCATATTCAATGCAGATTGCCGATAATTATCTTGAACTGTTGAATCCTTAACTAAACGACAATACTTTTTTGCTTCCTTGATGTTTGCAGGGAACTCGCGCGAGAAAGTGTCACGAAGAGCTGCGTCATTAAGCGTAGTCAACCCGCAGCTTGGCGATTCGTCGGTACCGGAAAACACCCGGAATAAGAATGCTACTCGCATCGCTCGATGCTCGCAAGAAAGTAAGTGAATAGTTTCAATAACCTTCCTCAAATTGTTGGTGTATTGGCCGATGCCTGGCGGTACGTTGCCGACTCACTGAATCAATGCTGTATCGGTAGCTATCGAGTTGGACGCGGGACCGCAGGATATATGACTCCGTTAGTTCCAACAGTGCCGCTACAAGACTCCATACAGACGAATTTGTCCATGCGATCAATAAATGCCCTAAACGACCTTTCTGCAACGTACTCTTGAAGATAATCAACTGCTCGATCCAGTGGCGTATTTGTGCAATTTGCTTCGCATCGCCCGACAGAATCCTGCGATATTTCGCGGCACACTCTATTCATAGGCAGAAATATGCGCAATGGTTGCAGTGCCCCAGGGTAAAGTCAGCAAGCACAGCCGCATTTAATTCACTCGGGTTGTCAATTGCAGCAATGCAGTATTTGACGTGGCATCACAAAGTCGTTTCAGCGATTAGCGGCAAATTCTTGGAGGAATGCTGCAAAAAGTACCGATAGTACTGAGCGGATTGTCTAGCCGAACTCTTTTTTGGCGCTTTGCTAACAGGAAAATGATGCCAAGTACACCGTCGCGAGCTCAGGGCGTGACCAATTCAACGCCATGGTTTGCGAAAATCTTGGCCATCTCTCCAGACGAAACCAACTCATTGCTAGCGTCTTCTAACGAATTGATAAGCGCAACGTTATCTTTCTTCACTGCCATTCCAATTACCCACCCCTTAGGCGACAAACGCTCAAAAACTACGTCACTTATCTGGAAATTTTGGTCTTTTCTCAAAACCGATTCAATTTCGGATCGCGTTGCGACGACTCCGTCAAGTTCGCCTGATTTGAGTTTTTCAAGTGCCTCCGTCGCAGTCGAAAATATATTTACGTCTTCACGAAACTTGCCATTTTCCGCACCCATGATTAGAAGTGCGCCGATCGAAACCTTTTCGACTCCAATTTTCTTGCCTGTCATCGAATCGAGATTTTCAAATTCAGGCACTTTGCGAATATCGCGGACTACACATACCGTCTCGCGATGGTATGGCGCAAAAATCTTGACCTTGTCATTCTGTGCAGCGAGTCTGGGATCTACGGGGACATGCAAAAGAACATCAGCGGGACCGTAACCGAGATAGTGCCCTTTCCAAACCATATTACGCAAATCGTCATTCAAGTTATCGCCGGCGTTAAATGGAAGCAAGTTCACTTTTAGGCCCAACCTTTTCGCTAGCGCCTCCGCAAGGTCAACATCAATGCCCTGATTACCGGCGGAAAAAGGTGCAAAGTCATTATAGACGGCGACTTTCAACGTGCCAGATTGCTTTATCTTGAGATAATCGCTCTCAGCTCGGGCTACCGAGAAACTGCCTAAGCACGCGAGCGTTAAAATTGCTGTAAGCGCCTTGCAAATGCAATGATTCATTTCGTTGTGCTCACTTTAATTTTGGTCGTATGAATAAGCGATAAGGCTTACGCACATCTTTAGGCATTTGGTTCGTCTCTATCTGCTACTCGAACGTTCCGCGCAATGTCTCTAGATAGGTTTTTATCGCCCAGATGGTTTCTTGACTCAGCATGCCCTCGAAAGGAGGCATGTAAACGTTGCCGTTGCGCACTTTCCCTTTTTGAGTCGAGAGCAAAAAATATTTGTCCGTTTCTTTGTAGCAAGCTTGTTTCTTCTTTTCAATCTTAAGGTCTAGACAATCGCGATCCAGCAAGCGCAAATCAGGGGCAATGCCACCAGACTTCGCCTCAATGCCGTGGCATCGGGCGCAATTTTCTCCGAACTGAGCCGTCCCAATTTTCACCGCTTCCTGCTGACCGCTGTAGGGG
>JBARHR010000307.1:0-2390 GCA_049799335.1 Gallionella sp. | reverse complement strand
GCTTGAGAGGGTGTTGCCAATCTGTGTGACGCATCTGAAGAGCGGAGGGCGTTTGGTCGTGATCAGTTTTCATTCGCTGGAAGATCGCATCGTCAAAAACTTCATGCGGAATATGGCAAAGGGAGACCAGTTGCCGCGCGATCTGCCGGTCCGTGCTAGCGAACTGCCGCGGGGCAGGCTCAACATAACGGGCAAGGTGGTGCGCGCCGGAATAGCGGAAGTAAACAGTAATCCGAGAGCGCGTAGCGCGGTCATGCGCATAGCGGAGCGCAGCGATGTGGCGTAGCGGAAACGGACTGAATATCATGTTGCTGGTGGCACTGGTGATATGCGCGCTAAGCGCGGTGAGTTCCCAACACAAAGCCCGCCGACTTTACCTCGAGCTGCAAAAGGAAAAAGATAATGCACAACAAATGGATATCGAGTGGGGCCAGCTTCAATTGGAGCTAAGCACATGGGCAATGCCGGCGCGAGTGGAAAGAATTGCGACGCAAAAACTCAGAATGCAATTGCCGGAACGCGGCCAGATTCGCTTTGTTGAATTGAATCCTGCAGCGCAAGGCGAAACTGGCAAGGTTTCTATTGCCGCGGAATCAGGCCGAAACACCAAGGCGGACAGTACCGGAGTCAATACGCGACCATGAACCATCCCGGAAACACCAATGCAGACTCGACGGCAACTTTGCCTGGGTGGAGGGCAGGACTGCTCGTCGTGGTGATGCTGTTCGGCTTCAGTATGCTGCAAGCGCGCGGCGTATATCTGCAGGGAATCCATGACGATTTCCTGCAAAAAAAGGGCGACGCACGCTATGGCAGGACAATCGAAGTGACTGCGCACCGTGGCGTGTTGTCCGACCGCAACGGCGAACCACTGGCAGTTAGTACGCCGGTTGAGTCGGTTTGGGTCAGTCCGCCGGACGTTGAAGCTGACCGGCAGCAGGTCAGGAAGTTGGCGCAAATTCTGGGCATGAACATCAGCGAACTGCGGGAGCGTCTTTTTGATGATACGCGCGACTTCGTGTACCTGAAGCGACAACTTCCGCCCGATCAGATTGAGAAGATTACCGCGTTGAATATTCCCGGCGTCATGATGCAGCGTGAATATCGTCGCTACTATCCGGCCGGTGCGGAGGCAGCGCAAACACTGGGATTCACCGGACAGGATGACGTCGGCAGGGAAGGACTGGAATTGTCGCTGCAGAACTTGCTGGCAGGGAAGAACGGTAGCCAACGGGTAATCAAGGACAGGCGCGGTCACATTGTGGAAGATGCCGGAAGTTTGCATGAGCCACGGCCCGGCACGGACATCGTGCTCAGTCTGGATAGCAAGCTGCAGCATCTCGCGTACAAGGAACTGGAAAACACCGTAAAGCAGCAACGTGCGAAATCCGGGGCGGTCGTGGTGCTCGATTCGCGTACTGGGGAGATATTGGCGCTCGCCAACTATCCCGGATACAACCCCAACAGTTATAACCATGCAAATGGGCCTGCAATCAGGAATCGCGCGATTACCGATTTGTTCGAGCCGGGCTCGACGATGAAGCCGTTTTCCATCGCAACGGCCATAGAGGCCGGGAAAGTCAATCCGAGCACCCTGATCAACACAGAGCACGGCGTATACACGGTGAATAACCGCAGGATTCATGATGCGCATCCGGAAGCGATGCTGACTGTCTCGCAGATCATACAAAAGTCGAGCAATGTCGGCGCGGCAAAGGTGGCGCTATCGATGGATTCGAAAACGCTCTGGGACGGTTTGTCCGGCAGCGGATTTGGCGAGCAGACCGGAATCAATTTCCCGGGTGAAGCTTCGGGAAAATTGCGCGACCCGAAGTCCTGGCGTCCGATTGAACAGGCGACGATTTCTTACGGGCACGGCATTTCAGTAAGTTTGTTGCAGCTCGCCCGCGCATACACGATCTTCGCCAACGCCGGCGAATTGAAACCGGTTTCACTGCTGAAGGTGGATGTGCCGGTGACCGGTACCCGAGTCTTCTCTCAGCGTACAGCGGACGCATTGAAGGTGATGCTTGAAACGGTCACGCAATCCGGCGGAACAGCCCCATTGGCACAAATACCCGGCTACCGCGTGGCCGGTAAAACCGGGACGGCGCACAAATTACAGGATGGTCGTTACGTAAACCGATATGTAGCGTCATTTGTCGGTTTTGCGCCGGTATCCAATCCGCGCCTGATAGTCGCGGTGATGATAGACGAGCCGGACAACGGAACGTACTACGGAGGGCAGGTCGCGGCACCGCTGTTCAGCAAGATAACCGGTGCGGCACTCCATGCACTCAATGTTCCCAACGATGCGCCACTGGACAATGTCATCACGCTGCCGCCGGAAGTTATCAGGGAGGAGGTGTGATGTTTCCCCCGGAACGATT
>JBARHR010000306.1:0-12217 GCA_049799335.1 Gallionella sp. | reverse complement strand
CAGATACTCGGACTCGCTTGCGGTGCGAAGACTGTGAAAATGAAATTCGGGCACCGTGGCGCCAATCATCCGGTGCAGGATACGCGCACAAAACGGGTGATGATCACCAGTCAGAACCACGGATTTGCCGTGGATGCCGCATCGCTGCCGAAGAATGCCAATGTTACCCATGTTTCTCTGTTTGACGGCACGTTGCAGGGTTTCGAGTTGACCGACAAGCCGGCGTTTTGCTTTCAGGGGCACCCTGAAGCCAGTCCGGGTCCGCACGATGTCGCGCCGTTGTTTGATCGCTTCGTGGCGATGATGGAGAAGAAGTAAATGGCGAAGCGTACAGACATCAAAAGTATACTGATTATAGGCGCCGGTCCTATCGTCATCGGTCAGGCGTGCGAGTTTGACTATTCAGGTGCGCAGGCCTGCAAGGCACTGCGCGAAGAAGGCTATCGCGTCATTCTGGTGAACTCAAATCCGGCCACCATCATGACCGATCCGAACATGGCCGACGCGACGTATATCGAGCCGATCACCTGGCAGATTGTTGAAAAGATAATTGACAAGGAGCGTCCCGATGCGATCCTGCCTACCATGGGCGGACAAACGGCACTGAATTGCGCATTGGACTTGGCCAAACATGGCGTGCTGGAAAAATACAACGTCGAGATGATCGGCGCGTCACGCGACGCCATCGACAAGGCAGAGGATCGTGAAAAATTCAAACAGGCGATGACCAAGATCGGATTGGCCTCCGCACATTCGGCCATCGCACACAGCATGGAGGAAGCGTACCAGGTGCAGCAGGCGATGGGCTTCCCGACAGTCATTCGCCCGTCGTTCACGATGGGCGGCAGCGGCGGTGGAATTGCCTACAACCGCGAAGAATTCACCGAAATCTGCGAGCGTGGTCTGGAAGCCAGCCCCACCCGAGAGTTGCTGATTGAAGAATCACTGCTCGGCTGGAAAGAATTCGAAATGGAAGTGGTGCGTGATCGCCACGACAATTGCATCATTATCTGTTCGATTGAAAATCTTGACCCGATGGGTGTGCACACCGGCGACTCGATCACGGTTGCGCCGGCGCAGACGCTGACCGACAAGGAATACCAGATCATGCGCGACGCGAGCATCGCGGTGTTGCGCGAGATCGGCGTGGATACCGGCGGTTCCAACGTGCAGTTCGCAGTAGATCCGAATGACGGGCGCATGGTGGTGATCGAGATGAATCCGCGCGTGTCGCGTTCGTCCGCGCTGGCTTCCAAGGCGACCGGCTTCCCGATTGCAAAAGTGGCAGCCAAGCTGGCAGTGGGGTACACGCTGGATGAATTGAAGAACGACATCACCGGCGGTGCAACCCCGGCTTCGTTCGAACCGACCATCGACTATGTCGTCACGAAGATCCCGCGTTTCGCATTCGAAAAATTTCCGCAGGCCAATGACCGGTTGACCACGCAGATGAAATCGGTGGGTGAGGTGATGGCGATCGGGCGTACCTTTCAGGAGTCATTCCAGAAGGCACTGCGCGGGTTGGAAGTCGGCGTGCATGGACTGGACCGGAAATATACTGATCGCGAGGCGATTGTATCCGAGCTGGGCAATCCCGGCCCGGATCGCATCTGGGCGGTGGGAGATGCGTTCCGAATGGGAATGACCGTTGAAGAAGTGTTCAATATCAGCAAGATCGACCCGTGGTTCCTGGTGCAGATTGACGACCTTGTCGACCAGGAGCAGTCGCTGGCGGGACGCACGCTGGGTAGTCTGAGTGTGGACGATGTGCGCGCGCTCAAGCGCAGCGGATTCGCCGATGCACGACTTGCGGCGCTGCTGGAAACCGATGCGGCGGCAGTGCGCGCCTATCGTCATGCCTTGGGTGTGCGTCCGGTGTTCAAACGGGTGGATACTTGCGCCGCTGAATTTGCCACCAATACCGCGTATATGTACTCCACCTACGAAGAAGAGTGCGAATCGCGGCCGACCGAAAACAAGAAAATCATGGTGCTTGGCGGCGGTCCGAATCGTATCGGACAGGGCATCGAGTTTGACTACTGTTGCGTACATGCCGCACTGGCAATGCGCGAAGACGGTTACGAAACCATCATGGTCAACTGCAATCCGGAAACTGTTTCCACAGACTATGACACTTCGGATCGCTTGTACTTTGAACCGTTGACTTTGGAAGACGTGCTGGAAGTCATCGACGTGGAAAAGCCGATCGGCGTGATTGTGCAGTATGGCGGTCAAACGCCGCTGAAGCTGGCACACGGTCTGGCAAAGAACGGCGTGCCGATCATCGGCACTACGCCGGACATGATCGATTGCGCCGAGGATCGTGCGCGGTTCCAGCAGATGCTGCACCAACTCAACCTGAAGCAGCCGCCAAATCGTACCGCGAGGACGGTGAGCGGCGCGTTGGAGGGTGCGGCGGACATTGGCTATCCGCTGGTGGTGCGACCCAGCAATGTGCTGGGCGGGCGGGCGATGGAAATCATCCACGAGCAGGCTGATCTGGAGCGGTATATGCGCGGCGCTGTGCAGATGGCAAAGACTTACCCCGAATTCATGCCCATCCTTCTTGATCGATTTCTGAATGATGCAATCGAGGTGGATGTTGATGCGATTTCGGATGGCAAGGCCGTCATCATCGGCGGCATCATGGAACACGTCGAGCAGGCGGGCGTGCACTCCGGAGACTCCGCGTGCTCCCTGCCTCCGTTCAGTCTTTCCGGTTCATTGCAGGACGAGTTAAGGCGCCAAACAGTCGCGATGGCGCAAGCGCTGAACGTGGTCGGTTTGATGAACGTGCAGTTTGCGATCCAGAGTGGTGCGGTGTATGTCCTTGAGGTAAACCCGCGCGCGTCGAGAACGGTGCCGTTTGTTTCCAAGGCAACCGGAGTGCCGCTGGCAAAGATTGCGGCGCGCTGCATGGCCGGGCAGACACTGGATCAACAAGGCGTTGGCAAGGAAGTGATTCCAAACTATTACTCGGTAAAGGAGGCGGTATTCCCGTTTATCAAATTTCCTGGCGTCGATACAATACTGGGGCCGGAAATGAAATCGACCGGTGAAGTGATGGGCGTAGGGGAGAGTTTTGCCGAAGCGTTTGTAAAATCGCAAATGGCTGCAAGCATCAAGCTACCCAAGGACGGTAAGGTTTTTATCAGCGTCCGCGAAGAAGATAAATCCGGGGTGGTCGAGATCGCTGGTACGCTGAAGCAACTGGGATTTACCATCCTGGCGACGCGTGGTACCGCGGCTGTTATCAGTGCTGCCGGCGTGGATGTCGTGGTGGTCAACAAGGTTGTCGAGGGCAGGCCCCATATTGTCGACATGATCAAGAACGGCGACGTAACCCTGATTATCAATACCGTGGATAGCAGACCGAGTGTGATGCGCGATTCATACTCGATCCGCCACGCCGCGTTGCAAGGCCGCGTTACCTACTACACCACGCTCGCAGGTGCACGCGCCGCCTGCCTGGGTATGCAACACCTTACCGGCTTGCAGGTTTATGACCTGCAAGCGCTACATCAACGACTCGTCTGAAGGAAACAGCGGCATGAGCAAAATCCCATTGACTATGGCTGGCGCCGAAGCGCTGCGCCAGGAATTGCATAATCTTAAAACCGTGGAGCGTCCATCCGTGATCAATGCGATCGCGGAAGCACGTGCGCAAGGTGATCTGTCCGAGAACGCGGAATACGATGCGGCTAAGGATCGCCAGTCGTTCGTCGAGGGGCGAATAGTCGAATTGGAAAGCAAGCTCGGGAGCGCCCAGATTATCGATCCCAAGACCCTTAACCCGGATGGGCGATGTGTGTTCGGCGCGACGGTAGTGCTTGAAGATGTGGACAACGGCGATGTGGTTACTTACCAGATCGTTGGCGAGGACGAGGCGAATATTCGGCAACGCAAGGTGTCAATCAGTTCGCCGATTGCGCGTGCTCTGATCGGAAAATATAGCGGTGACATTGCTGAAGTGCAGGCGCCCGGTGGTGTGCGCGAGTTTGAGGTTGTGGAAGTGCAATATATCTGACGCGTATCCCGCCTGATCCGCATCGCGATACGCGCACCGGGCAACGACACAGTGTCCGATCAGCCGCGACTTGCCAGTTGTTTCTTGGATAGTGGTTTTTTCCCCTTGTGGCGAGGCATTTTCTTGATTTCGATTTGGTGCGCGTCCGGATTGGCCAGGTAAATTACCAATATTTTTCCTATATGTTGAACTGGCGCTGCGTCGAGCTCCGAGCAGATCGTGTTAAGTATATCGTCGCGCAGGGCGCGGTCGTCGCTCATTACGCGAATTTTGATCAGCTCGTGAACTTTCAAACTGGCAGCAATTTCCGCCAACACTGGCGGAGTCAGCCCCGCGTTGCCTATCATCACGACCGGATTGAGTGGATGCGCTTTGGCTTTCAGTTCGCGGCGTTCGGTTACGGTAAGGGATAACATAAGGGCCTTTTTGATTAAGGCGCGAATTCTAAACGATGAAGCCTTCCAAAACCAGCAAGCAATGGATGCAGGAGCATGTGAAAGACCCTTTTGTGCAACAGGCAAAGAAGGATGGCTATCGATCGCGTGCAGCGTACAAACTGTTGGAGATCGATGCCAAAGATCGATTGCTCAGGCCCGGAACGATAGTCGTTGATCTGGGTGCGACGCCGGGAGGTTGGTGTCAAGTTGCAGCCGCTAAGGTGGCACCAGGCGGGAAAGTGATCGCGCTGGATTTATTGCCCCTGCACCCGCTGCCCGGCGTGTCCTTCATTCAGGGTGACTTCAGGGATGGCAAAGTGCTTTCGCAGCTCGTTGAATTGCTGCAAGGCAGGCCGGTAGAGCTTGTAATTTCCGATATGGCCCCCAATATAAGCGGCGTTGTGTCTGCGGATCAGGCACGGGCGATGCATCTTGCCGAGTTGGCGCTGGAATTTGCGTTGGGCCACCTGACGCCAGGTGGCAGCTTTCTTGTCAAGGTATTTCAGGGTACCGGCTTTGAAGAATTCCGCCGATTGGTACGAAACAATTTTGAAAAAGTGGTTACGCGCAAGCCCAAAGCTTCAAGGGACCGGAGCACGGAAGTGTATCTTTTGGCTAGCGAAAAGAAGCAATCCATAGTCTAATAACATATCGCGCAGTCTGAAGCTGAGCCGTCTTAAGGAGTGTGAGTTTGAACAATTTTAAGAGTATTGCAATTTGGATGGTTGTCGCTTTGGTGCTGATGACCGTGTTTAACCAATTCAACACGCGCCAGCAACAGTCCTCCCAGGCTCAGATCGACTATTCGCAGTTTCTCGACGAAGTAAAGCAAGGGCATATTTCCAAAGTAACCATCGAGGGCCGTACGCTCAAGGCAACGACTGCCGATGGCAAACGCATAACCAGTTATGCACCTAGCGACTTGTGGATGGTTTCTGACCTTCTCAAGAACGGCGTGAACATTGAAGCCAAACCTGAAGAAGAGCCTTCGTTCCTGATGAACATATTTGTATCCTGGTTCCCGATGATTTTGCTGATCGGTGTGTGGATATTCTTCATGCGTCAGATGCAGGGCGGCGGGAAGGGCGGAGCATTTTCGTTCGGCAAATCGCGCGCGCGGATGCTGGATGAAAACAAGGAACGCTTTACATTCGCCGATGTGGCGGGTTGCGACGAGGCCAAGGAAGAAGTTTCCGAACTGGTGGATTTTTTGCGCGATCCGTCCAAGTTTCAGAATCTGGGTGGTCGCATACCGCGCGGTGTGTTGCTGGTGGGCAATCCGGGAACCGGCAAGACGTTGTTGGCCAAGGCGATTGCCGGAGAAGCCAAAGTGCCGTTCTTTTCCATATCCGGTTCAGATTTTGTGGAAATGTTCGTCGGTGTCGGCGCGGCGCGTGTGCGCGATATGTTCGAACAGGCAAAAAAGCATGCACCGTGCATCGTGTTTATCGACGAAATTGACGCCGTGGGTCGCCAGCGTGGCGCAGGGCTGGGCGGTGGCAACGATGAACGTGAGCAGACGCTGAATGCGTTGCTGGTGGAAATGGACGGATTCGAAGGCGCCAGCGGCGTGATCGTGATTGCCGCCACCAACCGTCCCGATGTACTTGATCCTGCTCTGCTGCGCCCCGGACGCTTTGACCGTCAGGTGGTTGTTCCGCTGCCCGATATACGCGGGCGCGAACAGATTTTGATGGTGCATATGCGCAAGGTGCCTGTGGCACAGGACGTCAAGGCTGACATTCTGGCGCGCGGTACGCCCGGCATGTCTGGCGCCGATATTGCCAATCTGGTCAATGAAGCAGCGCTGTTTGCGGCAAGGCGCGGCAAGCGGTTTGTTGAAATGGACGATTTCGAGTCGGCCAAGGATAAGATCATGATGGGCGCGGAACGTCGGTCCATGATCATGCCGGAAGAAGAGCGGCGCAACACCGCCTATCATGAGTCTGGTCACGCAGTCGTAGCGAAGCTGTTGCCGAAAACCGATCCGGTGCACAAAGTGACCATCATCCCGCGCGGTCGTGCGCTGGGGTTGACAATGCAGTTGCCTTCCGAGGATCGCTACAGCATGGACAAGGCACGCATTCTCGATACCATCGCCGTACTGTTCGGCGGACGTATTGCCGAAGAGATTTTCATGCATCAAATGACCACCGGCGCGTCCAACGATTTCGAGCGCGCCACAGAAATGGCAAGACGCATGGTTACCCAGTGGGGAATGTCGGATTCGCTCGGGACGATGGTGTACGGCGAGAACGAAGGAGAAGTCTTCTTGGGGCGTTCGGTGACCACGCACAAGAATATCTCCGAGGCCACCATGCAGAAAGTGGATACCGAAATTCGACGTATCATCGATCAGCAGTATGGTTTGGCGCGACGGTTGATTGAAGAGAACAGTGATAAGGTTGAGGCGATGGCCAAGGCATTGCTCGAATTTGAAACGCTGGATGCGGAACAACTTGACGACATCATGGGAGGAAATCCTCCCCGGCCACCAAAACCCAGTCATAGCGGTCAATCATCGCAACCTCCGCAGGATCAGGCTCCGACTGCACCGGCTACGACGCCGACGCAACCCGCGCAGGAAACTTGATGCGGAGTCTGTTAGTCTCGGGCTAGTTTATAAAGTGCGTCAGGAACTTGTTTGTTCCTGACCATTCCCCGTCCGATTATGCTGTTTCATTGCGGAAGCTTCCAGTTCGATTTATCGCGGCCGCTGGTCATGGGTGTCATCAACGTCACTCCGGACTCGTTTTCCAATGGTGGCCTGCATGCGGCTCGAGATGACGCGCTGGCACATGCGTATAGATTGATCGCAGAAGGTGCCGACCTGCTTGATATCGGTGGAGAGTCGACCCGACCGGGCGCAATATCGGTAGGTGTGCAGCAGGAGTTGGACCGCGTCATGCCCGTTCTGGAGGGTTTACGGGGAGTACCCGTGCCGGTTTCCATTGATACCAGCAAACCCGAGGTGATGCGCGCTGCAATTGCGGCAGGTGCGCAGATGATTAACGATATCAATGCGCTTCAGGCTGCGGCCGCGATGGATGCGGTGTCATCCAGCAATGTGGCAGTTTGTCTGATGCATAAGCAGGGTGACCCGCAAACCATGCAGGCGCGGCCACGCTACGACAATGTCGTGGCTGAAGTTGCGGCATTCCTGAGTGAGCGCGTTGCGGCCGCGATTTCAGCCGGGATTAATCCGCAGCGGATTGCAATTGATCCCGGCTTTGGATTTGGCAAGACGTTGGCGCATAATCTCGACTTGCTAGGTGGATTGCAATCGATAGCGAAACTGCATTTTCCGGTGTTGGCGGGACTGTCGCGCAAATCAATGCTTGGCGCAATTACCGGACGCGAAGTGAGCGATAGGGTCGCGGCAAGCGTGGCCGCCGCGACGCTGGCGGTGCAGCGTGGCGCGCGTATCGTGCGGGTGCATGATGTGCGCGAAACGGTCGATGCATTAAAAGTACTGCAAGCGGTAAATGGAGGCCAGTGGTGAGCAAGAAATATTTTGGGACGGACGGTGTGCGTGGCAGGGTAGGCGAACACCCGATAACGCCACAATTTATCATGCATTTGGGATGTGCCGCGGGCAAGGTGTTTGCCGGAACTAGCAGTGAACGCGCCGGCGTGCTGATAGGCAAGGACACGCGCATCTCGGGTTACATGCTCGAGTCCGCGCTGGAGGCGGGCCTGATCGCAGCGGGCATCGACGTTTATCTGGCAGGTCCGGTTCCGACGCCAGCAGTTGCCTACCTCACCCGGGCATTGCGGCTGCAGGCGGGTATCGTGATTTCCGCTTCACATAATCCGTTTGACGACAACGGCATCAAGTTTTTTTCTGCTCACGGCACCAAACTACCCGACGAAACCGAACATGCCATCGAAGCTGAACTGGACAATGCAATGCAAACCAATTCGTCAAGTAAGCTCGGGAAGGCTAAACGCATAGACGATGCAGCGGGGCGCTATATTGAGTTTTGCAAGAGCACGTTTCCAGCGGAGCTGGATTTGCGCGGGCTGAAGATTGTGGTCGATAGCGCACACGGCGCAACGTACGACATCGCGCGATACGTGTTTCACGAATTGGGCGCCGATGTGGTCGCCATCGGTGCGCAACCAGACGGGATCAACATCAATGACGGTTACGGGGCTACATCAACAGGCAATTTGCGGAAGGCGGTAGTCGAGCATGCGGCAGATATCGGCATTGCGTTGGACGGAGATGGCGATCGTCTGATGATGGTGGACGGCGCCGGAGATCTTTACGACGGCGATCAGCTGCTGTACGTGATCGCCAAACTACGCCAGACACAGGGGAAAATACATGGCGGCGTGGTGGGCACGTTGATGACCAATCTTGCGTTTGAGCACGCCATGGAAAATCTGGGCATACCGTTCAAACGGGCCAAGGTTGGCGACCGTTACGTTATGGAATTGTTGAAGCAGCAGGGCTGGCAGCTGGGCGGCGAAAATTCAGGGCACATCATTTGTCTCGATAAACACAGCACCGGTGACGGCATAATTTCGGCACTTCAAGTGCTTCACGCATTGCGGGTCAACGGACAAACATTGGCAGAAGCTGCGCGGGATTTGCAGATGTATCCTCAGGTGCTGATCAACGTCAAGGTAAGCCGGGGTGTCGATTGCCTCGGTCACGAAAAGGTCAGGTCTGCGGTTGCCGAAGCGGAACAGATGCTCCATGGCAAAGGTCGAGTTTTATTGCGCCCGTCGGGTACCGAGCCGTTGCTTCGTGTGATGGTTGAAGGCGAGGAACGTTCTTTGGTGGAGCAATCCGCCCGCGGTATTGCAGACGTGGTGCGCGACCTGGCCAACCTTTGAGTTGTTTGCACAGAATTATCAATGCGCATCCGGCTTGATTGCGCATGGACGCCGTCGCGCAATCCGTATTGCGCCTTCTTTATCGAGTGGGCATGCCGATAAATTACATCCATAGCTATGATGCAGCCGAACAGCATCGTCTGGTGGCGCAGGCCGCGTTTCTTGAGCCTTACATACACCCGTTGCTCGCGTTTGAACCGGGTGATTCCATTCTGGAGATTGGCTGTGGGGTCGGGGCGCAAATCAGGACGGTACTGAACAGACAGAAGATATCCTCGATTACCGGTATCGATTTGTCGGGAGCACAGATCAGCAAGGCCGGGCAACTGCTTGCACGGGAAGTGCGGGAAGGCCTGGTAACGCTAGTGGTCGGTAGCGGAGCTGAACTTCCATTTTCCGACGAGTCGTTCGATGCCATCTATATTTTTTTTGTACTCGAACATTTTTCAAATCCCGGTGCGATACTTGCCGAGGCGAAACGCGTTCTGAAATTCGCCGGAAAGATGTACTGTACCGAGGTGTTCAATTCGGGCATCTACATCTATCCTCATAATCAGGTCTTGCTGGACTACTGGAAACAATTTAATCGGTTGCAAGCGTCCATCGGCGGGAATCCGGACATCGGTATCCAGTTGCCGGGCTATTTTGTCGATGCCGGTTTCAGAATTGCAGAGTACCGTACGGTAAATCTCCTGCTGGATAAGCGCATGAAAAGTCCATCCGAGCGCGACTGCTTCATGACTATGTGGAAGACCTTGTTTCTGAGCGGTGCAGATATGCTGCTGAACCGGGGAATGATAGCAACTAATACGGCACGCAAAGTATCGGCGGAATTCGATTTGTTGCGGAATGATCCGCAAGCCATATTTGAATATAGCGCCAGGCAGGTTGTTGCGGTTAAATAGCCTGGATGCAGTTTAGTGCTGCGCGATAGGTGAGCAAGGGTAGGTAATGGCACGGTGAGATGTGTACCGCATAGCACCGCGCCGTCGGCAGCCAGATACGTAGATGGTCAGATCTAACAATTCGCAGCAAGGAAAGACACAATGGGAATATTCGAAAATCGTCGGAGACTGCTTGTCATTTTCGCCGTGCTTATGGTGCTGCCCGTCACTTTTGCGTACATGCATTATTCAAGTCTGACGCGTACCACAGAAAACGCATATGTCAACGCAGACGTCGTAAACGTCGCATCTCTTGTCGCAGGACGTGTCACTTCGGTGTATGTCAGAGAGAATCAAAATCTCCGCAAGGGCGATCCGCTATTCGATATTGATCAAGAACCCTATGCGATCGCGCTGCTGCGCGCACAGGCGGAGCTTGCCCTTGCCAAGCAGGCCGCCAGAGAGGATAGCGCAGAAGTTCTCGCCGTGCGTGCCGAGGTGCGGCAAACCGAAAGTGATCTGGCCAACGCGCATACCCGCTACGCGCGCGATCAGGAATTGGTGGCCCGGCATTTTTTGTCACAACAATCGCTGGACGACGCGCAGACGCGCCAGCTTAGCTTGGAGGCAGGACTGGATCAGGCGCGCGCCAAATTGGCGAAGGCGCTTTCCGTGCCACAAAAAATTGCAGAACGGGGCGATGTATTGAAAGCGCAAGCCGCGATCGAGCAGGCGAAGCTCGACTTGGAACATACGCACGTTGTAGCCGAGAGCGACGGACAGATTAGCAATCTCACGCTTACACCCGGCTCCTTGGTGGCGGTGGGCGAGCCACTGTTTGCGCTGATCGCAAATGACAGCTTTTACATCGATGCCAATTTCAAGGAGACTGAGCTGGAAGGTATACATCCCGGCCTAAAAGTAGATATCAAGGTTGACATGTATCCCGATCGAAGGCTCACCGGGACCGTGCACAGCCTTAGTGGTGGTACCGGCACCGCGTTCTCGCTGTTGCCACCGCAAAACGCGACCGGTAACTGGGTGAAGATTGCGCAACGCGTTCCGGTTCGCATCAGCACTGATCAGAACGATGCCGATTACCCATTGCGTATTGGTGCAACTGCAACGGTCACGGTCCAACTGAAGTGATGGCATGAACAGCAGCAGGGTACTGACCGGCTTTGCGGTGATGGCTGCGACCATCATGCAGGTGCTGGACACCACCATAGTCAATGTCGCGCTGCCGAATATGGCAGGACAATTAAACGCGACCCCGGACAATATCGGCTGGGTGCTGACCTCGTATCTGATCGCCTCGGCGATGATCATGCCCCTCACCGGTTACATTACGGACCGTATTGGTCAGCGACGCTTTCTGCTGATCAGCATTGCAGGCTTCGTGATCACATCGGCGCTGTGTGGAATGGCTACCAGCCTCGCTGAAATCGTCATGTTTCGTTTTTTGCAAGGCGTGTTTGGCGCGTCTCTGGTGCCACTGTCGCAGTCCATCATGCTGCAGATCTTTCCCGGCGAGCAGCGTGGCAAAGCGATGGCAATCTGGAGCATGGGCGTAATGGTAGCTCCAATAATGGGACCCACGCTGGGCGGTTGGCTTACCGAGGAAATGAGCTGGCGCTGGACTTTTTACATCAATCTGCCGGTCGGTGTGCTTTCCATCCTGCTCGCGTTGCGCCATGTTCCGGATACTACTGTGCGCGCACGACGCATGGACTGGGTTGGCTTTTTCACACTGGCTTTGGGAATTGGCGCGTTGCAGTTAGTGCTGGACCGGGGCAATCAGGACGACTGGTTCAGTTCGCGGATGCTGGTAATCGCCGGCTTTGTTTCCGTGCTGTCTATCGTGTTCTTTGTCGCGTACACACTGATTGGAAAACATCATCCGCTGTTCGATCTGCGCATCTTTCGCGATCGAAACTTTGTCGCCGCCAGCCTGATCATGACCGCGATCGGCATCGGTTTCTTTGGTGGCATGCTGCTGCAGTCGCTATTCCTGCAGAATTTTC